>JAGWBD010000155.1 GCA_021296065.1 Anaerolineae bacterium
ATCTGCGCCGCCACAAGCGTGCCAGGGTCGGCCCGGCCGTCCGGTGCGGGCGGCGTCACGACCACCCCGCGGGGGACGCCGGCAACCCGGGCCGGGGTGGCCAGCATCAACATCACCGACGGAAAAGCGCCCTTGCCGCGAGGTACATAGAGACCGGCGCTGGCAATCGGCGTCACCTTTTCCCCGGCCATGACTCCGGGCTGCAATTCACTGAACCACATTTCTTCCGGCATTTGTTTCCGGTGAAAGCGGCGAATGTTTTCGTGGGCAGCTTCAATGGCCTCAACTACCTCTTCGCTGACTCCTTGCCTCGCGGCTTCGAAATCTTCTTTGGCAGCCAGCAGTTGGCTGGTATCGAAATCCGCGCAGTCCCAGCGCCGCGCGAAATCGACCAGAGCTTCATCGCCCTCCGCACGGACGCGGTCAACGACCTCCTGCACCACAGGCAACAGACTGCGGATGTCCGTCTCGGCGCGCCGCATGAGCCTGCGGCGCTCATCCCGGGAAAGCAGCGCCAGTTCGCGAAACTGAATCATCCTGCCGCCTCCCTGCCCAGGACGCCTGACCGTCGATGTGCGCCATCCCAGCGAATATCCGGCAGCAGCAATTCCGCCCGCGCTTCAATGCGTTCACGCTGCGGCAACAGGTCCGCCAGCATCATTCTGATTTCTTGCAATGGCGACCCAGCAGGTTGGTAACCCAGGGCAAGGAGTTGCTCACGGTCCGGTTGATACTCGTGCCGCCCGGATTCCATACGGGGGTTTTCAACCTCCATGATGTCCACCGTCAGGCCTTCCTCCGAACAGGCTTGCCTCACCAGCAAGGCGATCTCATTTATCGTGTAGCAGGCGTCGAACTGATTGACAACGCAATAGTCACCCGCATTCGGCGGGCTGTCAATCACAAGAGTCAAACACTGCATCACGTCTCGAAGTGGCAGGAAACCTCGTTTCTGTCCGCCCTGCCCGTAAATGGTGAGGGGATGACCAATCACCGCCTGACAGCAAAAGCGGTTGACGACTGTGCCGAAACACTGGTCGAAATCCAGACGTGTCTTCAGGCGCGGGTCATCAGATTGATGTTCAATTTCTGTGCCATACACGACCCCCTGCATGATGTACGTCGCCCGCAGGCCCCAGAGTATCCAGGCGAACATGGTGTTGTTCGAATCGTGCACCTTGCTCCAGTGATAGAAGCTGCCCGCCTGGCGCGGAAATGGCAGTCGATCGCGACGGCCGCGGAACTCCGGTTCAAAGAAGCCCTCCGGGATGGGCATGGCTGGTGTGCCGTACTCTCCCATTGTTCCCAACTTGACCAGATGGGCATCCGGGCACACTTCATGCATGGCCCACAGCAGATTCAACGTACCGATGACGTTGTTGTGTTGTGTAAAACTGCAGTGCGCCTGATCGATCATGGACCAGGCAGCCGAAGGGATTTCCGCCAGATGCACGACCGTGTCCGGCTGAAAGTCTTTCAGAAAGGCCCGCAGGAAGGGAAAGTCCAGCATGTTTCCTGTGCGAAGGTCCGGAGTCTGTTGGAAGTGCTCCCGCAACGCCGATTTTCGCTCTTGCGGTGAAGCAACCGGAACAGCGCTGCATGCGCCAAGGCCCGCCACCTGCTCGCGGCGCAGGAAGGCGTCCACGCCGGCAACCACGTGACCGCGTTTCAGCAAGTGTTGTGAGAGCGGCCAACCCAGATAGCCGTCAAAACCGGCGACGAAAACCCTGCGCTCAGGCATGTACCGCGGCAGGCTCTGGCCGGAAACTGCCCAGGTAACCCTGCACCGCCAACAGTTCGGCATTGAGGATGCTGCATCCGGCGGCGCCACGAATGGTGTTGTGCGTCAGGGCGGCGAAGCGATATCCGAGAATCGGACACTCGCGCAAACGGCCCACCGAGGTGGACATGCCATTGCCGGCCATGCGGTCCAGGCGAATCTGCGGGCGGTCGACCTGGGTGAAGACCTGCAAGGGCTTGTCTGGCGCTGACGGCAGCATGGGCACGGGTTGCGGCCCGCGAAACTCTCGCCAGGCCGCGTGGATGTCATCCAGTGCGGGCGCTTCGGCAAGCTCCAGCGACAGGTTCACCAGATGCCCGTCGATCACCGGGACGCGAGTACAGGTGGCGGCGGCGACGGCCGGCAACCACGCCACTTCGTCACCGCACAGGTCGCCCAGCATCTTGAACGGTTCGCTTTCCATTTTTCCTTCGTCACCACTGACCCAGGGGATGACGTTGTCAATGATGTCGAGGGAAGCCACGCCCGGGTATCCCGCACCACTGATGGCCTGTTCGCTGACCATGTGGACCCTGCGAATGCCAAAGGGACGCAGGGGCGCCAGCGACATGACCACCGGCATACTGGTGCAATTGGAATTGGCGACGACCGCCCCGCTGCGGAAACCGCGCCGTCGTCGCTGCACGTCAATCAGGCGAATGTGGTCAGCATTGGCTTCCGGCAGCAGCAGGGGGACATCGGCCTGCATGCGGTTGGCGGATGCATTGCTGCAAACAATATGGCCGGCCGCGGCCAGATCGAACTCAAGTTCGCGGGCGGCCGTCGATGGCAAGGCAGAAAACACCAGCGGAGACTGCAGCGTCGCTTCACTGGCTTTTACGCGCAGGTCGGCAACAGAATCGGGTGGGTTCCCTGCCAGATGCCAACGCACGACGTCGCCATACAAGTGTCCGGCGCTGGAAAAACCGGTCAACTCGGCGACCTCAAACCAGGGATGGCCCTCCAGCAACTGCAGGAATCGTTGGCCAACGGCGCCTGTGGCGCCAAGTACCGCGACTGGAAGTCTCTCCATGCCGGATTACCCTATATTCCAACCGGTTGCATGCCCGTGCGGACCGCCGGATAGGAACCCAGCGACTTGACAAATGAAGCGCGCTGCAACAGACCTGCCATCATTTCCTGCACGTGGGGTTCCTGCCAGTGACCTTCGAAGTCCAGATAAAAGACCGGCTCCCAGGGTCGATTGGGGCGGGGACGCGATTCAATTTTCGTCAGGTTAATGTCGCGTTTGGCGAATTCCCCGAGGCAATCGTAGAGAGCCGCGGGTCGTTGCCGCGTGGCACAGACTATGGCCGTCTTGTTGTACTCCACCATTGGGGGATCATCATGGCCCAGCCGAAAAAAACGCGTGAAGGTGAATTCTACATCTTCAATCTGGGCTTCCAGCAATT
>JAGWBD010000156.1 GCA_021296065.1 Anaerolineae bacterium
GAAGTTGAATTCAACATCTTCAATCTGGTCTTCCAGCAATTCCAGGCCATAGAGTTCACCGGCCAGCCCGGAGGCAATTGCGGCGCTGCCCTCTTCCGGTTCTTCCGCCAGATCTTTCGCCGAACCGGCGGTATCATACCAGGGGACGGGAATCAGATTGTGGCGTCGCAGAAATCGGTCGCACTGGGCCAACGCGTGCGGGTGCGAACGCACTCTCTTCAGATCAGAAATCTTGCTGCCCGGCGCCGCCAGCAAGGCATGGCGGACATGTAACACGATGTCCGCCTGAATGCGGAAATCCGCATCCATCAACAGTTCGTAGGCCTGGGATACCGCACCGGCCTGCACATTTTCTACCGGTAGCAAACCATAGACCACGTCGTGATTGCGATTTATGGCCGAGAACAGGTCCTCAAGCGTGCGGCAGGGAAAGACTTCGACCCCTTCGCCAAAATGTTGACGTATCGCCAGGTCCGAATTGGCCCCTTCGATGCCCTGAAATGCTACGACTGTTTTCATCGATTCATTGTCCCCGACGGCGCGACATCCTAGCATAGCCTCGCCTGACGGTCAACCTGGTTGAGCACGCCGGGAAAACCTCGCCAGGCTATACTTTGCGTATCCTCATTCACCTGAAAGGGTAGCTTATGAGCGACAGGGTCTTGTCGGCTGCGCCAATTATGGATCGCTTTCGTCTGGAAGGCCGGGTCGCGCTGGTCACAGGCGCTGGTCAGGGCATTGGACGGGGCTTTGCCCATGCCCTGGGCGAAGCCGGCGCCGCAGTCGCAGTGGTTGACCTCGTGGAAGAAAAGGCCAGACTTGTCACAGAGGAATTGCAGGCCAAGGGAATTGACGCGCTCGCAATCGCTGCCGACGTCACAGAGTCGAATGATATCCAGTGCATGGTAGATGGCATCCTTGATCAATGGGGCCGTCTGACCATTGGCGTCAACAACGCAGGAATCGTGGACTGGGCCGCCGCCGAGGACGCGAGCGAAGAGCACTGGGACTCGATTAATGATCTGAACCTGAAGGCTGTGTTTCGCTGCGCCCAGGCCGAGGCGCGAGTGATGCTGGGTGCGCGCTATGGCAAGATCATCAACACCGCCTCAATGTCCGCCAGCGTCGTCAACACACCGCAACGTCAGACCGTATACAACACCACCAAGGCCGGCGTGCTGCACATGACGCGCTCACTGGCGGCCGAGTGGGCGCCACATGGCATTTGCGTCAACAGTATCAGTCCTGGTTACACTCGCACCCAGTTGGTGGCAGACATGTTGGAAACGCAGGCCGGGCAGGAAATCGCGCCGAAGTGGATGGCGCTGACGCCCATGGGCCGCATGGGCGAGGTGACAGACTTGCAGGGCGCCATCGTCTATCTGGCCTCTTCAGTCTCCGATTTCATGACGGGCCACGACCTGATCATCGATGGCGGCTACTGTTGCTGGTGACGCAAGAGAAAAGGATCTGCGATGCCCCTGCCTGTTGTACTCAGCACCAATGAAGTCCCGGACGACGTGATGGAGCCGGTCCAGGGACTGGCCACGGTCCTGCAGGGACCGGGTGGCGGACTGACCATGCCAAGGGCCGAGGTACTGGATCTGGCGCCACAATTGAGCGCCATCGTCAATCAGGGCGAACTGGACGTGGACGAGGAATTGCTGGATTCCGCGCCTCTTCTACGCGTTATCGCCAACGTGGCCGCCGGCTTCAACAACATGGATCCCGACCTGTTAAACGCGCGTGGCGTTTGGGGTTGCAACACGCCCGACGCCTTTTACGAATCGACGGCGGACTTCACAATGGCGATGATCCTCGCCGCCGTGCGCATGCTGGCCCTGGGTGACCGTTATATTCGCGCCGACCGCTGGAAACGCTTTGAGCCAGGAGTCTGGGACGGCGTCCTCTTGCGCGACAAGGTCCTTGGTATCGTCGGTTACGGACGTACCGGGAAGGCCGTGGCGCAGCGCGCGCGGGCCTTTGGCATGCGCATTTTGTACACGCGCCGCAGCGTCCAGGACGACCCGGAGTACCGCACGCTGGAGGCTCTGCTGGTCGAAGCGGACATCGTGTCGCTTCACACGCCTCTGACAGAAGAAACTCAGCACCTGATTGATGCGGAACGCCTGCAAGCCATGAAACGCGGCGCCTGGCTGATCAACATGGCGCGTGGTCCGGTCGTGGACGAAGAGGCGCTGGTCCAGGCACTTCAGTCCGGACACCTCGCGGGCGCCGCGCTGGACGTCTTCGAAGAAGAGCCGATTGTTCACCCCGCCCTGCTCTCCATGGACAACGTCGTGCTGGCCCCGCACGTGGGTGGCGGCACTCAGGAAGCGCGTTACATGTCGCGCAGGCAATGTTTTGAAAACGTGGCTCTGGTGCTACGTGGTGAACGACCCTTGACCCCAGTCAATGAATTGTCGTGAGACATCATTTGTAGATCCTGAATCCCGGTTCCTCGCCCGGCACCGGCGAGTTGGCGAAAGTGCCCCGCGCCCGGACGGCCGCCTCGCCGCCAAAGGCTTCCACCCTGGCTTTCTGATCTGCGCGCGCCTGCCGGTCCACGGCTTCCGGATCAAGTATCGACCTTAGACGTGCTTCGCGCTCTGCGAGAACACCCCGATAGTCCGGGTGCGCTGACAGGTCCCGCACTTCATCCGGGTCTTCCAACAAGTCAAAGAGTTGCGGAGGCCCATCGACGTAGCGCACATACTTGTAACGCAAATCACGCAACATATAGTAGCCATGCGGCGTGCCCACCGTGTGGTATTCGGAAAAGACGCTGCGCTCGACATCCGGTTGCTGCATCAGCGAATACAGCGAT
This sequence comes from Anaerolineae bacterium, assembly GCA_021296065.1. Lineage (GTDB taxonomy): Bacteria > Chloroflexota > Anaerolineae > Aggregatilineales > Phototrophicaceae > JAGWBD01. Next base: position 2,828 of record JAGWBD010000156.1, read on the forward strand.
TCCCCTGGCAAACCTGCCGACCATTCAGTCGCCTCGCTGCCGACGGACTCAAGAATGGTGGGCGCCATATCCAGCAGGGACACAGGCGTGCGCACAACCTGACCGGCGGGAATGTCCGGCCCTGCCATGACGAGCGGAATCTCCGCGGATTCCTGATACATGGTGAACTTGCCGTACAGGCCACGCGCGCCAAGGCTCTCCCCATGGTCCGTGCTGTAGATCACGCGCGTGTTTTCGGTCAGGCCAAGCGAATCCAGCCTGGCCAGCACCTGGCCCACGTTGGAGTCCACGTACTCGCAAACAGCGTAATAGGTGGCGAGCAGGCGGCGCAGGGTTTCTTCATCAAAGGGAGGCTCCAGATTG
>JAGWBD010000044.1:0-15988 GCA_021296065.1 Anaerolineae bacterium
TACAGTCTGCTGACACAACAAACGCTGGGTGGCAAGGCGCAAATCGGCTGTCCGCGTATCGGCGAAATGTAAGTGTGGGCGCTGGAAGCCTATGGCGCGGCCTACACCCTGCAGGAAATGCTGACGGTCAAGTCCGATGACGTGCAGGGCCGTGTCAAGACCTATGAGGCAATCGTCAAGGGCGAGCCCATCGAGGAACCCGGCATTCCAACCAGTTTCCGCGTTCTCGTGAAGGAATTGCAGAGCCTGGGTCTTTCGGTACAGGCGATCGATAACCAGGGCGAACCCATTAACTTCGGCAAGGAAGACGAACGGACCCGCCAGCCACGCATGAGCCTGTTCAGCATGGCGGGTGACATGCACCGCAACTGACGCATTCCTGTCAGATTGGGTGAAACCGACCGCGCGCAGCAGCAAGTGCTGAACGCGGTCGGCCTGTTGTAACGACACGGCGAATCCACAGATTCAGGACCAAACAGGGATGACCATGGCCCCGGGCTTCCAGGATGTGATTCTGCGACTGCACGATTTTTGGTCCGGGCAGGGTTGTGTGCTCTGGAACCCTCACAACGTGCAGGTAGGCGCCGGCACGAACAATCCGGCGACGCTATTGCGCGTGCTGGGGCCGGAACCCTGGCGCGTGGCCTATGTGGAAGCCAGTATCCGTCCCGGCGACGGCCGGTATGGTGACAATGCCAACCGGATGCAGCAGTTCTTCCAGTACCAGGTCATCCTTAAGCCGGATCCGGGCAACCCGCAGGAGCTGTACCTTGAGTCCCTGCGGGCGCTGGGCCTCAAGGCGGAAGAACAGGATATCCGCTTCGTGGAGGACAACTGGGAAAGTCCGCCGCTGGGGGCCTGGGGCCTGGGCTGGGAAGTGTGGCTGAAGGGTCAGGAGATCCCCCAGGTTAGTTATTTCCAGCAGGCCGGCGGCCTGGAGCTGGACCCGGTATCAGTCGAGATTACCTACGGCATAGAACGGATCGTGCTGGCGCTGCAGGGTTCGGACAGCGTCTGGGACATTCGCTGGTTGGGCGAACTGAGTTACGGTGATGTGTTTCTGCAGGGTGAGATCGAGCATTGTCGCTATTACTTTGAAATCGGTGACGTACCGGCCCTGCAAGGGGTGTTCGACGCCTGGGAAAAGGAAGGTCGGCGCGCCCTGGAGGCCGACGCCATTCTGCCCGCCTACGACTACCTGCTGAAGCAAAGTCATCTCTTTAACGTGCTGGATACGCGCGGCGCCATCGGTGTCACGGAACGGGCCACCTGGTTCCGGCGCATGCGCGACATGGCGCGCGACGTGGCCCGGGCCTGGGTGCGTCAGCGTGAGGAAGCCGGCTTTTCGCTGCAAAACTCGCTGTGGGCCGCGCCTCCAGTCCCGGATCTGACGCCGCCGCCGGGGCCGGCAACCGGGCCGGCGGACTTTCTGCTGGAAATTGGCGTGGAGGAATTGCCGGCGGCGGATGTTGACGGGGCCGCCACCCAACTTGGAGCGGCGGCGACGGACTTTTTCGCGGGCCTGCGACTCTCACATGATGGCATTGCGGTTGCCGCCACGCCGCGTCGCATTGTGCTGCATGCCCGTCAACTGGCGGCGCAACAGACGGCGCTGGAGGAACGGGTCAAGGGGCCACCGGCGTCACGAGCCTGGGACGAAGCCGGTGAACCCACGCGCGCGGCGTTGGGATTCGCCCGCAGCCGCGGCGTGGCGCCGGAAGACCTGCAGGTCCAGGCCATTGATGGTGGTGAATATGTCATCGCGCTTACACACACGCCGGGACGTGCGGTCGCGGAAGTACTGGGCGAATCGCTGCCCGCACTGATTGCCGGCCTGCGTTTCTCGCGCAGTATGCGCTGGAATGCCAGCGCTGCGACCTTTGCGCGTCCACTGCGCTGGTTGCTGGCGCTGCACGGGGAGCAATGCATTCCCTTCCGCTTTGCCGACGTCGTCAGCGGCAGCAGCAGCCGCGGCGCGCGGCAATACGGGTCCCGGGAAATCTCTGTGGCGAGCGTGGCCGACTATTTTCGGCGCATGGCCGATCAGGCCATTCTCCTGCAGCGGGACGAACGCCGTGAAGCGATTCAGGCCCAGGCCTGGGCGCTGGCGGCCGAAGTCGGCGGTCGCATACCGGAGGATCCCGCGCTGCTGGACGAAGTCACCAATCTTGTGGAAGTACCAACGGCCTTCCGTGGCGCTTTCGACGAGGACTTTCTCAATTTGCCGCGAGAGGTGCTGGTGGCCGTGATGCGCAAGCACCAGCGCTACTTTCCGCTGGAGGATGAAGAGGGCCGTCTGCTGCCCTGGTTCATTGCGGTGCGCAATGGCGACGGGCAGGGGATGGCCAACATCGTCGCCGGCAACGAGCACGTGCTGCGCGCCCGCTTCAGCGACGCACGCTACTTCATTGAAGAAGACCTGCGCAAACCGCTGCCCGCGCACTTGCCCCGTCTGGACACGCTGGTCTTTCACGAGCGGCTCGGTTCGATGCTGGACAAGAACCGCCGGGTGTTGACCCTGGTGACGGAAATCGGCAACCTGCTCGGGCTGGATGCTTCCGTCATCGCAGTGGCGCAGGATGCGGCGCAACTGGCCCGCGCGGACCTGGCGACACAGATGGTTGTCGAGATGACGTCCTTGCAAGGCGTTATGGGGCGCGAATACGCGCGCCGTGGCGGCAGCCCGGCGGAGGTGGCGGAGGCCATCTTCGAATTCTGGCAACCGCGCAGCGCCGACGACGGATTGCCTGCCAGCGAGGCCGGCGCGTTGCTGGCGTTGACGGACCGCCTCGACAGCCTGGCCGGTCTCTTTGCGGCCGGCGTGACACCGCGGGCCACAGCCGATCCCTACGGTTTGCGTCGGGCGGCTCTGGGCCTCATTCGCATCCTGTGCGACCGCAGGCTGGACGTTAATCTTGCAGCCATGCTGCCGCCCGTGATTCAGGCACAACCGCTCGCTGCGGACGACCGGACGCGCCAGGCCCTGCTGGACTTTCTTGCCATTCGTCTGCAGGCATGGTTGCAGGACCAGGGCTTCGCCGCGGATGTTCTGCAGGCGGTGTTGGCGGAGCAGGGCAGCAATCCCTGGCGCGCATCGCAATTCTCGGCCCGGCTGCAAAACCAGGTCGGCCGGCCGGACTGGCCACTGGTTCTGGACAGCTATTCCCGCTGCGTCCGCATCACGCGCGGGTCGGGGCAGGTGAATGCCTTACAGGAGGCGTTGTTGCGGGAACCGCAGGAACGGGCGCTTTATGACAAGCTGCTGTGGGCGCAATCCTTGCAGCAGGAAGGCGACGTCGATTCCCTGTTTTGCGCCATGGAAGCGCTGGTGCCGACGATCCGTGACTTCTTCGATCACGTGTTGGTCAACGTTGAGGATGAAACCCTGCGGCAAAATCGATTGGCGTTGCTTCAGTCCATTGCCTCCCTGCAGGCCGGCCGCATTGATCTTTCACATCTGAGTGGATTCTAGGGTGGCGGCTGACGGGCGAGGTTGCGGCCGCCAACTCACAGGATTCTAACGAAACTCACACTTGCGTTTAGCACACATGTGCTATATCCTTGCCCAGGAGTGTGCGGCGGACGTGATTGCCGTGACGGCCGCCCTTTCGTATACTGGTGACCCGTAGTCGGGGACAGGGCCATGTCCGTCGCTGACGAGATCAAGTCCCGCATCGATATTGTCAACTATATTCAGCAGTACGTCCCGCTGAAGAAGGCTGGCCGCTACTACAAGGCCAACTGTCCCTTCCACAGCGAACGTACGCCCTCCTTCATCGTCAACCCGGATACCCAAAGCTGGCGGTGTTTTGGCAGCTGCGCCGAAGGCGGGGACCTGTTCAGTTTCGCCCAGAAGCACCATGGCTGGAGTTTCCGCGAGGCGCTGGAAGAGCTCGCTCGCCAGGCGGGCGTAGAACTACGACGCCAGACCGACGAGCAGAGGCAGCAGGCGGCCCGTCAGGATGTATTGCGTGGCGTGTTGCAGGCGGCGACCGACTGGTACCGGGAACGTCTGTGGGATACGCCGCAGGTGCTGGCCTATGCACGGGAGCGGCGCGGCTTCAGTGACGACACCTTGCGCACCGCGGCCCTGGGCTACGCGCCCGCTGGCTGGCAGCATTTGCGCGACTATATGCGGCAACTGGACTACAGCGACCAGGACCTGCTGGATGTTGGCCTGTTGGGACGAAATGAAGACAGTGGTCGCGTCTACGACCGGTTTCGCAATCGCCTGCTCATTCCCATCCGCGACGAGCGCGGCCGTGTGGTTGGCTTTGGCGCGCGGGGTCTTGACGACGAGGACCAGCCGAAGTACCTGAACTCGCCGCAGACGCCACTCTTTGACAAGAGCCGCCTGCTCTACGGCCTGGACCGCGCGCGTCAGGCAATTCGCAACGAAAACACCGCCGTGATCGTAGAAGGCTACATGGACGTCATTCAGGCCCATCAGGCGGGTCACCTGAACGTCGTGGCGCAGATGGGAACGTCCCTGACCGAATCGCAGTTGCGCCTGTTGACTCCGCGCCTCGCGAGCAAGGTGGTGCTGGCGCTGGACGCCGACAGGGCCGGCCAGAACGCGACCATGCGCAGCCTTGAGGTGGCGCGCGAGACGTTGCAAGCTGATTACAGCGGGCGCCTGTCGCTGGACATTCGGGTCTTGCAATTGCCCGGCGCGAAGGACCCGGACGACCTCATTCGCGAGGACGCCGCCATTTGGGGACAACGGGTTGTGGAGGCCACGCCCGTCGCCGACTATGTCATTGAAACGGAAGTGCAGGCCCTTCCCGAACGCCCCAGCATACAGGAGCGGGAAGCCGTGGCACGTCGGCTTCTGCCCCTTCTGCAGGCCTCGGAAAACCGATTGTATTCGCGTGACAACCTGCAAAAGCTGGCCTTGCGTTTGCGTATTGCCGAGGATGAATTGCTGCGTTGGTCGCAGCGACAGAAGCCGGTGTCCGTTAGTCGCCGAAACAACACGGAGGCGGCCCCTGATGCCGAATTGCAGCCGGCGCCACCTCCGCAGGAAGACCAGAAGCACGAGCGCGACTTTCTTGGCAATCTGTTGCGGCAGCCGGACCTGGTTTACCGGATCAATCGCGTTTTTCGCGAACTGGCAACCGGCGACCTGGCGTTGTCGCACGGGCCGCTGGAAGCATTTGGCGAGTCTGACTTTGTCAACAGGGATTGTGCGTCGCTACTGCAGGGTCTTTTGCTGGCCTTGAGGCAGGACGAAATGTCGGAAATGGCCTGGTTGAACCAGCATGGCGATGCGTCGCAACGTGAGACCCTGCAGCAACTTGAACGCGATACGCCAGCCAGCGACCTGGACAATGCCCGCACTGTGATGCGGCAGGGCTTCGGGGCGGACCTGTCAGTCGTGGTCAAGCGCGCCGAAGCGGTGGACTGGCAACGTGAACTGGTACGCACTGCGTTGCGCCTGCGACTCAGGCGCCTGGAACGCGAGCGCCGCGAACTCTATTACCTGCTTGAAGACGACGATGGAGGTAAGGAAAGCCTGCATGAGCGCATCCAGTTGTCCGTAAGGGCGCGCAACCGGATCGACAAGGCGCTGCGAAATCAGACCCCTGCGAAGCCGCGATCACCATGACGACATTGCAGGAGAAAGGAGCCAAAATGGAGCGGATGACCACTGAAACCCGACCAACATCTGCCTCACTCGCGTCCGGCCAGACCAGCGGGGAACAAGGCAGGCCTGACCGGGAAGGAATCGAATCTCGCGCGCTGCGGCGCCTTGAGGAGGAAGACCTGCAGATCGGCAACAACGATCCTGTCGAGGACCCGGTTCGTCTGTATCTGAAAGAAATCGGCCGGGTCAAGTTGCTGGAGGCCTCGCACGAAGTCTGGCTAAGCATGCAAATCGCCGCCGAACGTGAACTTCAGTCCGTGCTCGACGACCACGCATCCACCAGTGAAGACAGCTCGGGTTTGAAAGCCCCCGCGGGCCACATTGGCGAGCATCTGTACGAGAGTGTGTTGCGTAACCACGGCATGCTGTTGCAGTTGTCGTCGCAGATGCAACTCGCTCCGCCGGACCTGGCCACGATGCTTGAAGAGGTGGGCGCCCTCGGAGACGAGCTGGAGCCGGGCGGCAACTCCGCGGCCCGTACCTGGCTGGAAGCGATAGGGCCGAAGCGCGATGAGGCGTGGACGGATCTGGCCCGCGCCCTGTATGCCAGCATGCAGGGGCTGTACCTGTTGCCACCGGCCCTGCAAATCTGGCTGCTGCGGCAGTGGCGCGAGCAACGACAACTTCCGGACCTGAAGCAATTCCACCGCCTGCTCAAGGCCGATCCGCAACTCGATGAGGACATTGCCGAACATTTTCATTGGGTGGAGCAGCGAGCCCTACTGGCCATCGAGGCCCTTACGCGCGCGAACCTGCGGCTGGTGGTCAGCATAGCCAAGCGATACACGGCGCGCGGCATCAACTTTCTGGACCTCATTCAGGAGGGCAACCTGGGACTGCTGCGCGCTGTCGAGAAATTCGACCACGTGCGCGGCTACAAGTTCAGCACTTACGCCACCTGGTGGATTCGTCAGGCGATCAGCCGCGCCATTGCGGACCAGGCGCGCACGATCCGCATTCCCGTGCACATGATTGAGACCATCAATCGACTGTCGCGCGTGCAGGTACAGCTCACCCAGGAACTGGGCGCCGAGCCGGATGCGGAACGCATTGCGCTGGAGATGGAATTCCTGCTGCCTTCGGAGTCGGCTGCCATTCGCGAAAGAATCGAAAGCGAAAAACCACTGGGCGTCGACTTGCAGCGAAAGTTGCGTCGTGCCGCGCAGAAAGTGCGCCGCATTCAGCGCATCAGCCAGGAGCCAATGAGCCTCGACAGCCCGGTGGGCGAGGAAGACAGCAGCACCCTGGGCGATTTCATTCCGGACGAGGAGACGGCCGGCCCGGTCGATGCCGCCAGCCGCCAGTTGCTGCGCGAACAGATGCAGACGGCCCTGGGCGTACTCAGCGAACGTGAACGCGAAGTGCTTGAGCGGCGCTATGGTCTGCTGGACGGGCGGGCGCGCACGGTGGAGGAGGTGGGGCGCGAGTTTCGTGTCACGCGCGAGCGCATCCGCCAAATTGAGTCCCGCGCCCTGCGCAAGTTGCGCCACCCCTCACGCAGCCGCCAGTTGCGCGATTACCTGACAATGTAGTCGCAATGAATCCTTCCCCCTGAGCAACTGAAAGTCGGGGTCTGGTGCAGTCGCCAGGCCCCCTGCATTCAAGGCGTCAAAGTATTTGACGCCTTGCGCCAGATATGCTAATCTGCGCCTGTTTGCTCCAAAATGAACAAACGCTCGGGGAAGGCACCATGGCGTTGCAGGAATTCGCTCCCATCACCGCGTTGCTGGTGATATCGCTTGCGGTTGCCCTGCTCATTCTGTTCATCTCCCGCATTTTCGGCCCGCAGCGTCCTTCCGCGCGCAAGTCCGCGCCCTACGAAAGCGGCGTCAAGCCGATCGGGCCGGGTACACGACGGCTGCCGGTGCAGTTTTACCTGGTGGCGGTACTCTTCATCCTCTTCGACATCGAGGTCATTTTCTTCCTGCCCTGGGCGGTGATCTTTCGGGAACTGGCGCTGTATGGCCTGGTGACCAAGGGAATCTTCACGCTCGTTCTGACCATCGGCCTCGTCTATGAGTGGAAGTCAGGAGCGCTGGAATGGGAGTAAGCTCGAAACTAGGCAACCTCGGCGTGGTAACCACCACGCTGGACCAGGCGATCAACTGGGCGCGCACGGGCGCCATGTGGCCGCTGCTCTTTGGCCTGGCCTGTTGCGCCATCGAATACATGAGTACCCAGGCCTCCAGCTACGACATGTCGCGATTCGGTATGGAGCTCAATCGCGCCACGCCCAGGCAGGCGGACCTGTTGATCGTCTCCGGCCGTGTGACGCGCAAGATGGCGCCGGTCGTGCGACAGCTCTACGACCAGATGGCCGCGCCCAAATGGGTCATCTCCATGGGCGACTGCGCTTCCTGCGGCGGCATCTACAACAACTACGCCATCGTGCAGGGGGTGGACGAAATCGTGCCGGTCGACGTGTACATCGCCGGCTGCCCGCCACGGCCTGAACAACTCATGCACGGCGTCCTGACCCTGCACCAGAAGGTGCATGGCGAGACCATCCTGGACTGGGCTACGGAGGCGCCGCGTGCCTGATATTGCCCCGGCCCGGGACGCCGCCGACGCATTGCAGGCGGCCATGCCCGAGGCCTTGCTGGACTGCCACAGTTTTCGCGATGAAACGACCCTGATCGTCGCGCCGGCGCAGGTTGTCGACGTTTGTCGCTTTCTGCGCGATACGCCCGGGCTGGTCTACAATTTCCTCTCCGACATCAGCGCGGTGGACTACTGGCCGGAACAGGAACGGCCGGAACGATTCGGCATTTGCTACCATTTGCTCTCCATGCTCTACGGCCGTCGGCTGCGGGTGAAGATTTACGTGGCGGAGGACGAGTCCGAAGCGCCCACCATGACGGGTGTCTGGCCCGGCGCAAACTGGCTGGAGCGCGAAATCTTTGACCTGATCGGCATCCGTTTCAGCGGTCACCCGGACCTGCGCCGAATCCTGATGCCGTCGGAATGGGACGGGCATCCGCACAGGCGCGACTACCCCCTGGGTTACGAGCAGGTGCAATTCTCCTTCAACGCGGAGGAGATCATGAAGCACAAACCCTTCGCGAGAGAGTAGGCCAGGAGCGAACATGGCAGTCGTCGAGACGCCAACCAGTGCCCCTGACGCATACCGTTGGGAAGGCAACATAGAAGAACTGCGGGGCCTTGTCTCGGAGCGGGCCTTTACGGGCGAGACCATGCTGCTCAACATGGGGCCGCACCATCCCAGCACCCATGGTGTGTTACGCGTCCTGCTGGAACTGGATGGCGAGCAGATCGTCAACGCCGTGCCGGACGTGGGCTTTTTGCACACCGGTATCGAAAAGACCATTGAATCCAAGACCTATGAGAAGGGCGTCACGGCGACGGACCGCATGGACTACCTGTCGCCGCTGTCCAACAACATGGCTTTTTGCCTGGCGGTCGAGAAGCTGGTGGACCTTGACGTGCCGCCGCGCGCCCAGCTGATTCGCGTGGTCTGCCTTGAGTTGCAGCGCATCGCCAGTCACCTGGTCTGGCTGGGGACGCACGCCATCGATCTGGGCGCCATGAGTGTGCTGCTTTACGCGTTTCGTGAACGCGAAAAGGTGCTGGACATGCTGGAGATGCTGTCCGGCCAGCGCATGATGGGCAGTTACTTCAGGCCCGGTGGCGTCTGGCGCGACATTACGCCGGACTTCAAGCCGACCCTGGTGAATTTTCTCGGCGAGTTCCCGCGTGCCGTGGAGGACTATCAGCGTTTGCTGGAGAAGAATCCCATCTGGGTTGACCGCACCCAGGGCGTAGGCGTGATCGAGCCGGATCGGGCGCTGGCCTGGGGCATGAGCGGGCCAACGCTGCGTGGCAGCGGCGTCAACTGGGACCTGCGCAAGTCGATGCCTTACAGCGGGTACGAACAGTTCACATTCAACGTGCCTCTGGGCGAGCACGGCGACGTCTACGATCGCTTTATGTGCCGCATTCTGGAATTGTGGGAATCGATGAAGATTCTGCACCAGGCGCTGGAGCGGCTGGAAGACAAGGGGCCCTTCCGCTCGGACAACCGCAAGTTTGTGCCGCCGCCGCGTAGCGAGCTGGGCCAGAGCATGGAGGCGGTCATTCACCACTTCAAGTTGTGGACGTCGGGCTTCGACGCGCCGGACGAGGAAGTTTACGCCGCCGTCGAGAGCCCCCGCGGCGAAATTGGCTGTTATCTGCACGGGACGGGCGGCAACATGCCGCGCCGCGTCCACTTCAAGACGCCATCTTTCATGCACATCAGTTCATTGCCGCTGCTGACCCAGGGCCATTTCATCGCCGATCTGGTGGCGATCATTGGCAGCGTGGACATTGTGCTTGGCGATTGCGATCGATAGGGCCTCAGGGACGGAAGAAATGTCACTACACGATCCCAGGTACAAGGCGCGCATCGCCAGTCATCTGGCCAAGTATCCGGACAAACGTTCGGCGGTGATGCCGCTGCTTTATATCGCCCAGGAAGCGTATGGCTGGGTCAGCCCCAAAGGCGTCCAGGAAGTCGCTGAAATATGCGAAATGGACCCGACCCAGGTGAAGTCCATCGCGGGTTTTTACACCATGTATTCCGAACGTACAAAGGGCCGCTACTGGCTGCACGTCTGCACGGACCTGCCTTGCGCCCTGAACGGCGCCGAGACCTTTTATCGCGAACTGCAGGATTACCTTGGCGTGGAAGAAGGCGGCACCTCGGAGGACGGATTGTTTACCGTCGAGCATGTGATGTGTCTGGCCGCCTGTGACAAGGCGCCCATGTTGCAGTGCAATTTCCGCTATATGGAATCGCTGGACATGGAAAAGATGAAGGCCTGGATCGAGGAACGGCGCGCCGAACTTGAGGCTGCGGGGCAGGGACAGGGCGCATGAGGCTATTGCTGCGGGGGCGCGACATCCCGGACCTGCATCAACTGTCGGTCTATCAGGCCAACGGCGGTTACGAGGCCCTCAAAAGGGCGCTGGCCATGCAGCCCGCGGAAGTCATCGACGAAGTGAAGGCTTCCGGATTGCGCGGGCGCGGTGGCGCCGGCTTTCCGGCGGGCGTAAAGTGGAGCTTCATCCCGCAGAATGAGCCGATCAAGTATGTTGCGGTCAATGCCGATGAAAGCGAGACCGGCACTTTCAAGGACCGCGAGATCATGGAAGACAATCCGCACCAGATGATTGAAGGTGCGTTAATCTGCGCCTGGGCCATCCAGGCGACGGCCGTCTATATCTACCTGCGTGGCGAGTTTTGGGACATTGGCGATCTGCTGGAGGACTGCATTGCAGAGGCGGAAGCGGCCGGTTTCGCCGGAAAGAACATTCTGGGTAGCGGTTGGTCCTGCCCGGTTTACACACATCTGGGCGCCGGCGCCTATATCTGCGGCGAGGAGAGCGCCATGCTCAGCAGCCTTGAGGGCGTGCTGGGCCAGCCAAGGGTGCGCCCGCCTTTCCCGGCGCAAAAGGGTGGCGGCCTCTACAAGGAAGCGACGGTCGTCAACAACGTGGAGACCCTGACCAACGTGCCATGGATCCTCAGCAACGGCGCCGCAGCCTTCCGCGCCATTGGCACGGAACAAAGCGCGGGCACCAAGGTCTTCTGCGTCAGCGGCCACGTGCCGCGGCCGGGCAACTACGAGTTGCCGTTGGGCACGCCTTTGCGGGAATTGCTGGTCGATCATGCCGGTTGCGACCCCGAAAACATCAAGGCCATTTTACCGTCGGGCGGCTCGGGTCCGATCGTGCCGGGCACGGATGAAGTGCTTGATACACCGCTGTCCTATGAGGCGATGCAAGACCTGGGCACCATCCTGGGTTCGGCCTCGATCATCGTCATGGACAATACGGTTGACATGACCTGGGTGGCCTCGAAGGTTACCAAATTCTTCACGCACGAGAGTTGTGGCAAGTGTACGCCCTGCCGCGAAGGCACGTATTGGCTGGACAAGGTGCTGGACCGAATTCTGGCAGGTGAGGGGAAGCCGGAGGACGTGCAGTTGATCGACAACGTGGCGAAGAACATGGCCGGGACGACGCTCTGCGCTCTCGGCGATTTCGCCGCCAACCCGATCATTCACACCATAAGCAACTTTCCGGATGACTTTAACGCTCACGTGCAGCCAAAGCCTGAGGAAGAAAAGCCCGCGGCCAGTGCGCCGCGTCGCGGGCGTCGCAGGCGGGCAAGTGCCTGAGCCGCGCCCAAAGGGGCGCAGCAGCGGAGGATTGCATGGCTGAAACTGTGACCATTGTCGTCAACGACCGGGAGTATCAGGTGGCGGCGGGCGCCAACCTGGTTGATGCGGCGCGCAGCATCGGCGATCTCATACCGGTGTTTTGCTACCACCCCAAGATGGACCCGGTCGGCATGTGTCGTATGTGTCTGGTGGAGATGGGCAGTATCCAGCGCGACCGCGGCAGCGGCGAGGTGATGCTGGACGAGGACGGAAAGCCCCAGGTCCGCTGGTTCCCGACCCTGCAGACAGCCTGCACCACCAACGTCTACGAAGGCCTGGTGATTCGTACGGACACGCAGGAAGTCGACCTGGCGCGCGAGAATGTGCTCGAGTTTCTGCTCACCAGTCATCCCCTGGATTGCCCCATCTGTGACAAGGGCGGCGAGTGTCCGCTGCAGAACCTGACCATGGAACACGGACCGGGTAAGACGCGCATGGTGTTCGGCGACAAGCTGAATCTGGACAAGCACGTGCCGCTGGGCGAACTGGTCTTCCTTGACGAAGAGCGCTGCATTCAGTGCGCCCGCTGCGTTCGCTTTCAGGACGAAATCGTCGGTGACGATGTGCTGGCCTTCCACGAACGCGGTCGCTCGCTGCAGATCATCACCAACAGCGAGCCGGGTTTTGACAGTTATTTCTCCGGCAACACGACCGACATCTGCCCGGTAGGCGCGCTGACCACGGCGGACTTCCGCTTTGGTGCGCGACCCTGGGAACTGACGGACGTAGCCAGCATCGACCCCTGGGACGCAGCGGGTTCCAACATCAGCCTGAGTACAAGGCTGGACCGCGATGCCGACGGTCGGGCCATCGTCAAGCGCGTCTTGCCGCGGCAGAACGAATACGTCAACGAGATCTGGATCAGCGACAAGGCGCGTTTCGGCCATCACTTCTCCCGCAGCGCGGACCGTCTGGCCTGGCCGACAACCGGCGAGTCGCGCGCGACCTGGGCCGAGGCCCTGGAGGACGCGGCGGGGCGGTTGCGCGAAGCCGGCGAAGACCTCGCCATCATTGCGGGCAGTGGCCTCAGCAATGAAGATCTGTACGCCCTGCAGCAGCTGGCGCAGGGTCTCGGCAGTTCGCGCCTGGGCGCATGGCCGCCGACCCATGGCGGCGCGGACCTGATCGCCCAGGTCGGTGTGGGGCAGGGCAGCAATCTGGGAGCGCTAGGTAGCGGTGACGTGGTGCTGGTCATTGCCGCCGATCTTGAGGAGGAAGTACCGCTCTGGCGGCTGCGCATCAAGCAGGCCGGGGACCGGGGCGCGCTTTTGCTGGTGGCCAATTCGCGTGGCACGCGTCTCGATGACTTTGCCGGCCGTCAGTTGCGTTACCCGACCGGTGACGCGGCCCATTTTCTTGCTAACCTGCAGAAGGAAGACGAGGAAATTCATGGCCGCCTGCGCGATGCGAACAACCTGGTCATCGTCGCCGGCGCAGAAGGGCTGGACCTGGCCGGCAGCCGCGCCCTGATGCAGGCGGCCGCCCGCATTCTGGTGGAAACCGGTCACGTTGGCCGGCCGAACAATGGCCTGCTGTCGCCCCTGCCCGGGCCAAACGGCATGGGCCTGCACTATCTTGGTTTCACGCCGGAAAACACAATCGGCATCATGGCCGAACCACCAAAGACCTTGCTGGTCGCCCAGGCGGACTTGTTGGCGGATGATCCCTCGGCGCCGGCGTGGCTGGTTGAGGTCGACAACATCATTGAGCTGGCCCTGTTTCAGGACAGCCTGGGCGATCGCGCGCAGGTCGTCCTGCCAATTCAGAGTTTCGCCGAACGCGACGGCAGTTTCACCAGTGGCGAGAGGCGAGTGCAACGTCTTTATCGTGCGCAGGGGCCAGTTGGAGAGGCGCTGCCCGCGTGGCAGGTCGTGGCGAGAATCGCCGAGGTGCTGGGGCAGGGCCGGGCCAAGGCCTCCGCGGCGGCCATGATGCTGGAAATGTCGCAGCAGGTCCCGGCATTTGAGGGTTGCGGCTACCGTGAACTGGCATGGACGGAGAAGCAGGACCCGCCTGTTGGCGAAGACCTGTGGTACGGCGGCACGGCGCTGCTCAACCGTGGCGGTCTGGGCGTACAGATCCCGGCCGAGGCGGACAGGAGCAGGGTGAAGGTCGCCGCCCCCGCGTTGCCGTCCAGACAGAAGGTTGACAAGGGCCATTTACTGATTGTGCCAGTCACCCGCCTGTACAACCGCGAGCGCGCCTTCCGCGCTACGGACATTGTGTGGCCACGGGTGCCGGCGCCCTTTGCACTGCTCAATCCGGACGACGCGCAGCGGCTGGGTGTCGATGCCGACGATACCATCGAAATCGAGGTTGCTGACGGCCCGGCGGTCCAGGTGCTGGCGCGGCATGACGATAGCGTACCGGCCGGCAGTCTGGCGCTACCGCGGCACCTCACGACAACCGCGATGCCCCTGACGCTGTCCACGGGAAGGGTTTCGAAAGTCACGGTGGCGGCGGACGCCAGGGTAAGCGAAACATGATGACGCTGCCTGACATCGACTGGCGCCTGGTGCGCCGAATTCTTATCGCCGCCGGTACGGCAGTGGCGCTGCTGCTCAGCGCGGCCACGGTGCTCGGGACTCTGGCCGCGCCGGCAGATCTGACGCTCAAGATCGCTGTGTTTGTGGCCGTGGCGGTCGGTCTGGTGCTACTGGCGCTGGTCTCAAGGGTGGCCGGCATCATCTGGTTGCTGCTGGTGAACCCGCTGGCCTTCATTGTGGTCAACTGGCCTGCCATTTATGATTTCCTGGACTCTGCGCTGCGCTTTGTCTTTGAACCGGCCACACGACAGCTGGTCGTCGTGGACTGTTACGACGATGGCGGTTGTTCGGGCATTTGGCCCATCGTTTTTGCGGCGCTGTTCTTCTTCGTGGTGCTGACCAGTTTTGCCTATACAACCTTGCTGGAACGGCGCTTGATCGCCTTCTTCCAGCAGCGTATCGGGCCCAATCGCGTCGGGCCGCTGGGTTTTCTGCAACCGGCCGCGGACGGCGTCAAACTGGTATTCAAGGAAGACTTTCGACCGGCAGGCGCCTATCGCGTGGTCTATACCTTCGCGCCGCTGATGAAGGTCTTGCCTGTGATGTTGCTCTTCGGTGTGATTCCGATCGGGCCTTCCATTATCGTGCCATGGTTTGCGCCATCGCTGGGAGACGTCTGGTTTCGGGTGCCGCTGGGTCTGGCGGACCCCAACGTCGGTCTGCTGTGGCTGCTGGCGATTACCAGTCTGGGTACCTACGGTGTGGTGCTGGCGGGCTGGGCCAGCAACAACAAATACGCCATGCTGGGCGGCCTGCGCGCTTCGGCGCAAATGGTCAGCTACGAGCTCAGTTTCGGATTCGCGCTGGCCGTGCCGATCATGCTGGCCGGCAGCATGAGCATCGGTGACATCATTCAGGGTCAGGAACTCATCTGGGAGTGGTATGTCTTCCAGAATCCGCTCGCGGCCTTCATCCTGTTCATTGCCGTGCTGGCGGAGACCAACCGCGCGCCCTTTGACCTGCCGGAGGCGGAGCAGGAACTGACCCAGGGCTATCAAACCGAATACAGCGGCATGAAGTTCGCCCAGTTTATGATGGCCGAGTACCTGGGCATGATCGCGGTCAGCGCGCTGGTTGCCATCACTTTCCTGGGTGGCTGGCAGGACGGCTTCGGTCTGGTGCGCACAGCGCCAATTCTTGGCCCGCTGGTGATGGGCGGCAAGATATTCCTCTTGCTGGCGCTCATGATCTGGGTGCGGGCCACCTTGCCGCGCATCCGCTATGACCGGCTGATGCAGTACGGCTGGAAAGTCCTGTTGCCGCTGTCTCTGGTGGCGGTGGTCTGGACGGCGGTGGCTGTGGTGCTGGGCGACCTGTTTGACAGCCCGATTGTGTACGGCATGGCAGGCGCTGTTTTCTTCGTGCTGGTCGTGGGCGGCGTCTGGCTGATCATTGGTCGCGAGCGCCGCGAAGAGGAAGAGCAGGCGCTTGATCCGATGATCACCGGGGAGCGCGGCGGCATCGGGCACGTGATTCTGAATGTGGTCGGCGGTTTGCTGGCCGTTCCTTTCGTATTGTTTCGCTACACGCTTAACGCCCTTGACAGCCTTGCCGGCGTGGCCGCCAGCGAT
>JAGWBD010000044.1:16078-16421 GCA_021296065.1 Anaerolineae bacterium
CGTGCTGGAAGAGCCGGTCACGATCCAGTATCCGGAGGAGATGCGCCCCTTCCAGCAGCGCTTCAAGGGCCGTCATGAGCTCAAGCGTTATGACAACGGGCTGGAAAAATGCATCGGTTGTTCGCTCTGCGCGGCGGCCTGCCCGGCGGATGCCATCTGGGTCGAGGCGGCGGAAAACACCGACGAGGAACGCTTTAGCCCCGGCGAGCGATACGCCCGCACCTATGAAATCAACATGTTGCGCTGTATCTTTTGCGGCTATTGCGAAGATGCCTGCCCGACCGAGGCGATCGTGCTGACGCGCGAGCATCGGCTGAGCTTCACGGACCGGCGCGACGCGATC
>JAGWBD010000157.1:0-2989 GCA_021296065.1 Anaerolineae bacterium
CGCCGACACGCCACGCGCCTGGCAATATACAACTCCCGAAGCTTGCGTTCAGGGAAAGACTACTGCATTCAGAATCTGGTGTCAAGCAATCCGAAAGGCGAGCAATAAGAAATCCCAACGCTTTATATTATGTGCACAAAGAAAACTTCATTCTGCACAAGATATTGCACAGAGGCGTTGAACTTGCCCACTGTCCGCCCTAAACTCCGACGCACAATTGTTTGTACCGCCCTGGTCAAAAACGGTTTCGCTGCAAACAAACCTCTCGATTCAGACACATCAGAACTTGTGTCACAAAGTTTCCCGGCTTTTGCCCGTCACTGAAACCGGGCGGAAAATTCGCCGAACAGGAGATTAACGATGATGGCCATTCGTGCGGGTGTGTATGGCGCTTCCGGCTATGCAGGCGGCGAACTGGTTGCGTTGCTGAACAAACATCCCGCTGCTCGTCTCGTTTTTGCAACTTCTGGCAGTCAACTTGGCAAGGCTGTCCCGGAGAGCGATCTCCAGTTTATAGCCCATGAAGATGCCCGTCCCCAGAATGTGGAAGCCGTTTTCCTGGCTCTGCCTCACGGTGCCTCGGCAGGAATTGCCAGGGCAGCACTTGAGGAGGGTGCCAAAGTTATCGATTTGTCGGCTGACTTTCGCATGAACAGTGAAGCGGCCTGGAGGGAGTGGTACGGGACTGCGCATCAGCAGCCGGACCTGTTGCCAGTTCCCTACGGCCTGCCTGAAATAAACCGGGCCCAACTTCATGGCACGGCCCTGGTAGCTGTCCCGGGTTGCTATCCGACGACCACGTTACTGGGCCTGTACCCTTTGCTGCTGGCGAAGGCCCTGGCGCCGGGATTGCCGATTGTCGTCGACGCCAAGTCCGGCGCTTCAGGCGCCGGCCGAACGCCCACGTCCATGACTCATCTTCCGGAACTGTATGCAAATCTGGTCCCTTACAAGACCGGCAGGTCGCATCGTCACGTCGGCGAGATCGAACAGGAATTGCACAAACTGGACGACGACATAGGGCCCGTTCTCTTCACACCACATTTGCTTCCAATTGACCGTGGCCTGCTGGCAAGTATCACTGTAACCCTGGCGCCGGAATTCAACGCCGCGGAGTCGCAGGCCTTGTATGAGGAGACATTTGACACGGAGCCCATGGTCAGGGTTCTACCTGCAGGCGACCAGGCAACCATTGCACACGTTGCCCGCCGTGATGGTTGCGTGATCAGCCTTGTGCCGGTGCTTGATCGCTGGTTGCAGATCACCAGCGTAACCGACAATTTGCGCAAGGGCGCTGCAAGCCAGGCGGTGCAAAACTTTAATCTGATGTTTGGCCTGACCGAGACAGCCGGTCTGACCCCCGAGTCGTAGCATGCTACCACTCGTCCTCAAAATTGGCGGGCACGACCTGCGCGACGAGGCCTTTCTGTGTGAATTGTCCGCTGTCGTTCGCGACCTGCCTGTGCCATTGGTGCTGGTGCACGGCGGCGGTGTAGAGATTGCCGACTTGCAGCAACGGCTGGGAATCGAGCCCCAGTACTTACAGGGCCTGCGTGTAACTGACGCGGATTCGCTGGCGTTGGTCGAAATGGTCCTTTGCGGGCTGGTCAACAAACGGCTCGTGCGATTTCTGGTGCATGCCGGTGTGGATGCGCTGGGGCTGAGTGGCGTTGACCGTGGCCTGCTGCGCGCGCGCCAAATGCCGCATGATCAAGTGGATATGGGATTCACTGGCGAAGTAAATGCGGTGGATGCCAACGTCATTCATGAAATGCTGGCGCAAGGGGTCACACCAGTGGTATCGCCGCTCTGCCTTGGGCCGGACTGCGCATTCAATGTGAATGCCGATCACGTCGCCGGCGCGCTGGCAGTTGCCATCGAAGCCAGTCGAATTGTGTTTCTGACCAATGTGCCCGGTGTGCTGCGGGAAGGTACGCTGTTGCAGGAACTGGACTCCGGGCAGGCCCGCGAACTGATCGGGCAGGGCATCATCCATGGCGGTATGATACCCAAGGTGGAAACGGCCCTGCAGGCCCTGGCGACTGGCGTGCCTCAGGCGCTGGTCACGAATCTGGACGGACTCAGGCAAGGCACAGGCACTTTGTTTCAGAAGGAAGTGAAGTCCATCGCAAGGGTGAAAACAGAATCAGGGGACAGGGTATGAAGAGTGAACTGGAGCGGATCGCTACACTGGAAGGCAACCATGTGGTTCAGGTCTATGGCCGCCCGCCATTTTTGATCACCCGTGGCGAAGGCATGACAGTCTATGACAACGAGGGCAGGGCTTATCTCGATTTCGTTGCCGGCATTGCGGTCAATGCACTGGGCTACAACGACGCTGGCCTGAACGCGACCATTCGCGAGGCCCTGGACAGCGGCGTCATTCACACCAGCAACCTCTATCACACCGCCGCGCACGCCGAGTTGGCAGCACTGCTGTGCGAGACATCCTTTGCCGACCGCGTACACTTCTGTAACAGTGGCGCCGAGGCGGTTGAAGGGGCGATCAAGTTCTCACGCAAGGTCGCATTTGAAGCCGGCAAATCGGACAAGACCGGCATTGTGGCCTTTTCCAACGCCTTTCACGGTCGCACCATGGGCGCCCTGGCCCTGACCCCGCGCGAGAAGTACCAAAAGCCCTACCGGCCCCTGATGCCGGACGTCACCATTGCGGAATTCAATGACCTTGACAGTGCGCGGGAGGCCATCAACGGCAACACGGCCGCTGTCTTCGTCGAACCTGTCCAGGGTGAGGGCGGCATAAACATTGCCGCTCCGGCGTTCATGCAAGGCCTGCGCGCGCTGTGTGATGAGAACGAGGCGCTTCTGGTCAGTGACGAAATCCAGTGCGGCATGGGCCGCACCGGTTCCCTGTGGGGTTATGAAGAAAGCGGAATCGAACCGGACATCATGACCGTTGCCAAGCCGCTGGCCGGTGGCCGGCCGATCGGCGCCATTCTGGTGCCGGGAGCCGTCGCGGGCGCCCTGC
>JAGWBD010000157.1:3068-5903 GCA_021296065.1 Anaerolineae bacterium
GGATGTTGGCGAATACCTGGTGGAACGGCTGGAGGAGATTAACAGCCCACTCATCCGGGACGTACGGGGTCGGGGTCTGATCGTCGGCATCGAACTGGATTGCTCCTCGGCAGCACTGGTGTCTGCCGGGTATGAAAAAGGTCTGCTGCTCCTGAATGCGGGTGAACAAGTCCTGCGTTTCGTGCCGCCGCTGATCGCGCAACGCGCTGACATCGATACCCTGATTCCATCCCTGACGGGCATGTTGGAAGACCTGAGCGATGCATGAGCTTTCCAAAAACATTGGCGGCGTTGGTGGTTTCCGCGCTGCCGGTCTTGCCTGCGGCATAAAAGGTAATGACGTGCCTGACCTGGCGCTGATCGTCAGCGACAGGGACTGTACGGCGGCTGGCGTGTTTACCCGTAACCTTGTCAAGGCAGCGCCGGTTTTGCTGGATCAGGAGCTGTTACGCATCAATCCTGGCGCGACGCGCGCCGTGGTCGTCAACAGCGGTTGTGCGAACGCCTGCACCGGTCAACGCGGTCTTGAAAACGCGCGCGCGACAGGGGCACTGGTCGCCGCCAGGCTGGACTGTGACGCCAGTGCCGTGTTTGTCATGTCCACCGGGGTCATTGGCGTACAACTGCCCATGGAGCGGATTCAAGAGGGCGTGACAGACATCTCGCCCGTTGCCGGTACGCAAGGCTGGCAGACTGCTGCCCAGGGCTTCATGACCACCGACAAGTTCCCCAAGTTGGCGTCGGCCCGTGTCAGGTTGTCCGGAGGGCAAGAAGTCAACATCGCAGGCATCAGCAAGGGCGCCGGCATGATCGCACCGGACATGGCCACCATGCTGGCCGTGATCGTCACGGATGCCGACCTGACGGCGACACAGTCTCAGACGCTGCTTGAGGAAGTGAACAGCGTCAGCTTTAATTGCATAGTGGTGGACGGCGATACCAGCACGAATGACACCGTTTTGCTGCTGGCCAATGGCGCCAGCGGCGCGGCGCTGGCCAGCGAGGACGACGTGGCAGCCTTTCGTGACGCCCTGCAGGACCTGTGCGTATACCTGGCGCAGGCCATTGTGCGGGATGGCGAAGGTGCAACCCGTTTCGTTACAATTGACGTCGATGGTGCGCCGGATGCTGCGGCTGCGCGTCAGATTGCCAACACAATTGCGACGTCGGCGCTCTCGAAGACGGCATTCTATGGCAGCGATGCGAACTGGGGGCGTTTTGCGGCGGCAGCGGGTCGGGCGGGTGTCGACTTTGACCCGGCGGACCTGGAGTTGTGGCTGGGCGAGGGGGAAAGGCTGGAAAGTCCCCTGCAGTTGATGCAGGCCGGTGAACCTGTCGATTACGATGAGAACGAGGCGACGTCAATCGTGAGACAGCCGGAATTCACGCTAAGACTGTCCATTGGCTCTGGCAAGGGTCGCGCGCGCGTATGGACCTGTGACCTGGGTCATGATTATGTGTCCCTCAATGCGGAATACAGGAGCTGATGTTCGCCTGTCTTGCGTTGGAAGACGGACGTATTTTCACAGGGACGGGCTTTGGCGCCGAAGGCGTCACGACCGGAGAGCTGGTCTTCAATACCTCCATGACGGGCTATCAGGAGATCCTCACGGACCCCTCCTACTACCGGCAAATCGTCACCAAGACGGTTTCGCACGTTGGCAACACCGGAATTAACCAGCAGGACCTGGAATCGGACCGCATATGGGTGTCGGGTTTCGTCGTACGCGCCCTGAGCCCGGTGGTCAGCAGCTGGCGAGAACAGGGAGCGCTGGCCGACTGGCTGAAAGAGCAGGGCATCAGCGGGATCACAGGCGTGGCCACGCGAGCGCTGGTACGACACATTCGCTCTGTGGGCGTCATGCGCGCTGCCATTGCCTGCGGCGAAGCGGCGCTTGACACGGCAGCCCTGGTGGAGATGGCCCGGGGTTCACCGGATATGTCCGGCGCCAATCTGGTGGATGCTGTCACAACCCGCGAATCCTACAACTGGGCCACTCACAGCGATCCGCAGTGGTATCGCGACGAACAACTGGATGTTCGCGGCCCACTGATCGTCGCCTGGGATTTCGGCATCAAACGAAACATTTTGCGCATGATGGCGGATCGCGGCATGCGGGTGACGGTCGTGCCCGCCCAAACCAGTGCGGCAGACGTGCTTGCCATGAACCCTGACGGCGTTTTTCTCAGCAACGGACCGGGCGACCCCGCCGCGGTGGACTATGCCATCCGCAATACTGGAGAACTGGTCGGGAAGGTGCCGCTCTTCGGCATTTGTCTGGGCCACCAGATTCTTGCACTGGCGCTGGGCGGCAGGACCGAGAAGATGCATTTCGGTCATCGGGGAGGCAATCAGCCGGTTCGAAATCTGTAGACGGGTGTGGTGGAGATCAGCGCGCACAACCATGGCTTTGCCGTCAGCGAGGACAGCCAGCTGGGAGGCGCAGAAGTAACCCATATGAATCTGAACGACAACAGCATTGAAGGCATTCGCGACACGGAGCGTTCTGTTTTCAGCGTCCAGTACCATCCGGAGGCGGCGCCCGGGCCTCACCATTCCCTGTATCTTTTTGATGAATTTGTAAAACAGGTGCACAGCACTGCAGCGAGTCAGAGCCGTTCCCGCGACAGGTAAACGGGGAGACCATGCCAGCTCGCAAAGACATACAGACAATCATGGTGATCGGTTCCGGTCCGATTGTGATCGGGCAAGGCTGCGAGTTCGATTACAGCGGCGTGCAGGCCTGCAAGGCCCTGCGCAGGGAGGGTTACCGCATCGTGCTGGTGAACTCCAACCCCGCCACCATCATGACGGACCCGGAGTTCGCCGACGCA
>JAGWBD010000157.1:5915-9081 GCA_021296065.1 Anaerolineae bacterium
AATTGATTTTTGAGGCAGAGCAGCCGGATGCCTTGATGCCCACTGTGGGCGGTCAGACGGCATTAAATCTTGCGTTGGAACTGCGCGACAAAGGCATCCTGGACAAATATGACATTGAGTTGATTGGCGCCTCCACCGACAGCATCGAACTGGCTGAGGACCGCCTGCTCTTTCGCAATGCCATGGATGAGATTGGCCTTCGTTCGCCACCCAGCGAAGTGGTGAACAACATTGAGGATGCCCTTGTTGCGGCGGAGAAACTGGGTTACCCGGTCCTGGTGCGACCATCCTTCACACTTGGTGGATCGGGTGGCGGCGTGGCCAATTCTGCTGATGAATTGCGTGAAGTAGCCGCGCGTGGCCTGAATGAGAGCCCGGCCAGTGAAATCCTGGTCGACATGAGCCTCCTTGGCTGGAAAGAATACGAACTGGAGGTCATGCGAGATTACAGCGGCAACTTTGTTGTCGTGTGTTCCATTGAAAACCTGGACCCCATGGGCGTTCACACAGGGGACAGCATCACTGTGGCGCCGGCGCAAACCCTGACCGACAAGGAGATGCAACGTCTGCGAGACATGGCCAGGGAAGTGCTCAACAAGGTGGGCCTGGCCACCGGCGGCGCCAACGTGCAATTCGCGGTAAGTCCGGAAGATGGCGAGGTCTATGTCATCGAGATGAACCCGCGTGTGTCGCGCTCCTCGGCGCTGGCCAGCAAGGCGACCGGCTTTCCCATCGCCAAACTGGCGGCGTTGCTGGCTGTCGGCTACCGGCTGGACGAGATCCCCAACGACATCACCCAGGAGACACCTGCCAGTTTTGAGCCCTCGCTGGACTATGTGGTCGTCAAGATTCCGCGCTGGAATTTCGAGAAATTTACCGGGGTCCGGCACGTGCTCGGGCCACAAATGAAGGCCGTTGGGGAAGTCATGGCCATTGGCCGCACCTTCCCCGAAGCGCTGCAGAAGGGCGTTCGCTCGCTTGATATCGGTGAACCGGACTTTGCCGCCAGTCAGGGCAGTGACAGCGAAGCGCTTCGCGTACCGACGGCACAGCGTCTCTTCAATGTGGCTTCTGCCCTGTACCGCGACTTGCCCCTCTCGACCATTGCCCGGGAAACCGGCTTTGATCCATGGTTCATCCAGCAAATGATCGACACCGTTCAGTTGCGGCAGGCTGCAGTCGCTTCGTCGGACGGTCTGGAACAACTGGACCGTGAGACTCTGCTTGGCCTGAGACGCCAGGGATTTAGCGACGTCACCCTGGCGCAACTGTTGGAGACGGACGAACCTTCGCTGAGGAGACGGCAACAAGAGTTGGGCTTGCGCCCCAGCTTTTACCGGGTGGACACCTGCGCTGCCGAATTCGAGGCAAAGACGCCTTATCTTTACTCCACCTGGGAAGAAGACGACGAGGCCGAACCGACGGACCAGCGCAAAATCATTGTTTTGGGGGGTGGCCCCAACCGCATCGGTCAGGGCATTGAATTTGACTACTGCTGCGTCCACGCCTGTTTTGCGATGCGTGACCAGGGCTTTGAGACGATCATGGTCAATTGCAACCCGGAAACTGTGAGTACCGACTATGACACGGCCGACCGGCTCTACTTTGAGCCACTTACGGCCGGGGACGTCCTGAACATCATTGAAGAGGAAAACCCTGAAGGGGTGCTCGTGCAATTTGGCGGCCAGACGCCATTGAACATTGCCGGCGCCCTGGACGCCGCCGGTGCGCCTATCATCGGCACACCCTTCGAGGCCATCGACCTTGCTGAGGATCGCGAGCGTTTTGGCGACCTGATGCGTTCGCTGGAAATCCGCCAGCCGGCAGGCACGACAGCCAACAATCGTGAGGAAGCCCTTGCTGCCGTCGCGCAGATCGGTTTCCCGCTGCTGGTGCGGCCCAGTTACGTCCTGGGGGGGCGGGGCATGGCGATCATCTATGACATGGGTGGTCTGAATGCCTGGCTGGAGGAAAACCTGGACATGGTCGGATTGCCTTTGCTAATGGACCGTTTCCTTGAAAACGCCGTAGAAATCGACGTGGATGCGCTTTGCGATGGTGAACAGGTCACCATCGGCGGCATCATGCAACACATTGAACACGCCGGCGTGCACAGCGGGGATTCGGCCTGCGTGTTGCCCGCCTGGAAACTGGGCATGGTGGAATTGGCGACAGTCCGGGATTATACACGCCGCATTGGTCTGGCGCTGGGTGTGCGTGGCCTGTTCAACATTCAGTTTGCCATTCACGATGACGAGGTATACGTGCTGGAAGCAAATCCCCGTTCGAGCCGCACAGTGCCTTTTGTGAGCAAGGCCACTGGCGTCCCGCTGGCGCGCCTGGCCGCACAAATTTCGGCCGGCCATACGCTCTCCGACCTCGGTTTCATGGAAGAACCGCCAGTCGACGGTTTCTTTATCAAGGAAGCCGTGCTGCCATTCCGCAAGTTTCCGGGTGCGGACGCGCGCCTGTCGCCGGAAATGCGTTCCACCGGCGAAGTCATGGGCCATTCGTCCAGAAGCGGCCATGCTTTCGTCAAGGCCCAAATGGCAACCGGTACCAGTCTGCCCACCGCCGGGGTCGTCGCCATCAGCGTCAGCAATGAAGACAAGGGCGAAATTGCCCGCATAGCGAGTGATTTTAATCGGATGGGCTTTGAACTTGTGGCGACGGAAGGCACTGCCCGCATGCTGGACGTGGTTGGAATCCCGGTTCGCATGATGCGCAAGGAAGATGAAGCCAGCCCGAACGTCGTTGATATGCTGGCCAGGGGCGAAATTGACCTGGTGATCACCACGCCGACCGACAAACAGAACCACAGCGACGGCTCGCTGATGCGCAGTTCCGCCTGGCAATACGGTGTACCGATCATTACCACGCTGGAGCAGGCGGCGGCGGCGGCTCGTGGCATTCGCGCCCTGAAGGAAGCGCCGTTGGCTGTCCGCAGTCTGCAGACGCATCACGGCATGCAGGTTGGCTGACTCCAATTGGGCAGCAGCGCGGCCCACCGGTTCTTGTGTGAGCCGCTCCAATCCCTGTGAAAAACTGACGGATACCAAAGCGCGCCAGTTGAATGGAGATCCGGTGACGGACGGCCACGAGCGTTATCTGCAGGAAGTATTGTTTTGTGAAGAGCGTTTGCGTCAACGAATCGCCGAACTTGGCA
>JAGWBD010000158.1 GCA_021296065.1 Anaerolineae bacterium
TTCAGGTGGCGAACCTGTGCGAGCAGGCCGCCCTGGCCATTGGTGCGGATGCCGAACAGGTGCGCATTGCGGCCATGTATCATGACATCGGGAAAATCCCCAACGCCGTTTTTTTCAGCGAAAACCAGCAGTTTGGCACTGGCAATGCACATGACGTGCTGGGCGACCCCGAGCGCAGTGCCGATATCATCATCAGCCACATCCCCGATGGAGAGGCGTTGGCCCGCGATTACCATCTTCCCGGCCGCTTCAGGGATTACATTTCCGAGCACCACGGCACGACAGAAGTCTATGTGTTTTGGCGCAAGGCAGTGGAAGCCGCAGGAGGTGAGGAAAGCCAGGTGGACAGCGCCAAATTCCGCTATCCAGGGCCGCGTCCGCGGAGCCGCGAGACGGCGATCATGATGTTGGCAGACAGTTGTGAGTCTGCTGTACGATCCATCGGCCCGACAAGCCGCGATCAGGTGACAGAAATAACAATGCGTATCGTGGAAGGCAAAATGAATGAAGGCCAACTGGATGATTCAGGCCTGACCCTTAAGGACATTCGTACCATTCAGGGTACTCTGGTGGAAATGTTGCAGGCGGTCTATCATCCCCGCATCGACTATCAGAGAGTCGGTGCGGTTGCTCCGCAGGTTCCAGCGCCCGCTGCGACCTTGCAGGCGCGAAGCCAATCGATTTCCGAAACGCTGCCTGTGGCCGCCCTGAGGGCGGAAAACCGGACGACGGGCGCTGCGGGTGTTCGTCCCCGACCCGGACCAATGGCGGAAGTACCGCAATTGCCTCACCTCGACGATGCCGGTCACGCTACAGAGGTGGGACACGACCCGGGAGAAGAGACGTCATCTTGAGCGACGTTCATATTTTCAATGAAACGACTTGCGTTTTCGACACTGCTCCCCTGACAAGAGCCGTCCGTACAACGTTAAGAATGCATCGGCACAGCGGAACGCCTGTTGGTCAGGTTTCGATTGTGATTAGCGGTGATGACCAGGTCCGGAACCTTAACCGGCGCTATCGCGGCATCGACAGCGTGACAGATGTCCTGTCCTTCCCGGCATTGCCACACGGGATAATGCAGGAGGACTCCGTTCTGGGTGACCTGGTGCTGGCCTTGCCATGGGCGTCCCGTCAGGCGGATCTGGCCGGGCACAAGGTGATGGAGGACCTTGTCCTGTTGGTGGTTCATGGCACCTTGCATTTGCTTGGATTCAGCCACGAAGACAATTGCAGGCGCGAGGCCATGTGGGAGGCTCAGGCCGCCACCTTGCGACGCCTTGGCCTGTCCCCGGATTATGCCGGTCAACTGGAATAGATTTCTCAAAACGAAAATTGTGTGTGAGTTGGATTCGTGGCGCGTGAACGTTTGATCCAGGCCGAACCTGAAGTTCGCCGCGGTCATGCCCGGCGACGGCAGATAAGCCGACAGCAGCGGCGTCGGCGTAGACGGGAATTTGCCGCGGACCATCTGACACCTGCCGGTGGGGTCCGCATCTCCCTGCCGCGAATACGAATCCCTCTTTTTCGCCTCGTCGCCGGCCTGACACTGGCTGTTGTTCTGCTGATTGGCGTCGTGCTCCTTTTGCGCGGCCTGAAACCCGCTGAAGCACAATTGCTGCCCAATGCCTTGTGGCTGGGCACCGAGTGGACCTACGAGATCCACGATTCACATGACATTCGCGAACTGGCATCCCGGCTGCGCGACCACGAAATTGGCACCGTTTATGCATGGGTAAGCTGGTTGCAGGGTGACAACACCTGGCGGGGCGCCGAACTCTTCAACCGGGTCAAGGTCTTTGCCAGCCAGCTTAAGGAAGAATCGCCGGACCTTGCCCTGCTGGGATGGGTCAGACTGCCGGCCCATCTGGACGATGATGGCTATCGCCTGGATGACCCCGAATTGCAGCAGGCTGTGGTCGATTTCAGCAGCAATGTCGTGCGCGAACTTGGCTTTGACGGGGTTTTCCTGGATATCGAACCCGTTTGGGATGGTGACGGCAACTTTGTCGATTTGTTGCGCAAGGTACGTCTGCGTCTGGGCGAATCGGTACCAGTGTCTGTGGCAGTGCCGCCGGACTGGAGCCCGCTGGATGCGGACATTCCGGTGCCGGAACTGATTTTGCCAGGCACCGTGTGGTCCCGCAGTTACAAGCAAAACGTCGCCCTGCTCAGCGACCAGATGGCGGTCATGGGCTACAACAGCGGTCTGACGGCGGCGAGCGATTACGAAACCTGGATGTCCTATCAGGTGCAGACCTTCGCCGAAGCCGTCAGCGCGCTGGGACAGGGCACGGTCCTGGTAATCGGCATTCCCACCTATGACGCTGCTTTGCCCGGCCATGACCCGGAGGTGGAAAACGTCGTCACCGCGCTCAACGGATTGCGCGCCGGTCTGGCGGCCGCCGGGCCCGCCGCGGCCTGGGTGCAGGGCGCGGCAATCTATGCCGACTGGGAAACGGACCCCGCTGAATGGGAGCAGTTCCAGTTGCTGGCAGTTGACAATCGCTAGCCAGAGGCGACGTTTCCTCGCGCGATTTCCTGCAGAAACAGCACGGTCGTGTCAATGCCCTTAAAGAGCATGTCCACGCGGTAGTTCTCGTTTGGGCCATGGATTCCGCTGGCGCTTGTAGCAAAGCCCAGCGGCACCGAGGGCAGGCCCAAAACTTCACTGAACATGGCAATGATGGGCACGGAACCGCCCGTTCGTCGCAAGCCGACGGGACCAGGCCAATGCAGCCCAAAGGCCCGTTGCAGTGCCTGCACAACCGGGCTGCTGACATCGATTTCTACCGGGTCTCCGGAGCCCAGCAAATTAAATTCCAGGGTGACGGTTGGCGGGGCGATCGCGCGGATATAGTCACATACAAGATCATAGACACGCTGCGGGCGCTGCCTGGCCACCAGGCGACAACTGACTTTTGCACCCGCCCGGGCAGGAATCACAGTCTTCAACCCGTCTCCGCTGTATCCGCCATAGATGCCATTGATTTCCAGCGTTGGGCGCGCGCCGGTGCGCTCGACACGCGAATAACCAGCGTCCCCGCAGTCAGCTGGCGCGCCAACAAGAGTGTGCCAGGCTTCATCGCTGATTTCGCCAGCAGCCAACAGCTCGCGTTCCTGTGACGATAGCTGGCGC
>JAGWBD010000045.1 GCA_021296065.1 Anaerolineae bacterium
GCGCTCAGCCGTCGAAGAATTAAATGTGCTTGTCTTTCAGACGGGATTCTTCAATCGCAATTCTGTTCCAGTAAATGAGATGCGGGGTGTTGCTCTGGATTTTGACCAATTGCCGATCATCATAATGAATTCCAAAGATTCGGTGTCTGCCCGAATCTTCACAATTATGCATGAACTTGGCCACCTGATTCTCAGGCAATCGGGACTAAGCAATTTCAGGAATTTCCAAGAACTAAATGATGATGAACTATTTTGCAACGAGTTTGCAGGTGAATTGCTGGTTCCCTCGACCTTCCTGTTAGAAGAACCGGAAGTGAAAGGGCATTTTGACAAGAGATGGGATGAAAATGAACTAAAAGGCCTTGCCGACCAGTACAACGTGAGCAAAGCAGTTATCCTTCGACGCCTCCTTCAAAACAATAGGACAACAAAGACCTTCTATTTGGAAACTCTCGCAAAATGGAGAAGGAATTGGGAGGATAGTCAAGATCAACCACTCAGTATAAGTGGAGGCGGACCAAAATTTCACACAAAATTTGTGCGTTGTCATGGCAATCGATTTGTCTCTTCAGTGCTTGCCGCATACGATCGAGATGTAATTCATTCTGGCCAACTGTCTGAATACCTTGGCTCAAAACTCAACCACATTGAAGCCATCAGAAACGACTTGGCCAAGGTTTCGGGATGAAATATTCGATAGACACCAGTTCCCTGATTGATTGGCACAAATACTACCCGAAAGATGTGTTCGAAAGATTGTGGGGGATGTTTACTGAAGCTTGCGACAACTCCGTTCTCGTCGCCCACGAATATGTCTTGGAGGAACTTTCAAGAAGAGACAATGATTTGCTCAGGTGGGTAAAGGATCGTAACAATTTCATTTTGCCATTGGACGAAGAAGTTCAGAGAACAGCCACAAGGATATTCGGAAAATACAATCTCAGCGAAGCCAGTCAGTCATGCAAAATTGTAGCAGAGCCATTTGTTATTTCTCTGGCCGTCCGCCACGACCTAATTGTAGTTACAGAGGAAACGCCCGGAACAAGAGAGAATCCGAAAATCCCATTCATTTGTAAGGGCGAGAATGTGGACTGCCTCAACATTGTTGGGTTCATACGTGAAATGGGATGGAAATTCATTTGAATATGACTGAAACCTTCGTTGATTTCCTATCACAACTTCGAGGACTTCCGAAACCGTGACCCCGCCTGAAAGCGAACTCGCTGGCCGCGTCGCCATCATCACCGGCGCGGGACGCGGCATCGGGCTGGCCATCGCCCGCAACTTCTGCGAGGCCGGCGCCACGGCCGTCATCGCCGAGCTTGACGCCGACGCCGGCGAACAGGCTGCGCAGGCATTGCGCGACGAAGGCCATGACGCCTGGGCGCGGCAATGCGACGTGCGCTCCAGAGAAAGCGTGGACGCCCTGGTCGAAGCCGTGCAAACAAGGCACGGATGTATCGATATCCTCGTCAACAACGCCGGTATGAACTTTGTCAGCCCGACCGAGTGTCAACCGGACAGCGACTGGCATCTGCAGGTGGACGTCATGCTGAACGGCGTTTTCATTTGCACCCGCGCCGTGGGGACCGTCATGTTGCGCCAGCAGTCGGGAGTGATATTAAATATCAGCTCCATTGCCGGTTATGGCGCCTGGCCGCTGCGCAGCGCCTACGATGCTGTCAAGGCCGCTGTCATCAGCCTGACCGAAAACGTGGGTTGTGAATGGGCGCGGCGTGGTGTGCGCGTCGTCAGCGTGGCGCCGGGCGTTACCCGTACCAATATCTTGCAGTCACTGGTCGATCAGGGCGTGGCGTCGCTGGACCAGTACAACCGGCGCACGCCCATGGGCCGTGTGGCAGACGTGGAAGAGATTGCCAGTGTGGCACGCTTC
The DNA here is from genome assembly GCA_021296065.1 of Anaerolineae bacterium. GTDB lineage: Bacteria > Chloroflexota > Anaerolineae > Aggregatilineales > Phototrophicaceae > JAGWBD01. Next base: position 1,895 of record JAGWBD010000045.1, read on the forward strand.
CTCGTCAGTGACCGCGCCAGCTACATCACTGCGACCACCCTTGCCGTGGATGGCGGCTGGGTCGCCTGGGACGGCCTGCCTGGCAAGGCGGCCGTATGAGTTCACGTTTCCCGGGCCAGGTCGCCCTCATCACCGGAGACTGCGACGACCTGAGCCTCACGCTCGCCCGCGCCTTGCTGCAGGAAGAAGCGCAGGTCGCGCTGGCCTGCCAGGGCGGCCTGGGCGGCAACGCGATCGAGGCGATCGGGGCGCGCTGGTACGCCATGGATTTGCGAAACGGCAAGGCCTCGCAGGCCGTGTTGCGCAGCGTGGTTGACCAGTTGGGCCGGATTGACATCTGGCTGCACTACGCTTCGGCAACAGAATGCGCGTCAGGGACTGCCGGGCTGGACGGGGTTCACAACTGCGCGCGCTTCATCGGGGAGATTATGCAGAACCAGGGAGACGGGCGCGTCATCTTTCTGGCTTCCGTGGCGGGCCTCTTCGCGCCTGCAGGGAAGGCCCTGCGCAATTCGCAGGAAGCCGCCCTCTACATGCTGACGAAATCGCTGGCCGTCGACTGGGCGCCACTGGGCCTGCGCGTCAACGCAATCGCCCATGGAGTCGTACAAAACGGGGCGACCTCGCCCGACGACCACTTGCTTGGGCGCATTCCCATGGGCAGGGCTGCAAGGCCGCAGGAACTGGTGGAAGCCGCGTTGTTCCTCGCCGATGACCGGGAGTCCTCTTTCATCACCGGCGAAGTGCTGCGTGTTGACGGGGGCTGGACGGCCTATCATCTCTTTCATCCCTTTGACGAGGCCTTTTAGCAGATTGAACGCGGCAGCGGAAGCGCGTTCCGCGCACTCTGGAGACAAGGCTTCATGTATAAACAGGGCAGGAGCGGACCATCATGGGCTTGCTGGGAGGAAAGATCGCCATTGTCACCGGCGCCGGCCAGGGCCTCGGCCTGGCCATCGCGCGCGAGTTTGCGGCGGAAGGCGCAGCCGTGGCCTTGCTGGAGCGCAATGCCGACACGCTGGAAGCCGCCCGCGATGACATTGAGGCGGCAGGCGCTGCCGTGCTGGCGCGGCAACTCGACGTCAGTGACTATGCAGCCTACGCCGACGCCGTCGCCGCGACACTCGCCTGGCGCGGCAAGATCGACGTACTGGTTAACAACGCCGCCTTCTCCATCCAGGATTCCATTTTCGACAGCACTCTGGAGGACTGGCGCCGCGTGATCACCGTCGATCTCGAGGCCGTTTACATGGGCGCGAAGCTGGTCGTGCCGCACATGGTGGCGCAGGGCAGCGGTCGCATCATCAACATTGCATCCATCCAGGCCTTCGCCATGACCCCGGGCCTGGGCGCCTACAACGCCGCCAAGGGCGGAGTCGTCGCCTGGACCAAATCTGCGGCAATCGACCTCGGCGAAAATGGCATTCTGGTCAACGCCGTCGCCCCCGGTTTCATGGCCACGCCGGCAACCTTTGTGGATGGCAGGCCCCAGAGCGAACAGCCCTGGTTCCAGGACTTCTACGTCGAGCGCGGCAAGGTGCCCCTGCGCCGCGAAGGCTTGCCTGAAGACGTCTCGGGCGCGGTGGTCTTCCTTGCGTCGGACTACTGCCGCTACATGACCGGTCAGTTGCTGGTGGTGGACGGCGGCGTGACCTGCACCTTCTAGCGCAGCAAGATCCAGGCCAATGCAGGAGGCCCGAATGGCAAGGTACGAACTTGAATTGCAGGCGCTGCCCCACGACATGGACCATCCGGAAGGGGTCGCCGTGGCGCCAAACGGCCTAGTGCATGCCGGCGGCGAGGCAGGCCAGATTTATCGCATCGACCTGGAGGCGGGCAGCTGCGAGGTCATCGCGGACACCGGCGGCTTCATCACCGGCCTGGCCCATGACGCTGCCGGCAACATCTACGCCTGCGACGTCGGCAACCAGGCCGTGATGCGCATCTCGCCCGACGGAGTGATAGACGTCTATTCGAAGGGCAACGCCGATCAGCGCATGCGCGTGCCCAACTACCCGGCCTTTGACAGCGCCGGCAATCTCTACGTGTCGGATTCCGGCGCCTGGGCGCAAAGGGATGGCTTCGTCTGGCGCATTCGGCCCGGCGGCCAGGCCGAAATCTGGGACAGACAGGCCCGCGGATTCACCAATGGCCTGTGTCTGACGCCCGACGGCCAGGCGCTGATCGTCGTGGAATCTTCAGCACCCTGTATTGCGCGAATTCCGATTGAGGCAGACGGCAGTGCCGGCCGTCGCGAGCTGCTGCTCGATTTGCCTCGCAGCGTACCTGACGGCGTCGCCTTCGATTGCGAAGGCCGCCTTTACATTTCGGTCTACACGCCGAGCATCATCTATCGGCTTGAGCGGGATGGAAGCCTGACGACGCTCTATGAGGAATGGGAGCGCTTTCTGCTGGATTCGGCCACCAACGTCGCCTTTGCCGGCCCGGAGCTCAAGACCCTGCTGATCGCCAATCTGGATGGCCGCAAACTGCTGCGGGCGTCGCTGCAGGTCCCGGGCCATCCGCTGAATTACCCGCAGCTGGCGGACTGAACATCAGGCCTGCGGCGCTTTCTCAAAGAGTTCAAGGATGATTCCGTTGGGGTCGCGCATGTAAAGTGCCCAGCCGCCTTTGTTGGGCCCTTCGTCGAGGTACACCGGCTCCGAAATGAACTCCAGCTCAACCAGCTCCTGCGTCTTGAGCCGCTTGTAAAGCGCCCGCAAATCATCGACGATGTAGGCGATGTGGCTGCTGCCGGGGTTCTGCGGGCGGTTGTCCATGGCTTCGCCGCAAGGATGTTCGTAGACGAAGAGCTCCAGGTGGTGGTTGCTGCCCGGAATGCGCAGATAGAGGTCGCGCACCACCGCATCCGGGATGCCGATGATGTCGCGGAAATAGCGATTGGTGATGCGTGGACGCGCATGGGCGATTTCGAAACCCAGCAGGTCGCAATAGAAAATGCGGGCGCTCTCCAGGTCACTGACCGTATAGCAAGTGTGTTCCGCTCCAGTCACGTTCATGGGCCTTGCCTCCACCCCAACCGAAAGTCGCCACATTGCAGGCCATCCCGACAGGTTCCCTTGTTTCCGACGCTGTCAGGACAGGTTTACCGCCGCAATCAACCATTTGCCTTCTCAATGAAGACAAAAAACCGGCCGGCAGCCGGTCTCTCTTTGGGCAATGCAGGACTCGAACCTGCAACCTCTCCCACGTCAAAGGAACGCTCTGCCAGTTGAGCTAATTGCCCCTGCCCGCAAGTATACCGCCAGCGTGTGCGCTTGCAAGTCAGTAGCGCGCCGTTCCTGGTTCCTGTGCTATCATGGCGCCGCCATGTGAAAACCTCACTTCAGGGAGAAGATTCCATGCCCGACAGCGTTCACCAGCGCCTGGTCTTGCCTGGCCCGGTTGAGGTGCGACCGGAAATCCTGCAGGCGCAGACCGAATGGATGATTGGCCATCGCACTGCGGCCTTTGAGGAACTCTTCGCTCGCCTGCAGCGCAAATTGCGCCAGGCCTTCCTGACGGACTCACGCGTCTATGTCAGCGGCTCTTCCGGCAGTGGCCTGTGGGAAGGCGCGCTGCGCAACAGCGTCCGCCCGGATCGCAAGGTGCTGCATCTGACAGGTGGCGCATTCAGCGAGCGCTGGGCCCAGGTCAGTCGCGCCAATGGCCTCCATGCCGATGTCATCGCGGTCCACTGGGGCCGGGCGCATGACGCGCAGATGGTGCGCGAGGCCCTTCAACGCGAGCGCTTCGACGCCGTCTGCGTCGTCCACAACGAGACCAGCACCGGCGTCACAAACCCCCTGCGCGACATCGCCGGCGTGCTGCGTGAGCACGAGGAGACCCTGCTGCTGGTCGATACGGTCAGCGGCCTTGCCGGCGCAGAACTGCGCGTGGATGACTGGGGCATCGACGTGGCCCTCACCTCCTCGCAGAAGGCCCTTGCCCTGCCACCGGGCATCGCCTTCGGCAGCGTGAGCGACCGTGTGCTGGAACGTGCCGCCGAAATCAGGAATCGCGGCTACTATTTCGACTTCCTCGAACTGGAAAAGAGCCTCCTGGAAGACAACACGCCCACGACCCCGCCTGTCGCCCTGATGTTTGCCTCGGACCGCCAACTGGACGACATTCTCGCCGAAGGCCTCGCAGCGCGTTGGGCCCGCCACCTAGAAATGCGCGATCGCGTCCACGACTGGTTGCTGGCGCATGACTTTGGGCTCTATGCGCAAGCCGGCCACCGCTCCCCGACGGTCACGGCAGTCGACAACACGCGCGGCATCGACGTCAACGCCATGGCGGATTTCATGGCCGGCCGCGGCTTCGCCATGGACAAGGGTTACGGCAAGATCCGCGGCCAAACTTTTCGCATCGCTCACATGGGCGACATGCAGCTGGACGAGCTGGAAGAGATTCTGGCCAGTCTGATGGCCTTTCTGGAGATGCTGGCATGACCTGGCACATTTTGATTCCGGACAACGTCGACCGGCGCGCCATTGACCTTTTGACGGCCATCCCCGACTTCAAGGTGACGGCGCCCGGCAACATGTCCCGCGCCGCCCTGCTGGCAGAGATTGGCACGGCGCACGCGCTCATCATTCGTAGCGCCACCACCGTAGACGCGGAGTTGCTGGCCGCCGCGCCGCAATTGCGCGCCGTTGCCCGGGCCGGCGTCGGCGTGGACAACGTCGATCTGGCGGCGGCGCAGGCGCGCGGCATCATCGTGGTCAATACACCCGGCGGCAACACCATCTCAACCGCGGAATACACGCTCGCGTTGATGTTGGCGCTGGCGCGACACATTCCCCAAGGGCATGCCTCGCTGGCCGCCGGCAACTGGGACCGCAAGGCCTTCGGCGGTGTGGAATTGCAGGGCCTGACCCTGGGAATCATCGGCATGGGCCGCATCGGGCGCGACGTGGCCGTTCGCGCCAGCGCCTTCGACATGATCTGCATCGGCTTCGACCCTTACGTCGACGCACACAGCGCGCACAGCGCCGGCATCGAAAAACAGGACACGCTCGAACAGCTGTACGCCCGCGCGGACTTTCTGACCCTGCACGCGTTGGTGACGCCGGACACGCGGCACATGATCAACGCCACCAGTCTTGAACAAATGAAGCCGGGCATCCGTATCATTAACGCCGCCCGCGGCGCCCTGATCGATGAAGCAGCGCTTGCCGCTGCCCTGCAGCGCGGTCACGTGGCCGGAGCGGCCATTGATGTTTATCCGGAAGAGCCACCACCAGCGGACAATCCCTTGCTCAATTTGCCCAATGTCATTCACACACCACACCTGGCCGCCAGCACGGACGGCGCCCAGGTGCGCGTCGCCATCGAAGCCGCCGAACTGCTGCGCGACGGTCTGCTGCGCGACGACTGGCGCAACGTCGTTAGCGGCGCCTGATGCCAACAGATAAACGGCGATTAGCCGCCGGAACGGAGAGCGGAGCGTGATGACATGAGACTACTGTTTGTTGGTTTCGGCGTTGTCGGCCAGGGCCTGACGCGTTTGCTTCAGCAAGGGGCGCAATCACTGCGTGACAGTTTCGGATTTGAGCCAACCATCACCGGCGTTGCCACGGGCAGCCATGGCACCCTGGCGCATCCCGCAGGGCTCGACAAAAATGCGCTGCTGCAGGCCGCCGCTGCGGGTGGCATGGCGCATTATCCCCGGCAGGACGGCTTGCTGCGGAATGAAGGACCACTGGCGATGATCGAAGCCGGTCTGGCCGACGTGCTCGTCGAAGTCAGTCCCACCAACCTCGTCGATGCCCAACCTGCGCTCAACATTTGCCGCGCGGCGCTGGACCAGGGGATGCACCTGGTGCTGGCCAACAAGGGGCCCGTCTGCATTGGGCCGGCCGCGCTGGAATCGCTTGCCCGGCAGCGGGGCCGGCAACTGCGCTACGAAGCGACCGTCATGGCCGGCACGCCGGTTATCAGCCTGTCCCGCGAAACGCTGGGCGGCAGCGGCGTGCGCGAGGCGCGCGGCATTCTCAACGGCACCTGCAACTACATGCTGACGCAGATGGAAGCTGGCATGAGCTATGCCGACGCCCTCGCCCAGGCCCAGGCGCTGGGCTACGCCGAGACCGACCCCCGCGCCGACGTTGAGGGGCACGACGCGGCCAGCAAGGCCGTCATCCTCGCCTGGGCGCTCTTCGGCCGTTCGCTGCGTCTGGAAGACCTGGACATAAAGGGCATCACCGACCTGGACCGCGCTGACGTAGATGAAGCCCGCGCTGCCGGGGAGCGCTGGAAGTCAATTGCCACCATTGACCAGGCCGGGGCCAGGGTAGCGCCACAACGTCTGCCGCTGGACCATCCCCTGGCGTCGGTCGGCGGCGTAAACAACGCCCTGACATGGACCACAGAAAACCTGCAGGACGTCACCATCGTGGGACCTGGCGCCGGGCCCGAAGCCACCGGTCAGGGCCTGCTGGCGGACCTGCTGGTCATACATCGACAATACCAGGCGAGCCCGTAACAGGGCGCCTGTCTGTGTCTGTGCTAGACTGAAGAGGTCGGGATCGACCTGGAGAGCGTTATGGCCCCTTCTTTCATCGATAAGATCAACACCCTGATTGGCGCCAACCTGCACGGCATCGTCGACCGCGCGCTCGAATCCAGGTCTGTGCGCGTCATGGACGAGTACATCCGCCAGGCGGAGCGCAACCTCGACGCACTTGAAGATTCAGCCGCCACCGTTGGCGGTACGGTGAAGACGCTGAAACGCAAGTATGACGAACTGGCCGCCTCCGCGGAAGCGCTCGACCGCGACATCGATTCGCTCATCCTCAACGGGCGCGAGGACCTGGCGGCGGCGGCCCAGGCGCGCCTGAATACCCGTCAGGAACTGGCCGCGGACTACTACGAACAGTGGCAGGAACAGGACCGCCAGTACAACATGATGCTGGACATGCGCGCCAAACTGGTGGCGCGTTTGACCACCATTCGCCAGGAACGCGAACGACTGATCGCGCTCATCGAACTCACCGAGGCGCGCAAGGTCGCCACCCGCACCATCCGCAGCCTGGACCAGCTGGCACATAGCGGCGACACGCAAATCACCGACCTGGCCGAACGCATCCGCAGCAATCTCGACCGCGAGGACGCCCGCCTTGAAATGGCCACCGCCAACCTCGGCAGTCGCGTAGACGATGCTATCGGCAACGCCGAGGTGGACCGCCAGCTGGAAGAGCGGCGCAAGCGCCTCGGCATACAGCAGGACGAGGACGAGGCGGCCGGTCAGATGAGCGCAGGTGGCTGAGAAAGGCGGACAGTCATGATCGATGCCATTCGAGGGAACGCGCGCGAGGTCGGGGCGGAAGAGTTGCACCGTAGCCTGGGTGGCATCCTTGCCGATGACGAGTACATCGACAAGGGCTTCAAGATGGTGCGCGACCTGATCGTCTTCACCAACAAGCGCCTGATACTGGTCGACAAGCAAGGCGTGACCGGCAAGAAAGTCGAGATCCAGTCCATCCCTTACCGCTCCGTGACCCGCTTCGCCATTGAAACGGTCGGCACTTTCGACATGGACTCGGAAATGAAGATTTGGCTCTCCGGTCACAGTCAGCCCATCGAACGCAAGCTCCAGGCCAGGGCCGACATCGCCGGTGTACAACGTATTTTCGCGACCTACGTCCTTGCCTGACCCCGCCCCTTCGATGGTCTGCGCTGACACCAGCGCAGCAACAGCGGGCATGGCGATTCAGTCCGGCTGATGAGCGACCGTGAACTCTCCATCCGCCAGCGGGCGCGCAGGGCCCTGCTGACAGGCGCTCTGCTGCGCCGGGAAAGCCTGATTACCCTTGCACTGACAGCCTTGCTGGTCATCGCTGACCTGCAACCCCTGCCCGACTGGCAGCCCTGGTACTGGCTGGTCGCCGGCGCGCTGGCGCTGGCGGCGCTGGTCGCGGGTCATCTGGGCGACGCGGAGAGCGCCAGTCACGTGCTGCACGAGGAATTCGCCGCGCGATATGAGATACACAGCATCCGCAATGCCACTTCGCGCGAGCGATTGCGCCGCGCCCTTGAGTACAGCGCGGCCATGCAGCACATGGCCGATCTGCACCAGGGTGCCTTGCGCGAAAGTTTGCGTCAGACCGCGGCGGACGTGGAAACCTGGATCGCCCACATGGTCCATCTTGCACGACATATCGATACCTTTGAGGAGAACGACCTGGTCTCGCGAGACCTGAAGGCCGTACCCCGCCGGATTGCGCAGACCCGACAACGACTTGCAAGCGAACAGGACCCGCCCATCCAGGGCGAATTGCAGCGCCAGCTGGAGCAATTGCAGCAACAACTGGAAAACCTGAATGCCGTTGGCAGCCATGGCCAACGCGCCGTCCTGCGCCTGGAGAACGCCCTTGCGTCGCTGGGCACCATGCACGCGCAGATGGCCTTGCTGGGCACCCGCAAGGCGGACAGCAGCGGGGCAAGGCAAATGCGCCAGGAAATCCGTGACGAAGTCAGCGAATTGCAGGATACAATAGAGGCAATGGACGAAGTGCAGGCGGGTCATTTGCGCCTGCAGTGAGAGTTGGCATGTCTGATTCCTGTTGCGAACAACAAAACGCCCCCGTTTGCTGCGACGTTTCGGCCAGCCAGGGTTGTTGTACTGCGACAAGTACGGTGGACTGTTGCGGAAACGAACAGGGTGGCGCCGGACTTGCCGACTGTTGCGACCAGGAGCACGGCGATGTTGAACCCGATCAACGCGGCGGTCTTGCCGGTTTCGCCGATTACCTGCTGGCCCGCCAGGAAACGCGCCTGACGCTTGTCGGCGGCGCCGGAGTCCTGCTAACCCTGCTGGCCAGTCTGACTCTGACGCTGCCCGTCCTTGTGATCTTCTCGGCCTACACCGTGGCGCTGCTGATCGCACTTTTGCCCGTCGCGCGCAGCGGCCTTGACGCGCTGCGAAGCCGTCGCGCTTTCAACATCAACCTGCTCATGACCATCGCGGCCCTCGGCGCCATCGCCCTTGGTGAATTCCTGGAGGCGGCGGCCGTCGTCATCCTTTTCTCCATGGGCGAAGCCCTGGAGGGTTACAACATGGGCCGCACCCGCGCCAGTCTGCGCAGTTTGATGCAACTGGCGCCGGCGCTGGCCCTGCGCCTGCAAAATGGCAGGGAATTGCAGGTCCCGGTCGCGGAGTTGCAGCTTGATGATCGTGTGCTGGTGCGCGCCGGAGACAGCATTCCGGTGGATGGTCTCGTGCTCGATGGCTACAGCGATATCAACCAGGCATCGCTCACCGGCGAAAGTCTGCCCCGCCCCGTCGGCCCTGGCGATGAGGTGTACGCCGGCACCATCAATGGTGCGGGCGGGCTTGAAATGAAAGTGACCAGCCTGGCACAGGACAGCGCCATCAGCCGCATCGTGCGCATGGTCGCCGAAGCGCAGGAGACCCGCGCGCAATCCTGGCGATTGATCGACCGCTTTGCCAGCATCTATACGCCGCTGGCAGCCGTGCTGGCCTTGCTGGTCGCCACAGTACCGCCGCTTTTTTTCGGCCAACCCTTCCTGAACGAGGGCGGCAACGTGGGCTGGATCTACCGCGGGCTGGCTTTACTCGTGATTGCCTGCCCTTGCGCCCTGGTGATCAGCACACCGGTAACCGTCATCTCGGCAATCAACGCCGCCGCGAGGCGCGGCGTGCTCATCAAGGGCGGGGTCTACCTGGAGTTGCTGGGCCGCATTCGCACTATCGCCTTTGACAAGACGGGCACACTCACCACGAACCGACCGGGAATCACGGACTTGTACTCCCTTGACTGCACGGACCGGGACATTGTTTGCTCCGAGTGTGAGGACGTGCTGGCCCTGGCCGCCGCCGTTGAACGTGGCAGCAGTCATCCCTTTGCCCAGGCGATCAGCGCCGAATCGAACGCGCTCAACCTCGCCGACCGTTACGCCACAGCGACCCGGGTCACTGCCCTGGCCGGCCGCGGTGTGCAGGGCTATGTGAACGAACAACTGGTGACGCTGGGCAGCCACGTCCTTTTCGAGAACGAACACCCGCATCCTGAAGCGCTATGCGACATGATTGCGGAAACGGAGAACCGTGGCGAAACGGCAGTGCTGCTCTGCGACGGCGAGCGCGTGCGTGGTTACATCAGTCTGTCCGATCTGCCCCGTGAAAATGCAAGGGAAGCCATCGGCAACCTGCATGAACTTGGTTTGCGCACCGTGATGCTCACCGGCGACAACGAGCAGGCGGCCAACGTCATCGGCGCCATGGTAGGTGTGAAAGATGTTCGTGCCGGCCTGCTACCTGAGGACAAACTCGAGGCCATTCACGACCTGGAAAAGCCCGGTCAACCGGTTGCCATGGTGGGCGATGGCATTAACGACACGCCGGCCCTCAGTGCTGCATCCCTCGGCGTAGCGCCGGGCGGCATCGGCAGCGCCCAGGCCCTTGAAAGCGCCGACGTCGTGCTCATGGCCGACGACCTGACCCAATTGCCCTTCGCCATTCGCCTCGGTCGTCGCGCGCTCGCGACCATTCGCAACAACATCGTGCTCAGCCTGACGATGAAGGCCGCCTTCCTCATGCTCGCCATCACCGGTGGCGTCAGCCTCTGGGCCGCCATCTTCGCCGACGTTGGCATGACATTGATCGTCACGCTCAACGGCATGCGCCTGCTGCGCGCCCGCTAGACCCCGCTTTCGGCAGTCTATATCTGCGGCAACTCCGCCATTGCGCGCTCAATCGCCGCCTGCGGGTACTCGTAGTCGCTCAATTCGCCGCCGAGATAGGCATCGTAAGCGCTCATGTCGAAATGCCCATGGCCGCAAAGGTTGAAGAGAATCACGCGCTCGTCGCCGGCTTCCTTCGCCGCCTGCGCCTCGCGGATCGCGCCCGCGATGCCGTGCGCGGCCTCCGGCGCCGCGATGATGCCCTCGCTGCGGGCAAAGGTCAGAGCCGCCTCGAAAGTCTCCAGCTGCGGCAGGGCCTGGGCTTCCATCAACCCCTGATCGTAAAGTTCGCAGATGATACTGGCCATGCCATGGTAACGCAGACCACCGGCGTGCAGCGGCGCCGGCACAAATCCGTGGCCGAGCGTGTACATCTTCACCAGCGGTGTCATGCCGGCCGTATCGCCGAAGTCGTAGGCATAGGTACCGCGCGTCAGACTGGGGCAGGCCGCCGGTTCCACGCCCAGCAGGCGCGTTGATTGCCCCTCTCGCAGGTTGCGCTGCAGGAAGGGCAGCGCGATGCCGGCGAAGTTGCTGCCGCCGCCGACCGGCCCCACCACCACGTCCGGGTATTCGTCGGCCAGCGCCATTTGCTGCAGGCATTCCTGGCCGATGACCGTCTGATGCATCAGCACGTGATTGAGCACCGACCCCAGCGCGTACTTGTAGCGTCCGCCGCTGGTGGCCGCAGCCTCCACCGCCTCGCTGATGGCGATGCCCAGCGAACCGGTGCTGTCCGGGTCCTGCTCGAGAATCATGCGCCCGGCCTGGGTGCTGTCGCCCGGGCTGGCGCTGACCTCCGCGCCGAAGGACTGCATGATGGCCCGCCGGTAAGGCTTCTGCTCGTAGCTGATGCGCACCATGTAGACCCGACAGGTCATGTCGAAAAAGTTACAGGCCTGCGCCAACGCCGTGCCCCACTGGCCGGCGCCGGTCTCGGTCGTCAGGCCGCCGATGCCTTCCGCCTTGTTGTACCAGGCCTGGGCCGTGGCCGTGTTGAGCTTGTGGCTGCCGCTGGGCGAGACACCTTCGTACTTGTAGTAGATGTGCGCCGGCGTGTCGAGCGCCTTTTCCAGGCGCCGCGCGCGCAGGAGGGGCGTCGGCCGCCACAGCTTGTAGATTTCGCGAACTTCATCCGGAATGTCGATGTAACGCTCCTGGCTGACCTCCTGGCCGATGAGCGCCATCGGGAAAAGCGGCGCCAGATCGTCCGGCCCAACCGGCTGCTTCGTGCCGGGATGCAAGACCGGCGGCAGCGGGCGCGGCAGGTCCGCCTGGATGTTGTACCACTGTCGCGGAATGTCCGATTGTGAAAGATCGTAGCGCAGTGCTTGCTCGCTCATGGTATCCCGTCCTGTTCTGGTCGCGCTGTGGGCGAAAACTATAGCCAGGGCCGGACAGGTCTGCCAGCGTATGGCGTGGGTTTCCCAGGGGCAAGGCGCTACGCTACAATCGCGCCGCAGCGACTCACTCGAAAGGAAGGACGCATGGCTGTCGCCACCAGGGCCGGCTTCGCGCTGGATGACGTTCGCGAACTGGCCGCCCGAATCGCGCCCCGCGCCGACGCCGCCGACCGCGCCGGTCGTTTGCCTGCGGAAGACGTCGCCGACCTGCGCGCGAGTCGCTATCTGGCGCTCAGCGTGCCGCGCGAGCATGGCGGTCAGGGCGCGTCCCTGCGCGACTGCGTACTGACGCAACTGGAGCTGGCGCAGGCCAGCGGTTCGACGGCCATGGTGGCCGTGATGCCCTTGCATCTCTTCGGCGCCCATCGCGAACACACGGCCTGGTCGGATGCACATTTCGCGCAGCTCTGCCGCCTGACCAGCGAGGAAGGCGCCCTGCTCAACAGCGTCGCCAGCGAACCGCAACTGGGCAGCCCTTCGCGCGGGGCCATCTTCCGCAGCAACGCGCAGCCGGTCGACGGTGGCTGGCTGGTCAACGGCCACAAGAACTGGTCCACCGGCGGCGAACACCTGACGCATTTGCTGGTCAGCCTGGATCTGGATGGCGACCCGGCCCAGATGCTGGTGCCCAACGACGCGCCCGGCATCTGCTGGGAACCCACCTGGCGCGACGCGCTCAGCCTGCGCGCCAGCGACAGCGACGACGTCTACCTGCGCGACGTCTTCGTCCCAGGCGACCACTTGCTGGCGCGCTTCGACGACAGCTCGCAGCGCAACCGACCCAACCCCTGGTTTCCCCTGCTGACCGCCGCGACCTACCTCGGCGTGGCCATCGCGGCGCGCGACGCCGCCATCCGATTCGCGCTGGAGCGCGTGCCGACGGCCCTCGGCAAGCCCATCGCCTCCCTGCCCGGCATCCAGCGCCAGATTGGCGAACTGGACGTCGAATTGCAGGCGGCGCGGGTTATGCTGCTGGAGGCGGCGCGAAACTGGGACGAAGGGCGCGACATGTCCACCGTGGCGCCGGCCAAGCTCTTCGCCAACGACATGGCCATCCGCGCCACGGACCGCGCCATGCGCATCGTCGGCGGCCAGGCGATCACCCACGCCCTGCCGCTGGAACGCTACTACCGCGACGTGCGCGGCGGTCTGACGCATCCCCCCTCCGGCGACCTGGCGCTGCAGGCCATCGGCAGGAATGCGATTGAGGGGCTCAAACCGGATAGCATTTCGCCGTAAAAAGTGGAGGTTGCAGTCAAATTAGCAAGACTGCAATTTCATGGAGCCCGCCATTGCCTCGTCGCGGGAAGGAGTGCAACGCTGCCACGTCACAATCCGCCAGAATTTGACAAGGAAGTTGTACTGACACGGGAGGTCCCGCGGGAAAACCTGAATAAGGGAGACCGGGCCCTGTACATCCACGAGTTGCACGGCGTCAACGGCCAGAAAGACGGCGCCATCCTTGAACCGGACAGTGGTTCCAAAGCGGAATGGAGAATCGCAACTGTTCCTTTGTCAGCAATTGCCGCATCATGATGCAGATTCCCGTTTGTTCTACTCTTGCCTGACAATCCGGATCCTGCCAGTCCGTCTGCCGTCAGTGCACAGATCCGTCTCAAGTCTTATTGACTACACCGAAGCACCACGGAAATCTGGCTGCACAAGTTACCGGGTTTGCGCACATGGTATAATGGAGGGAGAAAAATACTTATAGTTTGATGACGTAACTATGGCTTCTTTTTCATTGGAATTCTCAAGTCAC
>JAGWBD010000046.1 GCA_021296065.1 Anaerolineae bacterium
CGGTGAATTGCTTTTGCGCGATAAAGTACAGCAGCAGAATAGGAACGATCATGACGACCGACGCCGCCATCTGCAGGTGGAACTCGTCGCCGGCATCCGCCTGCACAAATTTGGTCAGGCCGAAAGCCACTGGCCGCCACTCGTCGGTCTGAATCACCAGCAGCGGCCAAAGCAAGGCGTTCCACGAACCGATGAAGGAGAAGATGACGACGGTCATGATGGCCGGGCGCGAAAGCGGTATGACGACCCGCAACATAAAGCGCAAGTGTCCCGCCCCGTCGATGCGCGCGGCATCCCAAAGTTCATCGGGGATCTGCGTGAAGAATTGACGCAGCAGAAAGATGGTGAAGGCCGAGGCCATGAAGGGGACGGTCAGTGAGGGCCAGTTGTTCATCCATGCGCCCGCCGGCCCAAAAAGACTTTGGCTAAGCCGGTTGATCCAGACGACGGTCAGGAAGTTGGGAATCAGCGTGACAATATCCGGGATCATCAAGGTCGCCAGCATGATGGCAAACAACACGTTGCGCCCCCAGAAACGCATGCGGGCGAAGGCGTAAGCCGCCGGGATGCAAAACAGCAGCAGGCCACAAACCGTGATGGCCGTAATGCGCGAGCTGTTCCACATGAATTGCGAAAAGTTTGCCTTGTCCCAGGCCGTCAGGTAATTCGACCAGTGCACCTCCGCCGGCAAGACCCGACCAACCGTTACCTCAACATTGGTCATCAGCGACCAGCTCAGCATCCACAGTAAGGGCAGGACTGCCAGCAGCCCGCCGGCCGCCAACACTGCATAGCCGAGGGCGCGGCTACGCCCGGGGCTGCGGGCTGGCACCTGCATCACTTCGATTTGTTGCGCCCGCTCAGCCATAGAACACCCGTCGCCCGGCAATGCGGTTCTGGATGAGCGTCAGGACCAGGATCACCGCGAACAATACGAAGGCCATCGCCGAGCCATAGGCGTAGTTCGGGTTACCTGACTGAATCTCCTCATAGATGTAGATGTTGATGGTGTCTACCGCCTTAAAGGCGCCCGGCCGGCGCATCAGGAATATCTGGGTGAAAGCCTGAAAGGTGCCGATGGTCGCGATCAGGATCAGGAAAAAGGTCGTCGGTGAAAGCAGGGGCAGGGTGACGTGGCGGAACTGCTTCCAGCCGGTGGCGCCGTCGATGCGCGCCGCCTCATACAGGGTGGCCGGTATGTTCCCCAGTCCCGCCAGAAAGATAACGGTGCTGTAACCGGCGTAAACCCACACGTTGTAAAAAATGATGACAACCAGCGCCAGCCCCGGCCCGGCCAGTGCTACAGGCACCTGGTCTCCGAAAACCAGTCGCAGTACGCCGGTCGGTTCCAGCAACCAGTTTTGCGAATCGATGCCCAGCAGGCCGAGAAACTGGTTGGCGGGCGAGGCGCTGCGGTGGGAAAAGAGCAGGGAAAAGACGGTGGAGGTGGCCACAAAGGGCGTGATGTAAGGCAGGAAGTAAAGCATGCGAAAAAAGGACTTGCCGCGAATCTCCTGGAACAGCAGCACGGCCAGACCGAGCCCCAGAGTTAGTTGCAGCGGCACCGAGAAAAAGGAATACATCACCGTCACACTGAAACCCTGCAGCATGTCATCGTCGGCCTCGGCCAGGGCCTGCGGCAAGTGCAGGATCAGCAGCACCGCACCGATGATCGCCAGGACGACCAGCAAGGCCCGAACGGCAAAGCGCCCGTCGACGTAATCCCCCAGGGCGTTCTGCCACAGCCACAGGGCGGCGCCCAGCAGTCCGGCCCCGGCGCTGATAAGGATGATTTGTGACCAGACCGGCAGTTCCTGCCCGGCTTCCTGCGCTTCGGCGATGGCCAGCCCGATTTCGTCCAGTGTCAACTGCAGCAACAGCGTACCCGCCGCCAAAGCCAGCGTCCCTCCCGCTGCCAGCAAGAGCAATCGCAAGGCCCCGTCACCGGGCAGGTAGCGGCGGCCCAGCAACAAGGCAACCAGCAGCAACAGCATGAGTAACCACAGCTGGTCGGCGGCGTCCAGCACGGACTCAAAGCGGAAGCTGGCGAAGAACTCGCCAATGAAGAGTTCGCGCGTCATCTGCTGACCGCGCAAACGCACGGGTACGTTTAGCACGACAGGCAGCAGCGTGAAAAACCAGTGGATCAGGGCCATCAGGGCGCCGGCGCCGACGACGCCGGGCAAGAGCCAGCCGGCGCGCCCCGGCGTGGCCTGGCAATCGCGCCAGAAACGCCACAGCGTGTAGGCCGCCAGCAGCAGCAGCCCCAGCGACAACCAGAAAAACACCACGTAGCCGAAATTGCCCATCGCCTTGACGTAACTGTCCAGACCGCGAAAGTCGTCCGGGAAGCGACGCCAGCGATGCAGGCTCACGAAGAAGGCGAAGGTGACCGGAAATATGCCGAAGAGAAAGATGATTGCCCCGGCAGGGGCAAGGAAGAGCCAGGCGGTCAGATTTTCCAGCAGCACACGTCTACGCTGGAAGGGGAAAAGGCCTCGCTGCTCCAACATGTTGCATGTTACCGCTCTGGCTGGCTGAGCGGATTGTAACACAGCCGTGAAACCGTCGCATTTGTGACGCGGCAAAGTCACCGCTAACATTCCAGGCGGGATGAATTGGGATTTGCTTTCACAGGATCTGTTGCATTTGCCAAACCCCCTTCCCGGGTATTCTCTGTCGCTCTGCGCAGGAGATTCGCTGGACATTCGCGACGGTCCAAAATCCTGACGGAAGAATCTGGTTGAGACGGACCAATTGAACGGATCTAACGGAAACGCCATGCCAACAAACATTGAAGCGCCTGACGAACTCTTGCGCTATCTGCGCGACGCCCAACGCATTGGCATGCAGGAAAGGCCGCGAATGACCGCGCTCCGCGGCGGCGTATCCAACCGGACCGTGTTGGTCGAACACCAGGACGGCAGCGCCTGGGTCCTCAAGCAGTCTCTGCCGCAACTGCGTGTTGAAGTGGAGTGGTTCAGTGACGTCGAGCGTGTCGAGCGCGAGGCGGCGGGCCTGCGCTGGCTCTCCCGCATGCTGCCTGAATCCGTGCCGGACTTCATTTTTGAGGACCGGGAAAACCACCTTTTCGCCATGCGCGCCGTGCCGCAGCCCCACGTCAACTGGAAAGAACATTTGCTCGCGGGCGGCCTGGAGCAAGAGCAGGTGGCGGACTTCGCCAGCCTGCTGGCCCGCATACACAGACTGGGCAACGAACACCTGGAGGAAGTCGCCGTCACCTTTGCCAACCGCAGCTCCCTGGAGAGCCTGCGCCTCGAGCCTTATTACAAATACACGGCCGGACAGGTGAACGCAGCAGAATCCTTTCTGCTCGCGCTCATCGACGAGACGCGCGCCCTGCGCGTCGGTCTGACCCATGGCGATTACAGCCCCAAAAACATCCTGCTTTGCCAGCAACGCCTGATACTCGTCGATCACGAAGTCATCCACTTTGGCGATCCGGCGCTGGACGTCGGCTTCGCGCTCTCTCACTTGCTTTCCAAGGCGCATTACCTGGCCGCGCAACGAGGTGACTTTGCTGCGGCGGCCCGGCTGTTCTGGCGCGAGTATCAACACCATAATGCGGCCATGGCAGATGCAAGCCTGGAAGCGCGCGCCGCGCGCCACACCCTGGCCTGCGTGCTGGCTCGTGCAGCGGGTCGCTCTCCCCTCGAATACATGAACAGCGACGAACGCCGGCATCAGGTCGAGGCTGTTCTGCCCCTGATTCTGGACCCCCCGCCGTTCCTTGAAGAGCTCGTGCCGCGTTTCTGTGAAAGGCTGTGACATGCCCGTAGTCGAGCGCTTGCACGCCATTGAAATCCTGGACAGCCGTGGCCGCCCTACCCTGCAGGCATCCTGCCAATTCAGTGACGGAAGCGAAGGCAGCGCCTCCGTCCCCTCTGGCGCTTCCACCGGCGCCGCCGAGGCCCACGAACTGCGCGACGGCGACCCGCAGCGCTATCGCGGCCTGGGTTGCCGCAAGGCAGTGGCCAACGTCTGCGGAGAAATCAACGACGTCCTGCAGGGGCGGGCAATCGACAGCCAGGAAGCGTTGGACCGGACCCTCGTCGAACTGGATGGCTCAGCCCAAAAGTCCCGTCTGGGCGCCAACGCCCTGCTGGCCGTCTCCCTGGCCTGGGCGCGGGCCAATGCCGCGAAGCAGCGAGTGCCCCTGTATCGCTATTTCGCGCAGATGACCGGCTTCGGCCCGCCAACCGTCCTGCCCCGCCCCACCGTCAATCTCTTCAGCGGTGGCGCGCACGCCGGTGGCCAGGTCCCCCTGCAGGACCTGCTCATCCTGCCCCGCAGGGCACAGTTCATACCCAAAGCGCTGGAAATATGCGTTGCAGTTTATGAGGCCGCAACGGACCTGATCGCGGACAAATACGGCGCGCGCCGGCTCACTGCGGACGAAGGCGGACTGGCACCGCCTTTTTCGCACTGTGAAGACATGTTTGAAGACGCCATGCTGGCCATCGAAAGCGCCGGTTACCGCCCGGGCGAGGACGTCTGCCTGGCGCTGGACGTGGCAGCCAGCCAGTTCTGGCGGGACGACCGTTACCGACTGGAAGGGTCGTTAAGCGCAGAGTCAATGATCACGCTCCTGTCTGACTGGGCGCAGCGCTGGCCGATCGTCTGTGTCGAGGACGGGCTGGCGGAAGACGACTGGGCGCACTGGCCGGCGCTCAGATCTGCGCTGGCCGGCCAGGCCCTCGTATTGGGCGACGATCTGCTCTGCACCAATCCATCGCGCATTCAGCGCGCCATCGACGAGGGGGCCGCGGACGCGCTCTTGCTCAAGGTCAACCAGATCGGCACGCTCGGCGAGGCGGCCCACGCCTGCCAGCTGGCGCGCGACGCCGGCTGGCACGTCACCGTCAGCGCGCGCAGTGGCGAGACGGAAGACAACTGGCTGGCGGACCTTGCCGTCGGCTGGAGCGCTCAACACATCAAGGTTGGTTCGATCACACAGTCGGAGCGGCTCGCCAAGTACAACCGCCTGCTGGCCATCGCCGATTCAACCAGCCTGCCGATTGCGGGCTAGGCGATTTCGATTTCCGGCGCGCGGGCTTCCAGGCGCGGCACGATCAGGGTCCATAGCACAAGCGGCAGCGTGCTAAATCCGGCCAACAACAGCACGACGTCGCGGACCTGGACCACGCCGAAGTAATCGATCAGATACCCGGTGAGCAGAATGCTGCAGGCGCCCACAAACTGGAAGCTGGCCATGTCCAGCGAAAACATGCGTCCCAGAAAGCGGTCCGGCACGCTCTTCTGAATGATGACCGAACTGTAGGTCCAGCAAATCGACGTGCCCATGGCGCGCAGGGTCAGCGCCAGGGCGACCAGCGGCAAGGTCCCTGCGCCGCCCATCACCAGCCAGCCCACGGACATCAACAGAAAGCCATAGCGAATCAGACGCCGCATCACGCGCACGCGCCCGTCATTGAAGCGGTTGAGCAAGAGAGGCCCGCTCACGGCGCCGATGCCGAAGGCGGCGTACATGATGCTGAGCGGCGTGCTGCTGTCCTCGCCAAAGTTGAAGAGACGAGACGCGTAAATGATCATCACGGCGTCAATGCTGCCCAGACTGATGCCGGCCTTGACCAGCAGAACGGCCAGCGTGGCCGGTGATTGGCGCAGAAAGCGAAGCCCATCGCGCAAACCCTGGGCATTTTGTGTGGCCGGGCTACCGCTCTCCGCAATTTCAGGCTCTCTGGCCTTTATGTTTGTCCGAATGCCAACAATCAGCATTGCCGAGACCAGGAAGGTCAGGGAATCGATAAACAAGGCCCACTGCGTACCCAATTGCGCCGCCACCAGGCCACCGGCGATGGCCCCGCCCGCCAACATGGCTGACCAGGTCACGCTGCCCAGGGTGTTGGCCAGCACCAGACCTTCCCGCGGCAGCAAGGAGGGCAGCAGGGCATTGCGGCCGGGCTCAAAGAACGCCGACAGGGTGAACTGCAAAGCCGTCAAAACGTAGACCAGCCACAACAGCTGTGGCCCGTCCGCCAGAAGGAGCATTAGCACCACAACAGCGCGCAGGACATCACTCAGAATAAGAAGCCGCTTGCGGTCCAGCCGATCGATCAGCACACCGGCCCAGGGGCCGACCAGCATGGGCGGCACAAAGCGCGCCAGCAGAAACAGGCTGACGGCAAGGCCGGACCCGCCGCTGTATTCCTCTACCAGTACGGCCAGCACAATCGTATTGAACCAGTCGCCCAGCAGGCTGACGACCTGCGCCAGCCACAGACGGGCAAAGTCCGGATTGTCCCGCAGCAGACGCCAATAGGCCTTCATAGTGTTTCCTGGGTATTGAACGCCTCCATTCTGGCAGCACATGGGCATGCCCTGCAAGTATGTGGCATTGTGGCAGGTAGCGCGCCTGGCTATGCTGGTCGCATGCAGGCAACCACTTTGGTCAGCATAGGCGCGGGCGGTCTGCTTGGCGCCTGTGCCCGCTATCTTTTCGGCATTTGGGTCGTCAATCGCCTTGGCGTCGGCAGTCCAATTGGCACCCTGGCGGTCAACGGCGTCGGGTCATTTCTGCTGGCGCTGTTTCTCGGCTGGTCCCTGCGACAAGGTGTTCTTGCGCCACAGGTCCGCCTGTTTGTCAGTGTTGGTTTCTGCGGGGCCTTTACCACCTTTTCGACCTACGCCTTCGAAAGCGTTGCTCTGGCGCGGGAAGGCCAGTGGCTGGCGCTGACGGGCAACATCCTCGGCAACAATTTGCTTTGCCTTGCCGCCGTGAGTCTCGGTCTGGCATTGGCCAGCCGCTTGTGAGCGCAGGTGTGAGTGTTGCGCTGGCGGCGATTCTTCTCGGCCTGCTCGAAGGTGTCAGCGAATTCCTGCCCATTTCCTCCACCGGACATCTGATTGTCGGCGCTTCGCTGCTCAACCTTCCGCCGGCCCTGCGTGGCAGTTTCGAGATCACGATACAGGCGGGCGCCGTACTGGCCCTGTTGCTACATTACGGTCGAGATTTGGCGGGCAGCCTGTGGGCGATGCGTCACGATTCGCAGGCAAGACAGTTCTGGGCCGGAATCGTGGTGGCCAGTTTGCCCGCAGGACTCGTCGGTTTCCTGCTGCGGGACTGGATCAAGCAAACGCTGTTCACGCCGACCGTCGTCGCACTGGCCCTGCTTGTCGGTGGCGTTGTCCTGCTGTTGACCGATCGCCGACCGCGCCGGCAGGCAGCAGGCACAAACGCACAATTGTCGCTGCGTCAGGCCCTGCTCGTCGGCCTTGTCCAGACTTTGGCATTGATTCCCGGCGTTTCCCGCTCTGCCGCCACAATCGTCGGCGCCATGCAGGTCGGTCTCGATCGACGCAGCGCGACACGTTATTCCTTCTGGCTGGCCATACCCTTGCTCGGAAGCGCCACCTTGTCCGAAATGGTGGACGTTGCCGGCCGCGTCACCACGGCGGAACTGGGTATTCTGTTTCTTGGTTGCGCCGTTTCGGCCGCCGTGGCCTGGCTGGCCATCGCCTGGCTTTTGCAATTCGTCAGCAGACACGGTCTTGCGCCTTTCGGTTGGTATCGAATTGGATTCGGCTTGCTCCTTCTGCTGGTCACGCAAACAGGCATTTTGACTTCCACTTCAGTTGCCTGAAGCCAGCCCTGCTGCTAGAATCTTTAGGGAATTCGTGAAAGGTTGCTGGCCATGCGCAGTGCAGGTGTTCGTCTGGCAGAATGCATCGGCCTCGCACTTGTGGTCCTGCTGGCCGGTTGCTACCAGAGCGCCAACGAGACTGCTCGGCAGGATGCACAGTTGCCCTCCGTCGTGGCAACCTTTACGCCACCGGCCGCCAACGTACCGATCACGGCTGTGGCCGCCATCGATCCCGAGCCCTCTCCGACGCCCGAGCCCCAAAGTGAACCGGTCGAAGCTCCCCTGCAGGACATTGACCCGCTCAATCTGACAGCAACAGCCATCATCGCCCGGGCCACCCAAACCCAGGCCGCCCTCGATGCGGGAGAACAGGCCACCAGCCAACCGGCGTCCGTCGTCACTGCCGCAGTGCCGCCAGCCACGCTCGAAGGTGAGCAGGAGACCGGTTTGCCAGGTGAAGATTGCGTTCACGTGGTGCAGGCCGGCGACGTCGGCCTGAGCAACATCGCGACACTTTACGGGGTGACTGTAGCCGACATCCAGCAGGCCAACGGGCTGGCCAATGTTGAGCTCATTCACATCGGCAACGAACTGGTCATCCCTGGCTGCGGCACGACCGGTTTCCGGCAGTCCGAGGCTCCGGGCGAAAGTTGCGTGCCGGGTGAATATCGCCTCGTGCACACCGTCCAGACTGGCGAGAATCTCTTTCGCATCGCCCTGAATTACGGTCTGGACGTCGACCAGCTGGCGCTGGCCAACTGCATTCCGGACGCCGCCCTGATTCGCGTCGGACAGCAGATATACATTCCCTGAGTTGACGAACCCTTGTTAGGCGCGCTGGCGCCGTGTATACTGCGCGCCGCCTGGCAGGATTGACACGGGCCAAAGTGCCGGAGAACGACCTCATGAGCAATCTCGTTGACGAACTGGTCGCACAGACGCCCTCGCGGGACCATCCCAAACTCTCGCCGGGCGACACAGTGCGCGTGCATCTGCGCATTGTGGAAGGCGAAAGGGAGCGGGTCCAGGTCTTTCAGGGCGTGATCATCCGGTTAAGGCGCGGCGGCAACGATGCCAACTTTACTGTGCGCCGCATCGCCAGTCATGGCGTCGGCGTGGAACGCACCTTCCTGCTGAAGAGCCCGCGCATCGAGAAAATCGATATTTTGCGTCACGCCAAGGTACGCCGGGCCCAACTTTACTACTTGCGTGATCGCCGCGGCAAGGCGGCGCGGCTCAAGGAACGGCGGCAGCCCCTGCGCGGTTAGTTTGCCTGCGCCGGCAAACTCCAGCCAGTTCAGAGACCACAATCAGGTGTCAGACGCTTCGGCCTGCTTCAGGATGTAGTAGGTGCCCCTCTTGGTGCCCACCTTGAGCAGGATACCCTGCTCAACCAGGTCCACCAAATCCAGCCGCAAGGTTTCCGACGATACACCCTCGCAACAGGAGCGAAATTCGCGATTGGTGATGGAACCATGGCGCTGCAGGTAACGCAGGGCGCGCTGCTGACGCGGGTTGACATTTGACACCCACTCCGGCACCGGCGCCTGTTGCCTGGCATTGCGCAAGGTCACGGAAAAACTGTAGGGCTGTGCATCGAATTGCGGGGGTTCGTGCCCGGCCTGCTCCATGACCTCAAGCATGCGATCGATTCCCAACCCAAGCTCTTCAATCAGGCCCCATTGAAAGAGACCGCTGACGATGCGTGGGTTGCGGCTGAAGTGTTCGGCGACGAAGTTTTCGATGGTGATGAATCCTGGCAGTCCGCCGGGCGACACCACTTCGAGGCGATCGGCGAACATGCGAATCTCGATGCGGCGCCCTTTCATGCGATAGTCTCGGTGGCAGACGGCATTGACGATGGCTTCCCTTACCGCGAAGCGCGGGTACTCCAGGGTTTCCTCGCGCTCAAGGTCTTGTACCACCGCGCTGACGGCCATTTCGCTCCAGACCAGGTTCCAGGCCGCTTCCACCATGCGTGACAGGGGGCCGGACAGCTCTTCCCGGCGATTGTAACCCGCCAGGCCGTCCTCACCCCGCGGCGTGACCCCGGCGAAACGCACGAAGACCATCCCGCACTGCGGCAACCAGCGCTGCGGTCGCTCACAGAACAGCAGTACGCCGGTAACCGTTGGCTGCCCGTCGGCGTTCAGGGCGCCGATTTCCTGCAACAGTGAATCGCTTGCGCCGGCATCTCCTTCAGGTTGACGCAGGCGCAGCGCGCGGCGCTGCAGGTAGGCTGCGATCATCTCCTCGTTGAAGTCACTGCGGCTGGCGCCCGGCACCGTCTCGTTTTCAAAGTCCCCGATGTTGCGCGCGCTGCCCAGGCGTTGAATCTCACGCCCGCCCAGTGGCCGGTTGCATTCCCCGCTACGCACCAGCACGCGCCCGTCCACCAGCGAATGCATGTCCACGCTGCGCGGCACCTCAAGGCGCCAGGCCGTGCGCGCTTCCGCCAGCGCCACCAAGGTGCTTTCGCCGGTCATCACCGGCGGATCGCATAGCCCCTGGGCCTCTCCCAGAGCGCTGTCCAGCGCCTCGCGGGAGATGGTCGTTGCGGCCGGCTCTCCGTCGGGACCTGCGCCGAACAGCAGGCTGCCGCCATCGCTGTTGGCAAAGGCGATCAGGGTTTCGGCGATCTGCAGCGGATTCAATTGTTCCATGCAGGCTGTGCGCGGCCCGGACCCGAAGCTGGCGGGCGGCTTGTCCCCATCCATATTCAAACACAATCCTGACCGGCGGGCGAGTACTATAGCACAGCCCATTGGCCACCTGCCGCAAGATCCTGCCGGATGACAATTGCCGTCCGCCAGCGAAACAGGTACGCTGGAACCGGAGGACTTCATGAACATCATGTTCATCCCGGTGCTTGTCAGCATCGCTTTTTTCCTGCGCATCGGGCTGATCATGACCGGGATGCTCAAGGGGCCCATCCTGCGTACTTTCGAGAAGTACGGCGGGGATGAGGAACTGTACTATCCCCTGCCTGCCCTGTTTCTCTGGTCTGGCGTACTGGTCATCAGCCTGACGGCCTTGCTGGTTGAAAGCGCGAGCATCTTTCTGCCGACGGGGCTGCCGGGGCTGGGGCTGCTGATGCTCGCCTTCCTGGCGCGCAATCATCCGGAATTCGCCCGCGAGCACCCGGATATTTTTCTGCACTACCCGCGTTGGTACCATCAGCTGCGTGGCCGCACCTCACGCTACGAACGCCGCCGCCTGTCCTACATGTGGCTGTGGTTGCCGCGGCGTCTGCGGCTGATCTACAACGGCAGCGACCGCGCCTTCAACCAGTGGGCCGACCTGGTCATCATGGCATCCATGCGCTACGACGAGGAAGACCCGTCCCTGTGGCGCGAGAATCCACCGGAAAACTACGAAACTGTCTATAGCGAACCTGGCTGAATTTGTGTCGGCTGGGACAGATGGATCAGGACTTGCGTCGTTGCATTCTGGCCCACTGGTCACGCAGGGTGACGCTGAGATTGAACACCAGCCGGCCTGCTTCTGTATCCGGGTCCACGGCGAAATAGCCGATCCGCTCAAACTGATAGCGGGCGCCCGCTTCCGCGTTCCGCAGGGAAGGTTCAACCAGCGCCTGGGTCAACACCTGCAGTGAGTCAGGATTGATGTGCGCGCCGGGGTCGAGCCCGTCGCTTTCGTCGCTGGGGTTTTTCTTGCTGAACAGCTTGTCGTAGAGTCGCACCTCGGCGGGCAAGGCATGCGCCGCCGACACCCAGTGCAGCGTCGCGCGCACGCGACGGCCGTCCGGCGCATTGCCGCCACGTGAGTCGGGGTCAATGGTACAGCGTAACTCGCGTATCTTGCCCTGTTCGTCATACACCACGTCGCGACAGGTCAGCAACCAGGCGCTGCGCAGGCGCACTTCACGCCCCGGCGCCAGACGGTAAAACTTGCGTGGCGGGTCCAGCATGAAGTCCTCGCGTTCAATGTAAATCTCCCGCGAAAACGGGACCTCCCTCGTCCCGGCCGCCTCATCTTCCGGGTTGTTGACCGCCGTCATCCACTCCACCTTGCCTTCCTGGTAGTTCTCGATGACCACCCGCAGTGGGTCAAGTACCGCCATGACACGCGGAGAGTGCCGGTTCAGATACTGACGCTGAAAGTGTTCCAGCATTTCGATTTCGATGAGATTGTTCCGCTTGCCGATGCCGGTGGCGGCGCAAAATTCGCGAATGGCCTCCGGCGCATAGCCACGCCGCCGCATGCCACGCAAGGTGGGCATGCGCGGGTCGTCCCATCCACCCAGATGCCCCTGCTCCACAAGACGCCTCAGCTTGCGTTTCTGCACCACCGTGTGATCGAGGTTGAGCCGGGCGAACTCGATTTGTCGCGGCCGGTAGATTTCCAGCGCTTCCAGCAGCCAGTCATAAAGCGGGCGATGGTCCTCGTATTCCAGCGAACAAAGAGAATGCGTGATGCCTTCGATCGAATCCGATTGACCATGCGCGAAGTCGTACATGGGGTAGATGCACCAGCGATCGCCGCTGCGCGGATGCTCCGCATGCAGGATACGATACAGCACCGGATCGCGCAAATTGATGTTGGGCGATGCCATGTCGATCTTCGCGCGCAGCACACAGGCGCTTTCAGCCAGGTCGCCTCGTTTCATGCGCTCGAAAAGCTCAAGGTTTTCCGCAACCGGTCGATCGCGCCAGGGGCTGTTGCGACCCGCTTCGGTCAGGGTGCCGCGGTATTCCCGCATCTGGTCCTGGCTCAGTTCGTCTACGTAGGCCTTGCCATCGCGGATCAGTTGCACTGCCCACTCGTATAGCTGGTCAAAGTAGTCCGAGGCGAAGAACAGGCGCTCGCCCCAGTCGTAGCCCAGCCAGCGGATGTCCTCCATAATGGCGTCGATGTATTCCTGCTCTTCGCGGACCGGGTTGGTGTCATCGAAGCGCAGGTTGCAGACGCCGCCGAATTCTTCAGCGATGCTAAAGTTAATCCAGATGGCCTTGGCATGTCCGATGTGCGGATAGCCGTTGGGCTCCGGCGGAAAGCGCGTGTGGACGGACCCGTAGCGGCCAGCCTCCAGGTCCGCGACGATTGCCTCGCGGATGAAGTCCGCGCGTTCCCGTGCAGCGTCGGCGACAGCTACCTTGCCTGGGTCGCTCATTGATGGATGCCCGTTCTCCTGCCGGATGAAGCGAAGGTCGTTCTGGCGCTTTGCTGGGAGACCTGGATTCGAACCAGGATTCCCGGTTCCAAAGACCGGTGTTCTGCCGTTGAACTATCTCCCACTGGCCAGCCATTCTAGCACGACGCCGCGATGCTGTACCAGAGCGGGCCGGGAGACAAAAAAGCGGCGGCCCGGGGCCACCGCCATGTGCTGGGAGACCTGGATTCGAACCAGGATTTACGGGGCCAGAACCCGTCGTTCTGCCGTTGAACTATCTCCCACCTGGCGGCAATCCTGGCACAGGGCCGCCAGGCTGTCAAGCCTGACGCTGCAGCGTGACGATCGCCCGGTCGATGCGCTCCCGGCAAGTTTCAGGACCGAGAATTTCCATCGTTTCAAAGAGCGGCGGAGACACGCGCTGGCCCGTCACGGCCACGCGCAGGCTGCCAAAAAGCTGGCCGACCTTGATGCCCAGTTCCTGTGCAAGCGCCCGCATTTCCGCTTCGAGGGCGGCGCAATCGACGCGGTCATGCCTGCCCAGTCGCTGGCGCGCTGCCTGCAGGGCCCGCAGGGTGCCCGCGGCGTCCATCCTTCGTTGAATGATCGCCTCGGCCTCCGGGTCATCAATCCTGTCCCTGAAAAAGAATCCAGCCATGGCCACGAAGTCGTGCAGCGAGCGCATGCGTTCCCGCATCAGGGGGATGACCTTCCGCAGCCGCGCGTCGTCAAGCTCCAGTCCCGCTTCCAGTACCAGGGGTCGCACACGGTCCGCCAGGTCCTTCAACGACAGTTCCCTGATCCACATGCCGTTCAGCCAGTCCAGCTTTTCGACCGGAAAGACACTGTCGGCCGGATTGACGCGGCGCAGCTCAAAATCCTCGATTGCCGCTTCGACGGGGAAAAATTCACGCTCGTCGGGCATGCTCCAACCGATGTTGGTCAGAAAGTTGCGCACGGCTTCCGGCAAATAGCCGGCGTCGATGAACTCCTGGGCCAGCACCAGCACCTGCTTGCCATTTTGAGTGAAACCGGCATGGCGTTTGCTCAACTTGCCCTTGCCATTCGGATTCAGCAACACGGGCAAATGGACGTAGACAGGTCTCTCCTGGCCGAAGGCCTGCCACAATTGCCAGTGCAAGGGCAGCGAGGGCAACCATTCGCTGGAGCGCATCACGTGCGAGATCTGCATGTCATGGTCATCGACCAGATGGGCCAGGTGATAGGTCGGGAAGCCGTCAGACTTGAGCAAAACGGCATCCTGCAGCCTGGCATTGTCGAAATGCAATTCGCCACGAATGGCATCCTGGACGGAGGTTTGCCCCTCCAGGGGCATGCGGAAGCGAATCACCGGCCGCGGGCCGGTGGCTTCCAGTGCGGCCCGCTGTGATTGGCTCAGCTCACGGCAATGCCGGTCGTAGCCGCTGGGCTGCCCGCGGCTGCGCTTTTCAGCGTTCACAGCCGCCAGGCGTTCCGCGCTGCAATAGCAGGGATAGGCAGCGCCCTGCTGCACCAGCCAGTGCGCCCGCCGGAAATGCCGTTCGCGTCGCTCGGACTGCACGTAGGGGCCAAATGTTCCGCCAGTATCCGGTCCCTCATCGTAATCGAGACCGTAGTGACGCAGCATCGACATGATGTGTTCCGCCGACCCGCTCACCAGCCGGCGCTGGTCCGTGTCTTCAAGGCGCAGAATAAAGTGCCCGCCATGATGACGGGCAAAGAGCCAGTTAAAAAGGGCCGTTCGCAAACCTCCGATATGCAGGGGGCCGGTCGGGCTGGGCGCAAAGCGCACCCGCACGGGTCGCGGTGAGGACATCAGGGCTCCTGTTTGCTCTGGATGCAAAAGGACGGGCCTTCAACTCACGCGGCGGCGGCGCGCAATGACGCTCTGTGTCAGGCCGATGCCCGCCATCGTGGACAGCAATGAAGTTCCGCCTGAACTGATAAACGGAAGGGTCAGACCTGTCACCGGCATCAGTGCCAGATTCATGCCGATCGAGGTCACCGTCTGGAAAAAGATAAAGGCCGCCACACCATAACACAGCAAACTGCCAAAGGCATCCACCGCCAGTCGTGCGCCCCGCAGGATGCGCAGCAACACAATGCCGATCAGACCCAGGGTTACCAGACTGCCAATGAAGCCGAACTCTTCCGCAATGACGCTGAAGATAAAGTCCGTATGGCGCACGCGCAGGAAGCGTCCCTTGTTCTGCGTCCCGACCAGGTAACCCTTGCCCAGCAGGCCGCCCGATCCCACGCTGATCAGAGCCTGATTGATATTGAAATAGGAGTCTTCGTTGCTGAGGGGGTCGATAAATGTCGATATGCGCTGGACCTGATAACCTTCCAGCGGCCCTTCAATGACGTCGACGGCCTGCAGCAGCACCACGCCGCCCACCAGGGACAGGATAAGCATGAAGGTGACCAGGTAGCGTAACGGCAGGCCGGCCCCCCAGATCATGGTGAACCAGATTGCCATCAACACGGTCACCATGCCCAGGTCGGGCTGGATGAGAATCAATACCGCCGGGATGCCGATGTGAAGCAGCGACAGCAATATGTTCGGCAAATGCCCGATGCGCCGGTAACGACGGGCCAGAAAGTGGCCCAGCGTGATGATGATCAAAAGCTTGGCGACTTCCGATGGCTGGATGCGGATGCCAATAATGATCCAGCCTTGGGCGCCGGCAACCGCTTCCACACCGAAGTAAAAGACCATCACCAGCACGCTGAGCAAGAGCAGAAACACCCAGAGGTGGAGGCCGGCCAGCAATCGGAAATCCAGCACGGACAGGCCAGCCATGAGCATCAGTCCCAGCAGGGCAAAGCGAAGCTGGTCCGGCACGCGGGCAATCAGCGCCGGGGCGATCGCGTCCTGGGTC
>JAGWBD010000047.1 GCA_021296065.1 Anaerolineae bacterium
GCTCGATTCGCGCCTGGGCGTCATCAACGACATCCTGGTGAAGCTGGGCCTGCTGGAGAGTTACTGGCCCTGGTTCGCGCGGACGGAGACGGCCATGCCGGCCATTCTGCTGGTGGGGCTGTGGCGCGGTTTCGCCTTCTTCGCGCTGCTGCTGCTGGCCGGTCTGCAGTCCGTCTCGCAGGAGATGTACGAGGCGGCGGCGGTGGACGGCGCCAACGCGCTGTCGCGATTCCGCCACATCACCATCCCGCTGCTGTTGCCGGTGATCGTGGTGGCCGTCACCCTGCGCACCATCGCGGTGGTCAATTCGCCGGACCTGATGATCATCCTCACCGGCGGCGGCCCCGGCCTGGCGACGCACGTGCTCTCCTTCTACGCCTTCCAGACGGCCTACGCCGCCTTTGATTTCGGCTACGCCGCCGCGCTTTCGGTGGTGATGCTGGGCATCCTGATCTTCTTCACGCTGATTTATCTGCGCGTCGCCGGGGTGAACAGGGACTGACATGCAACTCTCGTTTCGCGCCACGCAACGCCTGTCCCGCTTCCTGACGGCCGCCGTGCTGGTCTTCGCCGGCATCTTCGCGCTCTTCCCGATGGTCTGGACAGGGCTGACCTCACTCAAGCTGAACACCGACGTGATCACCGCTGAAATGCAGTACCTGCCGCACAATCCGACCCTGGAGAACTATTTCGAACTGTGGAGCCGCAAGTCCTTCGTCACGCTCTTCGGCAACAGCGTCGTCATCACTTTCATGACGGTCTCACTGTGTCTGTTGGTGGGCACTTCAGCGGCCTACGCCTTTTCGCGCTACCGTTTCACCGGGCGCAACGCGGCGCTGGTCGGTTTCCTGCTGATCCGCATGTTCCCGATGGTGCTGATGTTGATCCCGCTCTTCATCATCATGCGCAACCTGCATCTGCTCAACACGCGCGTGGGTCTGGCGCTGGCCTACACCACCTTTCTGCTGCCGATCGCCACCTGGATGCTCAAAGGCTTTTTCGATGCCATTCCGCCGGACCTGGAGGACGCCGCGCGCATCGACGGCGCGACGCGCGCCGGCGCAATCGTGCGCGTGGTCCTGCCGCTGGCGGCGCCAGGTGTGGCCGCCACCGCCGTGCTGACGGCAATCGCCGCCTGGAATGAATTTCTCTTCGCGCTGATGTTCACCACCAACGAGGCCTCGCAGACCTGGCCGGTGGGCCTGCACCTGCTGGTGGGTGAGGAATTCAACCTGCCCTGGGGGCTGCTGAGCGCAGGCGGTATGATCAGCATCGCGCCCATCATCGTGTTCTTCGTGCTGGCGCAAAAGTCGCTGGTGCGCGGCCTGATGCAGGGCGCGGTGAAAGGTTAGGTTCGTTCGCAAATGCAATTGGAGGAAACAATGTCGAAACTCACCCGTCGTGACTTTCTGAAGGGGAGCGCCGCCGCCACTGCCGCGCTGGCGGGCAACACCCTGCCTGGCGCCGCGCGCCTGCTGGCGCAGGACAACCCCACGGTGGACTACTGGCATGGCTTCATCGCCGAGTTTGTGCACGCCGGCTTTGAAGTGGTGCTGGAACAGTTCCATCAGGCCAACCCGGACATCACCATCAACCCCCTGACCGTGCCCAACAGCGAGTTTATGACCAAGTTCACCACCTCGGTGGTCGGCAACGCGGCGCCGGACACGACCATGGCGGCGCCCACGCGCATCCCCGACATGGTGGCCATCGGCGGCCTGCAGGACATCTCGGGCCGCGTCAGTGAGGCCGGACTGATGGACGCCATTCCGGCGGCCCACTGGGACGGCGCCACCATCGACGGCGCCATCTACGGCGTGCCCAGTTTCATGTTCGTGGACTGGATGTACTATCGCGCCGACTGGTTCGAGGAAGCCGGGCTGGACCCGCCCACGACCTGGGAGGCCTTTACCGAGGCGGCCATCGCCATGACCGACCCGGAGAACGGCCGCTACGGTTTCGGTATGCGCGGCGGCAACGGCGGCCAGGGCTTTGTGACCAAGGTCATCGAGGCTTTCGGTTCGCCCATCATCGACGACATGGGCCAGCCGGCCATGGACTTCGACAAGGCGGTCGCGGGTCTGCGCTGGTACACGGACCTGCATACCGAACATGGCGCCGTGCCACCCAGCGTCGCCAACGACAGCTTCCGCCAGTTGATGGAAGCCTTCCAGACCGGCCAGACGGCCATGCTCTGGCACCACACCGGCTCGCTGGCCGAGATGCGCACCGTGCTCGGCGAGGAGGGCACTTTCTCGACGGCCCTGCGGCCGCAGGGACCGGAAAAACAGATCGCCTCGGCGACGCCCAGCTACAATGGCATCTCGATGCCCGGCGATGGTGAAGAGGACGCCTCCTGGGAGTGGATCAAGTACTGGTCCGAGGTTGACACCCAGGTCAACTTCCTCGAACTGACCGGCTACTTCCCCTCCTCCGCGCTGGTGGCGGAAGACGAGCGCGTGCAGGGCAACCCGCTCTATGCAGCGGCCCTGGCGACGGTCAACGAGGTTGGCCCGCCGACGCGCTTCCCCGGCAGTCCCGGCTGGGAACGCAACGTGGTGCTGCCCAACTTCCAGCGCGTGCTACTGGGCGAAATCACGCCCGAGGACGCCGTCGAAATAATGATGGAAGGCCTGGAAGAGGCCGTCAGCGGCTAGTCTTTCACATCCGGGCGGGGGACAGACCTCCGCCCGGTGTTTTTTGTTTACCCGGACGGGAGGCAACATGTCGCAGCGGTCGCGCCCCAATCTGCTCTACATTCACTCGGACCAGCACAACGCGGCGGTGACGGGTTGCTACGGCGACGCCCAGGTGCACACGCCGCATCTGGACCGTCTGGCGCAGGGTGGGGCGCATTTCACCAGTAACTACTGCTGCTCGCCGATCTGCGTGCCCTCGCGCATGGCCACGCTCAGCGGCCGCCACCCCTGGCAGAACGAGGTCTGGAGCAACAGTCACGTGCTCAATTCCAACGTGCCCACCCTGGCGCACAGCATGGGCATTGCCGGTTACCGGCCGGCGCTGATCGGGCGCATGCACGCGGTCGGGCCGGACCAGTTGCACGGTTATTGCGAGCGCCTGGTGGGTGACCACTCGCCCAATTTCCCCGGCATTCCGACCGCCGATCGCGGCGCCTTGCAGGGCACGGCCGGCCCGGAACGGATCAGCATCCGGCATGCCGGGGCGGGGCAGTCGGGTTACCAGGTGCACGACGAGGCCGTCACGGCGGCTGCGGTGGACTGGCTCAACCGCCTGGGCGTGCGGCGTCGCGCGGGCGTGGACGATGCGCCTTTCTCGCTCAGCGTGGGTTACATGCTGCCGCATCCGCCCTACGTGGCGCGGCGCGCGGACTACGATCGCCATGCCGATTCCCTGCCGCCGCCGCGCAAGCCGCGTGACTACGCCGACGAAGCACATCCTTACCTGCGGCGCTGGCGCGAGACGACGGGATTGACCGACGTCGACGCCGGGGAAACGCGACGCGCGCGGGCGGCCTACTGGGGCCTGGTCGAAGCCATGGACGCCATGATCGGCGAAGTCCTGGCGGCGCTGGCGGCCAACGACCTCGAGCGCGACACGCTGGTGGTCTACAGCTCCGACCACGGCGACATGGTCGGCGAACACGGCCTGTGGTGGAAGCACGTATTCTACGAGGAGTCGGCGCGGGTGCCGCTGATCATGCACTGGCCCGGGCGCATCGCCGCCGGGCAACGTTGCGAGCGCGTGGTCAGCGCGCTGGACGTGACTGCCACGCTGCTGGACGCGCTGGAAGCGCCGGCGCTGCCCGAATCGCCCGGGCGCAGCCTGCTGCCCCTGCTGCGGGGCGACGGGGCTGCGCCTGCCTGGGACGACGAGGCCTTCAGCGAGTACTGCGCCGACCGGTACGCGCCTGACGACGAGGCCTTCGTGCGCATGTTGCGCCAGGGCGACTGGAAGCTGGTGTACTACCATGGCTGGCCGCCGCAGCTTTTCAACCTGAGGGAAGACCCGGACGAGCTGGTTAACCGCGCCGCGGACCCGGCCTGCCAGGGTGTGCTGGGGGATTTGCGGGCGCGCGTGTTGCAGGACTGGCGGCCGGAGCGCATCCGGGAGCGCATGGTGGAACTGCGCGCCGACAGCGACCTGCAGGTGCAGTGGGCGGCGGCGACCCTGCCGGAGGAGCGCATTCGCTGGCCCATGACGCCGGAGATGGAATACCTCGACGACGACTGATCCGGTGGATATAGCCAAGTCATCGGACGGGCGTTATAAACACCCTGGCAAGTTAATGTCCTTTATTGATACTGGAGGCTTTTATGCCGCTAATGATTTATGATCACGGGCGACGCGACGAGATGAAGATCGCCTTGACCTTCGACGACGGCCCCAACCCGCCGCGCACCGACCAGATCATGCAAATTCTTGAGTCGCGCGGCGCGCGCGGCACTTTCTTTGTGCTGGGCAAGTGGGTCGAGCGCTGGCCGGAAGCCTTCATGCGCATCCTCAATGGCGGGCACACGGAGGCCAACCACAGCCATTTGCATCACGCGCACCAGCGCGATTTCGACCATGCCGAAGCCGTACTCTCCAATCTGACGGGGCGCCCGACGCGGCACCTGCGCGCGCACTACTTCAACTACTTCACCTGTCTAGTCTCGCCGCTGGCCATGTCGGACCGCATCCAGGTCGTCGATTCGGACGTCAACCCGGCCGACTGGGACAAGACCGACCCGCAGGACATCATTGATGGCATTCTGGGTCATCCCTCGCTGGGGCCGGGCTCGATCATCGACCTGCACGACAGTTCCGAGACGGAGGACGACGGTTTGCGCCTGGCGCGGCCGCTGCCGCTGGTCGACGCAATGCCGAAGATCGTCGATGAGTTGCAGGCCCAGGGTTACGAACTGGTCGGCCTCGACGACATGACGCTGGTGGACCCGGTGGTCTGGCAGCCGGACGAACGCGGCATGTACGCCTCGCCGGAAATACAGGCGGAGATTCGCAGTCTGGGCAGCGCGTCCGCTTGATGACGCGTTAAGCCCGGGTTTTTGTTTTCATCATGGGTAGGGAGGAAAGGCTCGTGAAACGTTCGTTATTGTTCAATATGTTGTTCGTGTTGTTACTGTTGGCCATGCTGCCTGGCGGTATGGCGCTGGCGCAGGAAGAAAACGTGCTCGTCATCGCCATCCCCGGCGATATCGAGACGCTGGACCCGCCATTCTCGCGCTTCCAGCGCTCTAACGAGACCAACCTGAATATCTACGACCAGTTTTTCCGCTATGGCAGCGTGGACACCGGTCTTGGCTACAGTGTGGCCGACACCGGCACCATTGAAGGCGCTTCCGTCGAGTCCTGGGAATGGTCGGACGACCTGAGTTCGATCGTGCTCAATATCCGCGAAGGCGCGACTTTCAACAAGACCGGGCGCGAGGTGACGGCCGACGACTTTATCTACTGGTTCGAGCGCGCCGTCGGTACCGAATCCGGCACCCTGTGGAACGTGAACACCGCCAACATCGCTTCCTGGGAGAAGACCGGCTCGCATCAGGTGACGCTGCAGTTTTCGCAGCTCAGCCCCTGGCTCTTCTTCCTCTTCCGCGATCAGTCGCAGGGCCCGATGGACGCCATTGAGGCCCAGGCGAACGTGGCGGATGACGACCCCTGGGCGGCGCGCTGGCTGGCCAAGAACGACGTGGGTTCCGGCGAGTTTTACGTAGAAAGCTGGGAGCCGGGCGTGGCCATGGTGTTGCGCGCCAACCCGGACTACTGGGCCGGCAAGGCCTTTTTCGACCAGATCGTGCTGCAGGTCGTCCCCAGTTCGGCGGACCGCGCGCTGCTGCTGCGCGAGGGCGAGATCGACATCGCCGCGAGCCTGAGCACGGATGAACTGGCGGCGCTGGAAGGCGCCGAGGGGGTCAAGGTGCTCACGGTGCCGACGCGCAACCAGATGATCATGGGTCTGAACGTGACCGAGGGCCCGCTGGCCAACAAACTTGTGCGCCAGGCCCTTTCCTACGCCGTGCCTTACGATGACATCATCGAGGGAATCTTCGGCGGCAAGGCCAAGAAATCCGCCGGCCCGGTGCCGGTGGATGGCAAGCACCATGACGGCTCGGTCTGGCCCTACGACTACGATCCCGACAAGGCGCGCGAACTGCTGGCCGAGGCCGGTTACGCGGACGGTTTCGAGTTCACGCTGGATATTGCCTCGGGCGTGACCACCACCGAGCAGATCGCCGTGGTGTTGCAGGCCGCTTACGCGGACGTGGGCGTCACCATGAACATCAACCTGCAGACGGCCGCTGTCTTTGGCGAGCAACTGGGTACGCTGGGGCACCAGGCCTGGATGCGCGACCTGCTGTGGTACGTGGACGATCCCGGTTATACCGGCGTCGCCACCTTCCGCACCGGTGGCATCACCAACTGGATGGGCTACAGCAACGAAACGATTGACGGCCTGATTGTGCAGATGAACGGCACGCTGGACGAAGAGTTGAAGGCGGAGCTGGCGCGGGAGTACCAGCGCATCGTCAGTGATGAGGCGCCGCAACTCTTCCTGGCCGACATGCCTTTCGAAATCGCCATGCGCGACGACATTCACGGCTATGTGCAACTGCCTGACAACCTGCTTTGGTACTGGCCGCTGTACCGCGAGTAATTGATCGCAGTACCG
The DNA here is from genome assembly GCA_021296065.1 of Anaerolineae bacterium. Taxonomy (GTDB): domain Bacteria; phylum Chloroflexota; class Anaerolineae; order Aggregatilineales; family Phototrophicaceae; genus JAGWBD01. Next base: position 6,653 of record JAGWBD010000047.1, read on the forward strand.
ACGACGACGGGGCGCTGCCGCAAGGCGCGCCCCGTCCATCTTCACAGCAGCGATCACACTGAAGACGGCGGCAGGAGCCAGTCATGCTCGATTCGATGCGGGAATGGGGGTTTTTCCTGCTCAGGCGTTTCGGCGTCTTCCTGATCGCGCTCTTCGGCGTGTCCGTCATCACCTTCACCGTGACGCACAAGATCGGCAACCCCGTCTACCTGCTGGTCGGCACGCGTTACAACCAGGAAATGCTGGACAACATCCGGCGCGAAATCGGCCTCGACCGGCCGCTGCACGAGCAGTACCTGCGCTACGCCGGCAACCTGCTGCAGGGCAACCTGGGGATTTCCCGCTTCAGCTACAATCCGGTGCTGGAAGACATCGGGCGGCGCCTGCCCGCCACACTGGAGCTTTCCAGCTGGGCGCTGGCCATGGGGGTGCTGTGGGCCGTTCCGGCCGGTATCCTTGCCGCCCTGCGGCCACAGGGGAGGATGGCCCGCCTGGCGGACCTGGTGGCGCGCACCGGTGTCTCGATGCCCGGCTTTTGGCTGGGCCTGTTACTCATTTTCGTGTTTTTTGCGGAATTGCACTGGTTTCCGGCGCCGCTGGGCCGCATCGCCCGCAGTATCGGCCCGCCGCAGTACGTCACCGGCTGGTACAGCATCGACACCCTGCTGGCCGGCGATCGCGAGGCATTCTTTTCCAGTGTGAGCCATCTGATTCTGCCGGCGCTGACCCTGGCCATCACCACCAGCCCCAGCACGCTGCAGATCACGCGCAAGCGCATGCAGGAAGTGCTGCAGAGCGACTACATCCGCAGCGCGCGGGCCTTCGGCCTGCCGGGCAACAAGGTCTATCGCTACGCCCTGCGCAACACGCTCGGCCCGGTCATCACCATGATCGCCATGACCTACGGTTACCTGCTGAGCGGCACGGTGCTGGTCGAGGTGGTCTTCACCTGGCCCGGCCTGGGGCTTTACGCCGTGGACGCCATGAATCACTCCGACTACGAACCGATCATGGGCGTGGTGTTGCTCAGCTCGGGCTTTTACCTGCTGGTCTACCTGGCCAGCGATATTTTCAACGCGCTCTTTGATCCGCGCGTGCGCACGGAGCTGTGAAGGTGCTGGCCGGCGAGCAGGCGATTCCCGAGCGGCCATCGCTTTTGCAGCGCATGATGCGCGCCAATGGTCCCATGCGCGTGCGGCTGAACATCGGCCTGCTGCTCCTCATTGTTCTGCTGGGCCTGCTGGCGCCGCTCCTGCCGCTGCATGACCCCGTCAGGCCCAATCCGCTTAACCGCTTCAAGGCGCCTTCGCTGGAGCACCCCTTCGGCACCGACGGCAACGGCATGGACGTGCTCTCGCGCACCATCCACGCCATCCGCACCGACTTCGCGCTGGCGATCAGTTCGGTGGCCCTGGGCATCGTCGTCGGGGCGCCGCTGGGCGCGCTTTCCGGTTACTTTGGCGGTCGGCTGGACAGCGTCATCACGCGCATCACGGAGGTATTCCAGGGCTTCCCGCAGATCCTCTTCGGCATGGCCGTGCTGGCCGCGGCCGGCAACACCATGGTCAACCTGGTGCTGATTCTCGCTTTTTACAACGTGCCGGTCTACAGCAAGATGGTGCGCAGCGTCACCCTGCCCCTGCGCGAGGCCGACTTCGTGCAGGCGGCGCGGGTGGCCGGCAACAGCCCGCTGTCGGTGGTCTTCCGTCACGTCCTGCCCAACACCCTGGTGCCCGTCTTTTCCCAGTTGCCGCTGAGCTGCGCCTACGCGGCGCAAATGATCGCCGGGCTGAGCTTCATCGGCCTCGGCGTGGCGATCCCGACGCCGGAGTGGGGTTCGATGATTCAGCTGGGCGCCAACCAGCTGGTCTTCGGCAAGTGGTGGGCCTCGATCTTCCCGGGCCTGGCGCTCTTCATCTCGGTGTGGCTGCTGAACAACGTGAGCGACCTCTTCGGCTCGCTGGTCGTGCGGCGCGCCTGAGCATGTCCCTGCTGCAGATTGAGGGCCTGCAACTGCAGTTTCGCGTGGACCGCGAGACCGTGTATGCCCTGCGCGGCGTGGACCTCAGCGTCGGGGCGGGCACGCGCACGGCCATCGTCGGCGAGAGCGGTTCGGGCAAGACGGCGCTGACCCTGTCGCTGTTGCGGCTCCTGCCGCCGAACGCGCAAGTGAAAGGCAGCGTGCGCTTCCTGGGGCGGGAACTGCTAACGCTTGACGAGGCAGCTTTGCGCCAGGTTCGCGGCGCGCAGATCGCCATGATCTTTCAACATGCACAGGCGGCCCTGAACCCGCTGCTGCCGGTCGGACGCCAGATCGCGGACGTTTGTCGCCAGCACAGTGGCATGGGCCGCGCGGAGGCCTGGGAGCGGGCGGTGGAGGTGCTGGCGGCCACCGGCATCCAGCAGGCCGCGGCGCGCGCGCGCGATTACCCGCACCAGTACAGCGGCGGCATGGCCCAACGCGCCCTGATCGCCATGGCGCTGGTCTGCGAGCCGCAGTTGCTGATCGCGGACGAGCCCACCAGCGGCCTCGACGTGGCGGTGCAGCAGCAGGTGCTGGCGCTGGTGGAGCAGGTCGTCGCGCGCCTGGACGCGACCCTGCTGCTGATCACGCATGACCTGGCGGTGGTCGCCGATACCTGCGACCAGATCATCGTCATGTATGCCGGCGAAGTGATGGAGACCGGCGCGACGGCGCAGGTGCTGGAACGGCCGGCCAATCCCTACACGGCGGCGCTGCTGGCCTGCTTTGAGCAGACGGACGAGGCGCGCATGCCCTTTATTCCCGGCCGCACGCCGGACATGCGTCAGGCGCCGACGGGCTGCAGCTTTGCCGGGCGCTGCGCCATGACCCGCGACATTTGTCATCAACAGCGGCCGCAAGCCGTGGAGGTCGCGCCCGGGCACTTCTCCGCCTGCCATTTCGCGCAGGAGGTGGCGGACGCATGAACGCAGAGGCCGCCGGCGAGGCGCTGCTGCGCATCGAGGGGGCGACGAAGCGCTTCAGTCTGCGCCAGCGCGGCTGGCGGCGACAGCAGGTCGTCGCGCTGGACGGCGTATCGATGACCCTGCGTCGCGGCGAGACGGTCGGCCTGGTGGGCGAAAGCGGCTCCGGCAAGTCGACGTTGGGGCGCTGCGTGTTGAATCTGCTGCGCCTCGACGGGGGCCGCATCATCTACCGGGGCCGCGAGATTCAGGCGCTGCCCGAGCGCGAATGGCGCCCCTTGCGTCGTCGCCTGCAGATGGTCTTCCAGAACCCGGTCAGTTCTTTCAACCCGATGATGACCATCGAGGAGGCCCTGCTGGACGCCTTGCGCCAGGTGCCCGAACTGGACCATGCGCAGCGGCGTCAACGGGTCGGCGATTTGCTGGAGCAGGTGCAGCTGGGCGCGCGTTTTGCGGTGCTCTATCCCTACGAGATGAGCGGGGGCCAGTTGCAGCGGGCGGCCATCGCGCGGGCGCTGGCGCCGCAACCGGACTTCATCTTCCTCGACGAACCCACCGCCAACCTGGACATGTCGATTCGCGGTCAGATCATCAATTTGCTGCTGGACCTGCAACAGCGGGAGGGCGGGCCCGGTTTCGTCTTTGTGACGCATGATTTGCGCGTCCTGCGCTACGTGGCCGAGCGCATCTACGTGATTACGCAGGGCCACATCGTCGAATCCGGCAGCCGCGACCAGATCTTCCACGCGCCGCGTCACCCCTGGACGCGGGCCCTGCTGGAGGCGTCCTCGATCGGCCGCAGGGACCGGCGTCAGGCGTCGGGCAGCGACGGCGAGGCGGATATCTCGCTGGCAACATCGCCGGAGGGGGGCTGCCGTCTGCTGGCGCGCTGTCCGCACGCCCGCGAGCGCTGCGCGCGCGAAACGCAGGTGTTGCGCGAGATCGAGCCGGGGCAGCAGGTGCGCTGCTGGCGCGCGGAAGAACTCGACTAAAGCGCCGCTCAGTTGCGTCGGCTGCGGCCGTGGCAACGCTTGAACTTGAGGCCGCTGCCGCAGGGGCAGGGGTCGTTGCGGCCGGTACTGGCCAACAATGCCTCGAATTCCAGTTGCTCGCGCGCCAGGCTCAGCATGACGTTGGCCGGCGGGCGCCCGGCCCGCAGTTCGGCGGTCATCATCTCCATCGGGCGCCGCACGTGGTTGAAGAAGTGGCGGTAACCGGCGCAGAGGTAGTTGAGGCCGGGCTCGCCATCGGGCGTGTGGATGAAGCGGTTCTTGGGGCAACCGCCGTTGCAGACGAAGCGCACCTCGCAGTCGAGGCAGTACTGCGGCAGGCTGTCGCGTTTGTGCTGGCCGAACTCGAACTGCTGCTGCGAGCCGACCATGGCCTCCAACGGCACGACGTTGATGTTGCCGAGGCGGTAGTCCGGTTCGACGTAATGGTCGCAGGAGAAGACGTCGCCGTTGTGTTCCATGGCGAGGGCGGCGCCGCAGGTCTCCTCGAAGATGCAGAGGCCGGGCCGGTTGCCGCTCCAGGCGGCGAGGGCCACGTCGAAGATCTGCACGAAGACCCGCCCCACGTCGTGGCGCACCCACTCGTCGAAGATGTCGCTCAGGAAGCGGCCGTACTGCTCCGCAGTGACCGAGCGGTCCTTGACGCCATCGCCTTCCTGATAGCCGGTGTCGTTGTCGCGCTCGACGATGGGGATGAACTGCATGAATTCGGCCTTGAGTTCATCGCGGAAGAAGCGATAGACCTCCAGCGGGTGATCGGCGTTGGCGGCGTGCACGGTGCAGAGGATGTTGAACTTGACCTCGTTGCGCTCCAGTACCGCGCGGCCGCGCATGACGCGGTCGAAGGTGGGCTGGCCGCCCTTGTCGACGCGGTAGGCGTCGTGCAACTGCGCCGGCCCGTCCACGCTGAGGCCGATCAGGAAGTCCTTGTCGCGGAAGAACTGCGCCCAGTCATCGTCGAGCAGGACGCCGTTGGTCTGGAAGCTGTTGTGGACCTGCATGCCCGGCTTTTTGTGCTTCTGCTGGTAACTGACGGCCTCGCGGAAGAAGTCGAGGCCCATCAGGGTGGGCTCGCCGCCCTGCCAGGCAAAGGTCACCTCGGGCACCTGCTGCGCTTCCATGTACTGGCGCGTGTATTCCTCCAGCAGGGTCGGGTTCATGCGAAAGTCGCTGCCGGGGTAGAGACGTTCCTTGGAGAGGAAGTAGCAGTACTTGCAGTCGAGGTTGCAGATGGCGCCGCTGGGCTTGGTCATCAGGTGGAAGGCGCGCGGCATGGGCCCAGGTTCCAGCACGGGGATCTCGTCGACGCGGATGGGGGTTAGGGACACAGGCACACCAGGGAATATGCGTTGCCTTGATTATGCCGACTTCGGGGGGCGATGCAAGCGCGTGGTGTTCAGCCGGTCAGAATGCTGCGCAGGGCGATGCCGGCCAGCAGGCCAAAACCCCAGATATAGCTGCCCATCGCCGGCCGCTTGCGCGCGGTCATCTCCACGAACATGAAGAAAGGCAGCGCCAGCACCGTCGCCATGCCGTAAATGATGTGGACGTCCTGCGCCGGTCGCAGGCCTTCGGCGTAGAGCAGCAGGCCCATCAGCGCCTGCAAGAGCATCGAGCCGAAGATGAGGAAAGTGGCGGCGCGGAACAGCGCCGTGACGTCATTCTTGCGCAAAATGCCCACGCGCAGGGCCTGGGCCGTCATCAGCAGGGCGATGACCAGGCCGGCGCGTCCCAGCTGGTCGTGCAGCGCGCGCAGTTGATTCAGGGGGTTGAGGCTGCTGTTGCCGACCAGCACCAGCGCGCAGAACAGCAGAATCGCCGTTGCCAGCGCGGCCAGCGTGCGACGCTCGCGCTGCCTGAGAGCCTTCACCCAACCCTGGAGTGGGTCCGGTCGCGGCTTCACGGCTCCCGTGGCGCCGGCCGCGTGGCCAGCAGGAAACCGGCGAAGATCAGGATAGCGCCAGCCAATTCCGCCATGTACTTCAGGGAAGGTTCACCGAGGCGGATGAGTGTGCCACCGAGGGCCGGCAACAGGCCGCCGGCGGCGATGAGCCAGTTGCCGTAAACGCGCTCGCGCATGATCTGCTTGCGGCGGAAAAGGCGCGCGGACCAGATCGCGCCGCCGACGAGGGCGACGGTGCCCCAGGTATTCATCACCGGCGAGAAGAAACGGACGGTGCCGCTACCGGCGGGCATGATGTCGCGAAAGATCGCGGTCATGTCGGAGTCTGGCCGCCAGGCGCTGCCGTCCAGCGGAGTGAACCACAGGGCCCAGGGCAGGGTCATGACGGCCACCAGCAGCAGCGCCATCTGGATGTTGCGGGCGATGTTGCCGCGGCGCAGCAGCAGGTAGACCGTGCCCTGGCCCAGCCAGGGCGCCGTCATCAGGGCGCCGCACCAGTACCACAGGGCGAAGAAGGTCGGGCTCCAGGCCTGGGTCAGGACCACCTGGCTCAGCGCGCCGGTGAAATACATGGCCATGCCGGTGCCCCAGGCCAGTTGATGCGCCCTGCGCCGCTGCCACCAGCGCCGCAGAATGGTCAGGGCGAAGATGCCGCTGACCAGGGCCGTCAGCAACGAACTGGCGAGGGCCTGACTCATGGCCGCGAACGGGGCCTCACTGCGTGAGTACGCGACGCGCTGTGATGCGGTAGGTGACGCGGCGCGAGCGGGAGTCCTCCGGCGCAAAGTCGCCGAAGTAACGGGATGCGCCGGTGTAGAGCCGCGCCAGTTCGTCGATCAGCGCCTCGTCGTCCTCGTCAATATCGGTGACTTCGCCGCGCACTTCCACGTAGTTGAAGGGATTCTGGTGGTCCAGCGCCAGCACGGTGACCTTGTTGTTGGCGCGGATGTTCAGGTCCTTGCGGCGGCCGGGCTGACTGTTGACGAGGATGTCGTCCCCGTCAAGCTTGCACCAGACCGGCGTGGCCTGGGGCTGGCCGTCGGGCATCAGGGTGACCAGCATGACCACAGTCGGGCCGGCCAGCAGTTCACGATGGGACTCGGGAATGGTCGTGCTCATTGCGGGCTCCTTTGCTCCGGAAACGGGTGGCAGGCGGGGGCGATGGCAGTGCCCCGGCCAAAAGGGTATCTGTCACTTCATTGTGCGGACGGCGCCTGGGACTGTCAATGGCCTGGTCGCCGACAAGAGCGAAGCCTTTACCAGGGAATCGTTTCCCGCTCCGGGTCGAGATAGCTGCCGTTGTCGGCGTGGGTCAGACTGTCGATCACGCGCAGCAGGGCGGCCACCGATTCATGCGTGGAGAGCGATGCCTGCATGCCGCCCATTTCCGTGCGCACCCAGCCAGGATGCAGGGAGCACACAACGATGCCCGAGGGCCCCAGATCGGCGGCCAGACCGCGCGTGACCATGTTGAGGGCGCTCTTGCTGGAGCAGTAGGCGTACTGTCCACCGCTTTGCTTGCGGCTCAGCGAGCCCATGCCGGAGGATATGTTAACGAGACGCGGCCGCGAGCCGCGGCGTAGCAGGGGCACACATTCCCTTGCCAGCAGCAGCGGGCCCAGACTGTTGACGCGCAGGGTCTGCAGCATGCTGTCCGGGTCCAGGGTCGCCAGTCGCTGCTCGGCGTCGGGCGGTTTGATGGCGGCGTTGTTGACGAGCAGGTCGAGGCCCTCGACGGCCTCGGCCACGCGGGCGACGGCCGAGCGGACCGAAGCCGGGTCGCTGACGTCCATGGGCAGGACAGTCAGTTGCCGGCCGGCCATGTCGTTAAGCTCGCCGGCCTGCTGCGGGCTACGCGCCGTGGCAAGAACCTGGACGTCAGCGCGGCTTAGCCACTGGCGGACGAACTCGAGGCCAATGCCGCGATTGGCGCCGCTGATCATGATGCGTTCCATGTTCTCTCCTGCCAGGAATGTGTGATAATATATGCCGCCCGGCACGAACCATGTCCCATTTGTGTAATCTTACACTGCCGGGATATAAGATTGCCTCTGCGGCGATGAGGTCACCATGCGTTATACCATGCTTTTCGTTTTTTTTCTGCTGCTGGCCGCCACTGGCGGGATGACGGTGGCGATCGAGGTTTGCGCCGGCCCGGATGCGGGCATTTGCGGCCTGAATGACGTCATCCTTGAGGATTACCGCGAACCCAGGGTGAGTCAGCTACGCATCCTGGCGGATGTCGTGTCCGTCCGCGATTATCGTCGCGTACGGGGCGCGTTGCCGGTCTTCGATGCGCCGGACGGTGCATTGAGCGAAACGACCGACAAAGGCTTCAATTTTGTCACCGTAACGCAGACCCGGGGCGACTGGGCGCAGATTGGCGATCAGGAATGGGTGCCGCTGGACGCGTTGAGTGAGACGGTCCGGCCCTCCTGGTTTGCCGGCGTGGAATTGCCGCAGGGCGGTCTCGCCTTTCCCATGGCCTGGGCCCTGCGCAACCTGCGAGGGGCGAGCGAACCCGGCGGCGCCGATGCTCCCCACAACCCCTTTCTTTATCGCTACACGCGGGTGAGCATATTTGGCTGCGTGCGCGTCGATGGCAAATGCTGGTACCAGATCGGTCCTGATCAGTGGGTACATCAGCACAAGCTGGCCATCTCCAGTCCCATCGCGCGGCCGCCGGAGGTGGAAACGCAGAAATGGATCGGGATTGATCTTTATGAACAGGTATTGACCGCCTATGAGGGGAAGTTTCCGGTGTTTACCACGCTTGTTTCCTCCGGCCTCGACCAGTGGCCCACCAATGAAGGACACTTTCGCGTCTGGTCGCGCTACCGGGTTGGTGAAATGAGCGGCGCCTTTCGGCGACCGGACTTCTATTCACTGCAGGAAGTCCCCTGGTCGCAGTATTTCGACGACACCATCGCCCTGCATGGCGCCTACTGGCACGATGGCTTCGGTGTCAGACGCAGTCACGGCTGTGTGAATGCCTCACTGACCGACGCGAAATGGCTGTACGAATGGTCCAGTGACAGT
>JAGWBD010000159.1 GCA_021296065.1 Anaerolineae bacterium
CCAACAACTGGCACAGTATGACGCCGGAATTGCCGCGGGCCCCCATCAGGGCGCCGTGCGCCACGCCCGCGCCGACAGCGCCGGCCTTTCTTGAATCAAGGGGTTTGATATGCTCGTTGGCACTGCGCAGGGTCAACACCATGTTCTTGCCCGTGTCACCATCCGGCACGGGAAAGACATTGAGCGAATCGACCAGACCCTGATTTTGTTCCAGCCATGACAAACCGGCGGTCAGCAACCACCGCAACTGGCGACCGTCGCACGTGCGCCTGTCCGTTCCCGCCTTCATGCGTCCCGTCCCGCTTCCAGAACGATAGCCCTGCGCAATTGGTCGATTCCGACAGCCACCGGCTGATCGTCGCGAAACACGCTGCTGCCGGCGACAATCAGGTCAGCGCCAGCCGCAACGGCCACAGGCGCCGTGTCAGCATTCATGCCACCGTCAACACCAATTGAAACGTCGTCACCGCTCCCGGCAATTTTCTCACGCAAGTGCCTGACCTTGGGCAAGGTTTCCGGCATGAATTCCTGACCGCCAAAGCCGGGATTAACCGTCATCACAAGCACGTAGTCAAGGTCGTCAGACGCCTTGCCCAGAGCTTCGACAGGAGTCCCGGGATTGATCGCCACGCCACACTGGCAGCCAGACTTCCGCACTGCCTGAATGGCCAATGAAAGGGAGTCAACGGCCTCTACGTGCAAACTGATGCGCGTGGCGCCGGCTCTCGCGAAGGACTCCAGATGTCGTAAAGGCTCGACGATCATCAGATGAACATCCAGCGGCAAATGCGTTGAACGGCGGGCTGCGGCCACCATGTCCTGCCCAAAACTAATGTTGGGCACAAAGCTTCCGTCCATCACGTCGACGTGAAGCCAGTCCGCTCCGCCGGATTCGGCTTCCGCGATCTGCTCACCCATTCGGGTCCAGTCTGCCGCCAGAATGGACGGCGCGATCTTTACAGCCAACGCCTCGTCCGGAGTGTATTCGTGGTAGGTTCAGAGAGTCCGCAGCGATCAGGCGAACGCATTAATGCTAACTGTTGCACAGCGCTTTTGCAACCAGTGACCTTCAAAGTACCTTCCAGCCCATCTGTTCCAGGCGCCAAACTGCGCGCTGCAATTCCTGGTCGGTCCGCGCATGAAACACAGTTGTTGGCTCCGTGAAAAAAGCCAGGGACCAGCCACGTTGCCCCTGGCTGTCGACAGTGCGGAGGCGACGTGCAACGCAGTCCGGCGCAGGCGCCCGCCGACCGCAGTCTTCCAGACTGATCAGGCGCAGGTCTTCATACTCGTCTACGTAGGCGAGGTCAAGTTCGCCCACATTCAATATGGCGTTGCAATCATAGCGCATCGCTGTCCGCCTCTTTTGCCTGCACGGCGGCTCGCAGTTGCCCGCAACCGGCGTCAATGTCGATCCCGCGTCGTACCCGTACGGTCGCACGGACGCCATAGTCGGCCAGGATGGACAGGAATCTTTCCACCTCGTCCGAAGAGGATGGCGAGCCGGCGTAGTCCGCCGTTGGATTGAGAGGGATGGCGTTGACATGGCAGAGCAGCCCCTGCAGCAACTTGCCGAGCGCATGGGCTTGTTCCATGGTGTCTGTCTCGCCCCTGATCAAGGCCCATTCAAATGTGATCCTGCGACCGGTCTTGCGGACATAGTCACGACATGCTGCCATCAACTCCCGCAACGGCCAGCGCCGGTTGACCGGCAGCAAGGCGCTGCGGTCCGCATTGGTGGCGGCATGCAGGCTGACGGCCAGGCGGACCTGCAAGCCCTCGTCAGCAAAACGCCGAATCTGCGGCACCAGTCCTACCGTGCTGATGGTAATATGTCGCGCCCCTATGCCCAGGTCGTCCATCAGGCGCCGCACAGCCTTAAGCGATTCATCGTAGTTGTGAAAGGGTTCACCCATACCCATCAAAACGACGTTGCTCAGGCGTTCTCCGCGCCCGGTCAGTTCCTGCGCCAGCAACAAGGCCTGCTCCACGATTTCGGCAGCGCTGAGGTGACGCACGAAACCCATTTCCCCCGTGGCACAGAAGATCCAACCCAGAGCACAACCCGCCTGGGTTGAGATGCAGGCGCTGCGGCGTCTGTCCCGGTAATGCATCAACACGGTTTCGATGAGTTGCCCGTCGTCCAGTCGATACACCCGCTTGAGCGTGCCGTCGCGGCTGCGCCGCTCGTGCGCCAGTGACAGGGAACCTGTCTTCATTTCCGCCACCAGGCGTTCGCGCAGGTCCAGAGGCAAGTCTGTCATGTCCGCAAAATCGGTTACATGACGTTGATAAACCCAGGTCAGGATCTGGCGGGCGCGAAAGGACGGCTGTCCCCACTGCTCCAGAATCCTGGTCAGCCCGTCCCGGTCCAGTTCCAGCAAATTGTGCATGGGAATTTCAGTTCCTGTCTGGCCTCACTTATGCACCATACCACGGCGCCGTCAAACCCAGCGTCAGGTTGTAACAGAAGTGCGCGACGATGGCGGCGACAGTGCCATGACGCCAACGAAGCCAGCCAAGTGTCAGGGAAACGCCAAGAATGGGCAGAAAGGCGATTTCGCTGCCTGGCCGCATGTGCAGCAGGGCAAAGCAAACACTAATCAGGGCCACGCCAAATACCGGTTGCAGCAGACCGCGGAACATGGTCTCTTCACCCAACGCCGTCATGGCGGCCGAGAGAAAGACCGTTGCCAGGTCCGGGTTGACCAGGCTGCCATCGTTTTCGGCATACAGGGGCCAGGTGACCAGAACCCAAATAAACCAGAGCAACGACACGAGAGCCACGCGCAAAACGCCGACGCCATCAGCCAGCGCCAACGCACCAGCAGATCGAGGCGGGCGCAAGTCTGTTGCCATGTCCTGCGCAGTGGGAAACCGACGCCCAGGAAGGCAAAAAACAACAGCAACAGCATGGACATCAAAGTAACGAACAGATCGAAAGGGTTGCCCGGATTTCCGCTTGCCGCCGACAGGGCCAGGGTGCAAACGACGACGACAGGCATCAGGACGAGAGCCGTGACGTGGCGGGCTGACGCGCCACTGAAGGAAGCGCCTCCGCCTGCCAGCCGCTGTTCCAGCCAGTCACGCCAGTCGGAAGAAAAAACAGTTGCTGTCGAAAAAAGGCACAGGGCCGACAAAACCAACGCGTTGGGCCACCAGGTTCCGGTCAGGACCGCGGCGTCCAGCTGCAAATAATGGACAAGACAACGCAGGCCAAGCGCCAGGGCAACGATCTGCGTCGCACGCAGCAATTGCTGCTCAAGCCGGCTCTGTCCGGCGACAAGGGCCAGCAACAAAAGCATTGAACCCAACAGAAACTGGTACAGGACGTCCATCGGAGGTTGTTTTCTCCAGGCCGCCAGCAGTATAGCAGCATTGACAGCAGCAGCCGTCTGTGCGATGATTTCTGCGCTGTCAGGGAGCGATGGCCGAGTGGTTTAAGGCGGTGGTCTTGAAAACCACTGTGGCGGCAACGCCACCGGGGGTTCGAATCCCTCTCGCTCCGCTGCTGACAGGACCGGGGAGGTGCCAGAGTGGACGATTGGGGCCGCCTGCTAAGTGGTTGTCCGGGTTAGACCGGACCGCAGGTTCGAATCCTGTCCTCCCCGCCATGGAAACGTTGCAAGCTCAGAGCAATACAGGTGCCTGTCGGAACACTATGGACAGGCCGACAGTGCCTGTGTAGACTGACTTGCAATTCTGGAACAATTGAAGTGGCGGCAAACGCCGCAGAAGGCAACGATGGCCAACAGCAAATCCGCCCAAAAGCGAATTCGGCAAAACGGAAAAAGGCAACTACGCAACCGCTCGCACCGCAACCGCGCGCGGACTTTGGTCAAAAGGGCGAGACTGGAAATTGAGGGCGGTGACGTCAGCAGCGCCGAAGAAGCCACCCATGTCGCCATGCGTGATTTGGACAAGGCCGCCAGCAAGGGTGTGATCCACAAGCGCAATGCGGCCCGGCGCAAGTCACGCCTCATGAAACGGCTCAATGCGCTGCGATCGGGCGCCTGAGTAACCCTTCAATTCCGAACAATTGCATCAAGCGCAGCGCCAAGGCGTTGGACCTCGTCAATTGTGTTGTATTGCGCCAGGCCAACCCGCACCATGCCGTGGGCGCCGTGCCCCAGCCTTTCCATCAGTTCCTGCGCATAGTAGTCACCCGCCCAGACAAAGATCCCCTGTTCCCCCAGTCGCCCGTCTATATCCGCCGGGTTGTGCCCGGCAAGGGTAAGGATCACCGTAGGCACACGCAGGCCCAGCCGCTGCGGATCGGTCACGCCATAGACGTACAGCCCGGGAATCTGTTGCAGCATGGCGATGAGTTCGCGGCACAGACCGCGTTCGTAATTCGAAAGCGCGATCATTGCTGACTTAAGGCGCTGCCGCCGTCCCGACAAATGGGCCAAACGGGATGCATGGCGGTCGCCTTGCTGGCGCCCGATACCATCCAGATATGCAATCGTCGCGCCGAGACCGGCGATGGTCTCAAAACTTGCCGTGCCCGTCTCCCAGCGCCAGGGCGGCAGGTCCTTTGCCGGACGCACCTTGTCCACCGGCAATTGCGCCAGCAGCTCCTGCCGACCCCAAAGCACACCCACGTGCGGGCCATAGAACTTGTAGGCGGAGCAGAGCAGAAAGTCACAGTCGATCTCCTGCACGTCGAGCGGCAGGTGCGGCGCACTTTGCACGGCGTCAACCACGTACAGCGCGCCGGCGGCATGCGCCATCGACGCAATTTGCCGGATGGGGTTGACGCTGCCGGCAGCGTTGGAGTCATGCGTGGTTGCGACAACACGCGTGCGGTCGGTCAGGGCTGCTTCCAGGCTGTCCAAATCCAACAGGCATTCAGGCTCAACAAAATCGACCATGCGAACGACCAGTCCATGCCTGGCCGCGGCGCGCCGCCAGGGCTCTATGTTGGCGTCATGGTCCATGCGCGTAAGGACAATTTCGTCGCCTGGTTGCAGCGTTTGCGCCAGCGACCGGGCAAGCGCAAAACACAGCGTCGTCATGTTCGGGCCAAAAACGATCTCCTCATCCGATGGCGCGTTCAGGAAATCGGCCATGGCAGCGCGCACTTCCGATACCATCGAACTGGTGCGACGGCTGGTGCTGAACAGCCCGCCGGCGTTGGCGTTCATACTGCGGTAATAGTTGCCGACCGCGTCAATGACCGCCTGGGGCACCTGCGTGCCCGCCGGATTGTCGAAGAAAACAATCGGGCGACCGTCGTCACCACGTTGTTTCAGTGCAGGGAATTGCTGGCGCAGTGCTTCTACGTCCATGCTCATCTCACTCCCAATGTGACTTCCGGCCCGCTTTCTTCAGCCCTTTTTCCCAGGGCAGTGCGCAACGAGCGCAGCAAGTCCACGTATTGTTGTGACCATGTGTGTTCGATCCGACGCGGGCGCGGCAAGGGCACAGCCAGGTCCGCGACGAGACGGCCGGGACGGGGACTGAGTACCAGCACCCGGTCCGCAAGCAACAATGCCTCGTTGATGTCGTGCGTGACCATCAGCACGGTTTGGCCGGCGCGGGCCCGGATGCGAAGCAGGTCCAGCCCCAGTTGTTCGCGGGTGATGGCATCCAGCGCCCCAAAAGGTTCATCCAGCAGCAGCAGGTCCGGTTCCTGCAACAGCACCCGACCGATGGCCACGCGTTGGGCCATGCCACCCGAAAGTTCTGGGTGCCAGGC
>JAGWBD010000048.1 GCA_021296065.1 Anaerolineae bacterium
TGAGTATGGGGCCACCGCGATAGAACTGGCCGCGAAAGATGGCCTGCGTGTGGTGCTCGATGCGCGTAGGGTCCTGGCCGATGAGGTAGCGGCCAATCTCATCCACGGCCGCGGCCACGGTCTGCGAGTGACCCTCAAGGACCGGCTCGCCAAGGCCAACGATGCCCTCGTCCGTATGCATCTTGAGAAAGAGCCAGCGCGGCCGGACGAAGAAGGTCTCCAGCCTGGTAATTTTCATGTGCGCTCCATGTCAGGCTCAGGCGCTGAGGCGGTTTTCCGGCATGTTTTCCAGACGCGTCAGCCAGTAGTGCACGTCAAAGTCCTCGTCGCCGGTGAGGAAACGCCACAGCAGTGTGCGGTTGACGATTTCGAGGCGGCCATCGCCGGCTTCGTACCAGGGTTCCAGTTTGGCCAGGATGGCCTGTACGTCATGACGTTTTTCGCCGGCGAAGATGGGCTGGTGGGCGCTGCTGTCGTCGTCGAGGTCGTCGGTATTCCACAGGCGCAGTTGACGCACGGTGGGGTTAAGCCGGATCTTGTACATGTAGCGCAAGCGATCGGTCTGGTTCTGGCGGCCACAGTGCCAGATGCCATGGTGCAACACGAGGATACTGCCCGCCTTGCAGACCATGGGAATCTGTCCGAGGAAGTTCTGGTAACGGGCGACTTCCATTTCGTTGATACGGCGGAAGTGGCTGCCTGGCAGTAACAGCGTGCCCCCCATCTCGAGGGGCAGAGCGTGCGGGAAGTACCTCAGCTGCAGGTCGAAGTGCAGGCGGGTATCGATGATCGAGTCGCCATGCAGACCCTGGCCCTTGCCTTCGTTGGGCAGGCGCTTGTGATTGGCATGGTGGTCAAAAAGCGGGTCCGGGCCGACGAGGCTGTCGAGGATGCCCTGAATCTGTGGCAGGCGCAGCATGGCGCCGATGGGTGAAGGCTCGGGATAACACTCGCCGAGGGGCGTGCCCGCGGGATAACTCTGGATGCCACCGGCTTCAAAGGCGCTCATCGCCGCCTGGTTAATTTCATCCGGAACAATCTCGTCGAAGCGCAGAAAGCCGCGCGCCACGAAAGCCGCCATTTGATGCGAATAGACAAACAGTTGTTTGTCGCTCATGGGTCGATGGTCTCCAGCTTCTCAAAGATGTACTCATTCTTCTTGAACGAGGTGCTGTATTCCAGGCCGGGGTAGGGCGGGATGAGCTGCGGGAACTGGATCACACGCCAGCCATCCAGCAGGGCCTCCATGCCCGTGGCGTAGGGACGCTCCAGGCCATCGCCAGTGGTGTGATGCTCTCGGCCGGTGCCGTCGTAAATCGTCCAGCCCTTGACTTCGCTGTCGAGGGCCGAGGTGCTCAGGTAGAGTATGAGCAGTTTTTGCCGTTGTTGCGCGCTTGCCATGCAGCCTCCCGGGTTGTGCCACGCCGCTACTGAACAGACCAGGCGCGATCCTGTGTTTTGTCAGCGGCAAAGTATAGCGGCTGCCTGGCAGAGATACAGGCGGTAATTCCCGAATGCCGGCTCACTGCCAGGCTCCTGGCGAGTCCGGCAAGGGCGCCGCAGCATCCACGAGCCCCACATCCACCAGTTCCTGCCAGAAGGCTTGCGGAATCTCAAACTTCAGGGCGGCCAGATTGTCCGCAACATGGTGGACCCGGTCGGCGCCGACAACCAGCGTGTTGTAGGCCGGGTGGGCCTGGACGAACTGCACGGCGGCGGCGTTCAACGGCACGCGGTAGCGCTTGCAAATGCCTTCGAGTTTGCGAGCCTTTGCGCGGATGTCGGGCGGGGCCACTTCGTAGTTGTATCTGGCGATTTCGCTGTCGCCGGTGGCCAGAATGCCGCTATTGAAAATGCCGCCGGCGAACACGCCGATGCCGCGCTCGCGCCACTCCTGCAGGGCAGCCAGCGCGGTCTGCTCCAGCAGCGTATGGCGACCGGCCAGCAGGAAGCAGTCAAAGTCGGCGGCGCGCGAAAAGGCCAGCTCCATTTCCCACTGGTTCATGCCGGGGCCAATGGGGCTGACGACACCCTGACTGCGCAACTCATCCAGCACGGGATACCCGTGGTGGAGTGCCTCCTCGTACTTGTCTTCCACGTCCGGGTCGTGAATGTGAAGGATGTCGACGCGGTCCAGTTTCAGCGCATTAAGACTGTTCTCGAGGCTGCGCAGGACTCCGTCGCGCGTGTAATCGAAGATGAAGCCGCCCCGGCCATCCGGCAGGCGGCCAATCTTGGTGGCCAGAATATAGCTGTCGCGCGGGACGCCCTTCAGGGCCTCGCCCATGTAGGCTTCGGTCTTGTAAAGGGGGGCGGTATCCAGAAAGTCGATGCCCAGTTCCAGCGCGCTGTGGACAATGCCAATGGCCTCTTCCCGCCCAAATTTGCCGATGTGGGCGCAGCCCAGCGCGATGCGCGGCACTTCGAGCCCGGCTTTTGCAATCGTACTGCGAGGGAATACAGTCATCCGCTCTCCCCGGATTTGTCACTTGCAGGTCTCCGCTTCGTATTATGAATAAGCGAAGGCCTTGCCGCCACCTGTCCTTGACATACATAAGAATCCGGTTAGCGGACAGGGTGGTACTTGATTATCGACCTGGCTGACCCTATCCTGAACTGGCAGAGTGGCCGGGAATTCATCGACGCCTGGTCCGGGAGAGCCACCTTGCAATCCAGAACGATGAACAGAAGCGAACAGGGACGACGGGGCGGGCGGCCGCCGGTCGACATGGCCGGCCTGCGGCGGGCAATCGCGTATCTGGGGCGGCAACGTCGGACGGCGGCGCTGGCCTACGGCGCCCTGATCATCGCCACGCTGGCGCATCTGGCCGTGCCGCGCCTGGTGCAAAACATGGTCAACGCCGTCACTGACGGTGTGACTGCGAATCAGATTCTCGCGCTGCCGGAATTCGTGCAGGGCGCGTCGGCGCAGTTGCTGGGCAGCAGCGTTGATGAATTGAGACTTACCTCGGAAGCGGCCGAGACCCTGCTAATAAACGGTGTGGTGGCCATCATTATCTTTGCTGTGCTGCGCGCCGTCTTCGCCTTTGTGCAGACCTACATGGCCGAGGCCACATCGCAGGGTGCGGCCTTTGACCTGCGCAACGACATCTTTTCCCGCCTGCAGCGTCTTTCTTTCAGTTACTACGACCGGACCCAGACCGGTCAGCTGATGATTCGCGCGACGGACGACGTTGAGAAGGTGCGCCTGTTCATCGCCCAGGGGCTCATTCTGGCGGTACAGGCCTTTCTGCTGTTGATCGCGACCCTGATCATTCTGCTTTCGACGAACTGGCAGTTGACCCTGTCCATTTTCCCGATTTTGCCCTTCACGATCATTCTCTTCACCATTTTCGGCCGCATCGCGCAGCCCCTGTTTGAGAAATCGCAGCGCTTGCTGGCAGCGCTGAACACCGTATTGCAGGAAAACGTGGCCGGGATCCGCGTGGTCAAGTCATTTGTGCGCGAAGGGCGTGAACAGCAACGCTTTGACGAGGCCACCAACGTGCTGATGGCGCAACGTCTGCACATCAGCCGTACCTTTTCCATCCTGTTTCCCTTGATATTCCTGCTGGCCAACGTCGGCCAGGTGATCGTGCTCTACTTTGCCGGCCGGCAGATCATTCCCGGATTGATCGGTCTGGGAGAGTACCAGTCCTTCGCCCTGTACCTGATCTACATTTTCTTCCCGCTGGGTCAACTGGGCTTCATCATTTCTCTGATGGCCCAGGCAGCTGCCTCCGCCACACGCATCTTTGAAATCCTTGACACCGAAAGCGAAGTCCGCAACCGGCCCGGGGCCAGGGACCTGGCGACCATAGCCGGCGACGTCGAGTTCGAGGGCGTGACCTTCCGCTACTTTGAATCCGGCGAGAACGTTCTGGACGACGTCAGTTTTCGCGTTGAAGCGGGTCAGACCGTGGCCTTGCTGGGGGCTACCGGCAGCGGCAAGACAACCATCATCAACCTGATACCACGCTTTTATCACGTCAGAGATGGCGTGGACCGCATTGACGGCGTGGACATCCGCGACGCCACGCTGGACAGTCTG
Organism: Anaerolineae bacterium; assembly: GCA_021296065.1. Taxonomy (GTDB): domain Bacteria; phylum Chloroflexota; class Anaerolineae; order Aggregatilineales; family Phototrophicaceae; genus JAGWBD01. The sequence continues at coordinate 4,052 of JAGWBD010000048.1, forward strand.
CGTTCGCAGATCGGTATTGTGTTGCAGGAAACCAACCTTTTTAGTGGCAGCATCCAGGAAAATATCGCTTTCGGCAGGCCGGATGCTTCCGCGGAAGAAGTTGAGGCCGCCGCCCGCGCGGCCGCCGCTCATGATTTCATCATGGAGTTCCCCGAGGGTTACGCGACCTCTGTGGGCGAAAGGGGCGCCACACTTTCCGGCGGCCAGAAGCAGCGCATTGCCATCGCCCGGGCCCTGTTGCTTGATCCGCATCTGCTCATACTGGACGATTCGACCAGCGCCGTCGATTTCACAACCGAGAGACGCATTCAACAGGCGCTGGACAACCTCATGAAGGGCCGCAGCAGTTTCGTCATTGCGCAGCGCATCAGCACAGTCCTGGGCGCCGACCTGATCATCGTCCTTGATCGCGGCGCTGTGGCGGCCATGGGCTCCCATGCGGAACTGATGGAGAACAGCCCCATCTATGCAGAAATCTACAACTCCCAACTGGTGGAGGACGTGAGTGTGGAGGCCGACGGCGCATGATGGGCATGGACGGCGGCCGCCGTCTCTTCGAACGGGAAACGCTGAAGCCAAAGGACCTGGGTGAAACCCTTGCCCGCTTCGGCAGCTATTTTCGGCAGCATTGGCCCGGCGCGATGCTGGCACTGGTGCTGATCTCCGCCCAGGCATGGACCCAGGTCGTTTCGCCGGAGTTAATCGGCCAGTCGGTGGACTGTTACCTTTTCCCGCGAGACCCGGCCAACTGCTGGTTTGCGTCCGTTACGCCGGAAATGGATACAGACACCCGCCTGCTGGGTCTGGGCAGCCTGGTGTTGGTGCTGCTGGCAATCAGTCTGGCGGGGTCCGTGCTGGCAGGGCTGGCCTTCTATGCCATGTCCTGGACCGGGCAGCACGTGTTGCGCCACATGCGCCAGGACCTGTTTCGACACATTCACCGGCTTTCCATGGGGTTTTACGCAAAAAATGAAGCCGGTGACATCATGAGTCGTGTCACCAATGATTCCGACACGATCGAACAGGCCTTCAGTTTCGCGCTGATGCAGGTGATCTCGGGCGGGTTGATCATCGTGTGGATCATGGTGCGCATGCTTGAGACCAACATCACCTATGCCCTGGTCAGCCTGGCGATCGTGCCGGTCATGGCCGTCGCCACCCTGTATTTTTCGAACCAGGCGCGCAAGGCCTTCCGTCAGGCGCGGCTGGAGATGGGAACAGTCAACGCGGACCTGCAGGAGAGCATCGCCGGCGCCCGCGAGGCGCAGGCCTTCAACCGCGAGGATGAGACCATCGCAGATTTCGAGCGTTCCAATGCGGCCAATCGCGAGGCCAATATTCGGGCGGCAGCCTTCACCAGCGCGCTGAGTCCGGTACTGGAAGCGCTGGGCTTTGTAGCGCTGGCCATTGTGGTTTTGGCCGGCGGCATCGCCGTGCTGCGCGACGAGCCATTGCTGGGCGGGTCGGCCATTTCCCTGGGTACTGTATTCGCATTTGTGGCCTTTTCGCAGCGTTTTAGCCAACCCATTCAGCAGATCGCTGTGCTCTGGACCAATGTGCAGAGCGCCATTGCCGGTGGCGAACGCATCTTTGGCCTGATGGACGAGCAGGATGAGATCGTGGAAGGGCCGGATGCGCTTCCCCTGCCGACCGTTCAGGGCAGTGTTCACTACGACAAGGTGGCTGCCGAGTATGTGGCCGGAGAGCCGGTCCTCAATGGCATCAGCTTTGAGGCCAGGCCCGGCGAAATTGTCGCCATCGTTGGTCCCACCGGCGCGGGCAAGACCACCATCATCAACCTGTTGCCGCGCTTCTACGACGTGAGTGCCGGTGCGGTCCGCATCGACGGCCACGACGTGCGGGACGTGCAGATAGACAGTCTGCGGCAGCAGATCGGCGTCGTGCTGCAAGACAACTTTCTGTTTTCGGACAGCGTCCTGAACAACATTCGCTTCGGCCGTCCTGACGCCAGCGATGAAGAAGTCATTGCCGCAGCCAAACTCGTGGCGGCTGACAGCTTCATCGAGCGCCTGCCCGAAGGTTACCAGACCGTGCTGGGCGAACGTGGCAGCGGCCTGAGTCAGGGGCAGCGACAACTCATTGCCATTGCCCGCGTCGCCCTCATGAGCCCGCGCATTCTCATTCTGGACGAAGCGACGTCAAGCGTGGATACACGGACCGAGCGGCTGATCCAGAGCGCGTTCGAGCGCCTGCTGGAAGGCCGCACCAGCTTTGTCATCGCGCACCGCCTGAGCACGATCCGCAATGCGGACCAGGTGCTGCTGCTGCAGGACGGGCAGATCACCGAACGCGGCACGCATCGCGAATTGCTGGCGCAGGGCGGCGCTTACCATGCGCTCTACATGAGCCAGTTCCGAGATGAAGAAGAGGCGACTCCCGTCCCCGGTAACGGCCGCCTGGCCGAAGGATCGGCGGGCGCTGGCTGAGAGTCCTCTCAGGCAATTGGCTCGCGGGTAAAGTCGCTGTTCACCTGACGCAAAATCCCGAGTGGATTGCCGTTTCGCAGGGCTTCGGGCAGTAGTTCGTCCGGTACGTCCTGCCAGGCGACCGGGCGCAGGAAGCGGCGAATGGCATTCGTGCCCACCGAGGTGGTGCCCGCCGCATTGGTCGCCGGCCAGGGCCCGCCGTGTTGCATGGCTGCCGTCACTTCAACGCCGGTCGGGTAGCCATTCCAGATGAGGCGACCGACCCTTTCACGCAAGGTGTCCAGCAGGGGTTGCAGGGACTCCCCTTCTTCAGAGCCGCAATGGATGCTGCCGGTCAGCTGGCCGGCCAGCGAACGCAGGACGCGGTCGAGTTCCTCGTCGCCGCTGCATGCGACGAAAAGGGTGACCGGACCAAAGTGCTCTTCCTGCAGGTCGGGATTCTCCAGAAATGTCGCCGCGTCCGTTTCCAACACAGTATGCGGGTAACAAAAGCCGTCTGTCCGATTTGCATTCTCGCGGGTATGGGAGCGCACGCCTTCGAGGGAGGCGCTGCGCCCGACGCTCCGCGTCAGACCGCTCTCTACGGCGGCGTTTAGCAGGATTCCCGCTTCGATGCCCAGCATCGCATCCCGGTAGTCTGCGATGAATGTTCTGGCTTCCTCGCTTTCCGGTAGCAGGACCAGGCCCGGGTTGGTGCAGAACTGACCGGCGCCAAGCGTCGCGGACGCGGCCAGCCCCTGCACGATTTCCGCGCCTCGTTCTGCAAGTGCAGCGGCGGTGATCACGACCGGATTGATGCTGCCCATCTCTGCGAAAACGGGAATCGGTCGCGGCCGTTGGGCGGCAAGGTCATGCAGGGCGCGACCGCCCTGCAGCGAGCCGGTGAATCCCACCGCCTCCAGCAGGGGGTGTTCGACCAGCCGGCGGCCGACATCGTGCCCGTCGCCCTGCAGCAGCGAAAAGAATCCGGGCGGGAAACCGCAGGCGCTGACCGCTGCGTTAATCGCGTGGGCGAAGCGTTCACTGGTGGCGGGATGTCCAGGATGGCCCTTGACGACAACCGGACAGCCTGCGGCAAGGGCAGCAGCGCTGTCACCACCGGCGGTGGAAAAGGCAAAGGGGAAATTGCTGGCGGAAAACACGGCCACGGGACCCAGCGGGAGCAGCATGCGGCGCACATCCGGGCGCGGCAGGGGCGTTCGTTGCGGCAGCGCCGTGTCAATGACGGCCGCAACGTGTGAACCTTCGCGCAGCAGGGCGGAGAAGGCGCGCAACTGGCCGGTCGTGCGCGCCAGTTCGCCGGTCAAACGCACACTGCCCAGGGCCGTCTCTGCATCCGCCGTGACGACAAGCGAGTCGGCGGCGGCCTCGATTTCCTCGGCACTGGTATCCAGAAAATCCGCCAGGGTTGAGGCTGGAAACAGGCGAGTCGCGGCGAAGGCGTCCGCTGCCGCGCGCACTGCGGCGTCGATTTCCTGCGCCGTGGCGCTGTAAAAGCGGGTCTCTCCGGCTTTGCGGGTGCGAGGGTCTACACTGTGGAAGTAACTGGTGCCGGCTGCCTGCCATTCACCTGCAATACTGCTTTTGCCTGCTGTCACGGGACCTGCTCCTTATCCTTTGACGCACCCTGTTCCTTGTCGAGCGCGCGCTGACCGGCTTCCAGTAACGTCAGTATCCGTTCACTGTCATAAATGCAGCCCGCCCAGGTGCCACCGCTGACGGCCTGCAAGGCCGCCCACAGGCGTGTGTAGTAAGGCAGGTTTGGGTGTGGCGCCAGCGTCGGATGAGGGTCGCGTCGGGCAAGCAGGGCGGAGGACTCCTGTGAATTGAGCGGACCGTCTACCGTGGCGACCAGGTCCAGGCTGCCCTCCAGAGTCTTTCTGTCGATGCGAATGGTGACCATGTCCCCGTCGCGCAGTTTGCCGATCGGCCCGCCCGCCAGCGCCTCGGGGCCGACGTGCCCGATGCAGGCCCCGGTTGAAACGCCGGAAAAACGGGCGTCCGTCAGAAGGGGCACGTGCTTGCCCCAGGGCAGAAATTTCAGCGCCGCGGTGAGTTGGTAGGTCTCTTCCATACCGGTGCCGGCCGGTCCGATGCCGATCACGACCAGCACGTCACCGGCCTGGACGCGGCGCCCGGACTGGCCCTTGATGGCGGCGATGGCCTCGCGCTCGGATGTGAACACCCGCGCCGGGCCGCTGTGATGATACACGCCGTCGTCGCCAACCAGCTCCGGATCGATGGCGGTGGCCTTGACCACCGATCCTTCCGGGGCAAGGTTGCCGACAGGAAAGACGACCGTGCTGGTCAAACCGCGCTGACGCGCGCTGTCCGGCGACATGATGACGTCATCGGGGTCCACGCCGTCGCGTTCGCGCAACAGTCGCCGCAATCTGTCGCGGCGCTCACTGTCCTGCCACCAGTCCAGCAGCTCGCCCAGGCTTGCGCCGGTGACCGTCAGGACAGAACAATCCAGCATGCCCCGGGCGCGCAAATGCAACATCACTTCCGGCACAGCGCCGGCAAGGAAGACCTGCACTGTGGGATGGTTGCGCGGCCCGTTGGGCAGGGCATCGACCAGGCGCGGCGCCGCACGGTTTACGCGCGTCCAGTCCGCCACCGTGGGGCGGGGCAGGCCGGCGGCGTGGGCGATGGCCGGGATGTGCAAAAGCAGGTTGGTGGAGCCACCGAAGGCCGCATGCACCAGCATGGCGTTTTCCAGCGCAGACGGGGTCAGGACGTCGGCCATGGACAGACCGAGCGCTTCCTGACGCAAAAGCGCCAGGGCCGAGCGCCGCGCCATCTCCAGCCAGACAGGTTCGCCTGAGGGCGCGAGCGCGCTGTGGGGCAGGGAAAGGCCCAGCGCTTCAGCGACCACCTGGGCGCTGGCTGCGGTGCCCAGAAACTGGCAGCCACCGCCGGGCGAGCCGCAGGCGCGGCAGCCCATGGTGGCGGCGTAATCCAGGGTGATCAGGCCATGGCTGAAGCGAGCGCCGATGGTCTGCACCGTGCCGGCATCCTCGGCCTCCGCTGCCGGCAGTGTGACGCCGCCCGGGATGACTACGCCCGGCAACCAGGAACTGCCCGCCAACGCCAGCAACATGGCTGGCAGGCCCTTGTCACAGGTGGCAACGGCCAGCACGCCCCTGCGCAGTGGCAGGGAGCGAATGAGGCGGCGCAGCACAATGGCTGCATCGTTGCGGTAGGGAAGACTGTCCATCATGCCTTCCGTGCCCTGGCTGCGCCCGTCACAAGGGTCGCTGCAATGGGCGGCGAAAGGCAGCCCGCCCTGCCGGTGGAGAGTCTCGGCGGCTGCCCGGACCAGCAGGCCGACCTCCCAGTGGCCGGTGTGATAGCCCAGCGCCAGCGGGCGACCATCGTCGGCGCGCAGGCCGCCCTGGGTGCTGAGGATGAGGTACTGAGGTCGTGCGACTTCGGCGGGGTCCCAGCCCATGCCGGCGCTTTGGGTCATGCCGAAGAGATGGCCGCTGCCAGCATTCCTCAGCATTTCTTCCGTCAGGGGCAGGGCGCCGGCGGGCCCCTGGCCCACGCTGCGGGTAACCGGCGTGTCCGCTGCCAGGATGTCCGTCAGCGAAGGGATTGCGCCTTGCTCGCTCATAAGTGTTCTTCAGTTGTGATGCGCGGGCAGGGCTGGCTATACTAGCGCGGAAATCCGGTATGAGGCAACGCATGGGACGCTTCGACGGGCGGGTCGCCCTTGTCACAGGCGCCGGGGAAGGCATCGGCCTGGAAATCGTCCGGCAACTGGTTCGCGAGGGCGCGCAGGTCCTGCTCAACGATCTCGACGGCGATCGCGCCAGTGGGGCCGCGGCAGAGATTCGCGCCAGTGGAGGTGACTGCCGTTCCTTCGCCGGCGACGCTGGGGACGTTGCCGTCGTGCGTATAATGGTCGCCGTGGCCGTGGAAGCCTGGGGACGTCTGGACCTCGCAGTCGCCAACGCCGGCCTGACCCTGTACGGCAATTTTTTCGATTACGAGCCGGCCGCGCTGGAGCGGGTGCTGAACCTCAATTTACGGGGTTCTTTTTTTCTGGCGCAGGCGGCAGCCTGTCAAATGCGGGATCAGGGCGAGGGCGGCCGCATCCTGCTGATGTCCTCGGTAACCGGCCTGCAGGCCGTGCACCATCTGGAAGCCTACGGCATGAGCAAGGCCGCCTTGCGAATGCTGGCCCGCGGCCTGGTGCACGATCTTTCACCGCATGGCATCACGATTAACAGCATCGCGCCCGGCGCCATCCTGACGCCCAGGAATCTACAGGACGATCCGGACTTCGAAAACTCCTGGGGCAATGAGATCCCCGTACAACGCGTGGGCAGCGTGGAAGAAATCGCCGCCGCCGCGCTCTTTCTGCTTTCGCCCGAGGCAAGCTATATCACCGGACAGACTCTGGTCGTGGACGGTGGCTGGTCCGTGACAAGCCCGCTGCCCGGGCAGATAAGCTACCGCAATCAGGGGGACCCGACATGAGCGATCCACTTCTGCTGCGCGTTCTTGATCCGGAGCAGGGGCCGCGCTACGTCCTGCAGGAGGGCGAAACGGTATCGGATGTTCACGACGCCATTGGCTCGCTTTCCGCCTGGCTGGCCGCAAGCGTGGGACGGACCGCGCAAGCCATTGACGACTTGCGTGCGCAGGCGGCCGCGGCGGAAACGCGTTGGCCGCGGGGGGAATTTGCCTTGCCCCTGCTGGCGCCAGTGGACGAGCAGGAAGTCTGGGCGGCGGGCGTGACCTATGAGGACAGCCGCAAGGCGCGCCAGGAAGAGGCTGTCGACGGCGGCGACGTCTATGCCCGCGTCTACGTCGCCGAGCGCCCGGAGATTTTCTTCAAGGCCCAGGCCTGGCGCGTCATTGGCCCGGGCGGCAAGGTTGGCATTCGCTCCGACGCCACCTGGTCCGTGCCGGAACCGGAACTGGGCGTGGTCTATAACCCGGCCATGGAAGCGATCGGGTTTACCGTAGGGAACGACATGAGCAGCCGCGACATTGAAGGCGCCAACCCGCTTTATCTGCCTCAGGCCAAGATGTTCACAGCCTGCTGCGCGCTCGGTCCGGGCATCGCCCTACGGGCCAGCCGGGAGTGGCCGGACGCCAACATTCGCATGCGCATTGAGCGCGACGGCAAAGATGTGTTCCGCGATTCCATTCACACCGGTCGCATCCGTCGCCGAATTGACGAGCTGGGCGACTTTCTGGGTCGCACGTACAAGTTGCCCAAGGGCGCCGTGTTGCTGACGGGAACGGCCATCGTGCCTCCGGCGGACTTCACTCTGGAGGAAGGCGACGTCATCGTCATCGGCATCGATGGCATTGGCGAACTGATGAACATTGCGCAAGTCGTATAAACGACGGAGGAACGCTGTCATGGTGGACCAGAATGTTCGTTTCTTCGGGGACGTTGTCCAGTCAAACCTGCCCTTCGATGACGTTGCCATCCGGCTGAATGCGGGCGACAACGTGGCCATTGCCCGCCGTCCCCTCCAACCCGGCACGGTTCTGGAGACAGGCGATGGCGTCCTGAACCTGCGCGACTTCGTCACTGACGGCCACAAATTCGCACTGGCAGACCTTGCCGCCGGTGAGAGAGTCCGGCGCTACGGCCAGACCATCGGCTTCGCCACGCGGAACATTCAGGCCGGTGACCACGTGCATACGCACAATCTGGCTGTACAGGATTTCGCACGCGAGTACGAGTTCGCGCAAGATATTGAAGCGGTGGACTACGTGCCGCCGGCGCAACGCCTGACCTTCAACGGCTACCTGCGGGAGAACGGACAGGTAGGCACGCGCAATTTCATTGCCATCATCTCCACCGTCAACTGTTCGGCGCACACCACGCGCGAAATCGCCCGTCACTTCACGCCCGAACGTCTGGCCGATTATCCGAATGTCGATGGCGTCGTGGCGCTGGTCCACCTTTCTGGCTGCGCGGTACAGATCGGTGGCGCGGACTACGTGTTGTTGCAGCGCACCCTGGCCGGGATGGCGCGCCACGCCAACTTCGGGGCTTACATCATCGTCGGCCTGGGCTGCGAGGCCAACCAAGTCGCCGACCTGGTGTCCAACTATGATCTGAATGGCAATGGCCGACAGGCGCCCGGCATCACCATCCAGGGGGAAGGTGGTATCCGCAAGACGATTGAGGCCGGCGTGGCGGCTGTAGAGGAATTGCTGCCACTCGTCAACGCCAGCGAACGTAGCCCGCAACCGGTGTCCGAACTGATGGTTGCCCTGCAGTGCGGCGGCAGCGACGGCTGGTCCGGCGTGACGGCCAACCCGGTGGTCGGCGCGGCGTCGGATTTGCTGGTGCAACAGGGCGGGACGGTGGTGCTGGGCGAGACCCCGGAGATCTACGGCGCCGAACAGTTGCTGACGCGGCGCGCTGTGAACCGCGAGGTGGGCGAACGCCTGCTGGAGTTTATCCGCTGGTGGGAAGCGCACAGCGAGAAGCACGACATGGAAATCGACAACAACCCTTCACCAGGCAACAAGCTGGGAGGCCTCACGACCATCTACGAGAAATCGCTGGGCGCGGTGGCCAAGGGCGGCAGCACGCCCCTGACTGGCGTCTACAAATATGCCGAGCCGGTGACGGCGAGCGGCTTCACCATCATGGATTCGCCGGGTTACGATCCGGTGGCGGTGACCGGCCAGGTGGCCGGTGGATCCAACCTGGTGCTGTTCACGACCGGGCGCGGTTCGGCCTTTGGCTTCCTGCCCGCTCCAAGCATCAAACTGGCCAGCAACTCGGCCCTTTATCAGCACATGGAAGAGGACATGGATTTCGATGCCGGACGCATTCTTGACGGGCTATCGATGGACGACGCGGCGCAGGAGTTGCTGGAGTTGATGATTGCGGTCGCATCCGGCGCGCCATCAAAGAGCGAGGCCCAGGGCGTGGGCGAGGCGGAATTCAACCCCTGGAACCTCGGCGGTACGCTGTGATTCTGATGCGACACTGATGTCATGTTCAGATTCTGGCAAGATTTGCGGCGCATACTGGCGGGAGACAGGCGGGAAGTCAGGAGCAAAGTCATGGCCGACAGCATGAAGGTTAGCAAGTGCGTGGCGGAGTGGGCCGTGCAGTTGACACCACAGCAGTATGCGGTGCTGCGGCGCCAGGCGACCGAGCGCCCCTATACCGGTGAGTACGTGGACCACAGGGAGGACGGCACCTACTGTTGCGCGGCCTGCGGACAGCAGTTGTTCGCCTCCGGCACGAAGTTCGATTCGCATTGCGGCTGGCCCAGCTTTTGGGACATGATCGATGAAGGCACGGTGGAGTGGCGACCGGACAACAGCTACGGCATGCGTCGAACGGAAGTCACCTGCAGTCGCTGTGACTCACATTTGGGCCACGTGTTTGAGGATGGCCCGCGCGACCAGACCGGCCTGCGCTACTGCATCAACTCGGTGGCGCTGGATTTCGAGCCTACAGCCAACAAGCAGTAACCATCGCTTCTCATTTGGCGTCCGGGCCATTGCACCCGGGCGCCTTCCGTTAAACGCCGCCGTAGGCGCTGTAGCCGCCGTCCACCGGGATGACGGTGCCGGTGACGAAGCGGGCGCCATCCGACACCAGCCATAGCAGTGTGCCGACCAGTTCCTCCGGCTGGCCGAGGCGACCCATGGGTGTGTTGCTGACGATTTGCTGGCCACGCGGCGTCAGGGAGCCATCCTCGTTGCTGACGATGAGGCGGTTCTGCTCGGTGAGGAAGAAACCGGGCGCGATAGCGTTGACGCGAATATGCGGGCTGTATTCCTGCGCGAAATAGACCGCCAGCCAGCGTGTGAAGTTGTCGATGCCGGCCTTGGCGGCGGCGTAGGCCACGACGCGTGTCAGCGGGCGTTGGGAAGCCATGGAGGAGATGTTGACGATGACGCCCTGACCGGCCTCGGCCATGGGCTGGGCCAGGGCCTGCGCGGCCAGCAGTGTGCCGAAGAAGTTGAGGTCAAAGGTCCACTGCAGCGCTTCCTGTTCAATGTTGAACAGGTTGCGCGTGTTGTCGGGCGAGGTCATGGCGTCGGGGTTGTTGCCGCCCGCGCAGTTGATCAGGATGTCGATGTTGCCGCAGATCGACAGGATTTCCTCACGGGCCGCATCCAGGGTCTCGCGCTCCAGCACGTTGACGGCCAGCGGCATGGCCACCCCGCCGTCGGCGAGAATGGCATCCGAGGTCCTGGCGGCTTTCTCCAGCGAGGTGCCCATGACGGCGACGGTCGCCCCGGCGGCGGCCAGTCCCCTGCACATGGCGCTGCCGAGTACGCCGCTGCCACCGGTCACGGCGGCAACCTTGCCGGAAAGATCAATTGTGTAGGGCATCAGTCGCTTCCTGTGGCGCCCTGAAATGGCGCGATGTGTCGGTCGAAGTGGGTCTCCAGCACGGCCTGGTAATCGTTTTCGTGTTCATGCAGAAAGGCGTAGAGGCGGTCACGGAATCTGTCCAGTTGCGAACCGAAGGTCACGTGCAGCGCCTGGCGAGCGTCAAATTGTTCGAAGAGGGCCGACAATTCCTCGTCCGGCGGGTTGACAGGCACGCGCTCCAGCTGGCCGGAGATGTGATAGCTGGCGCGGTCGGTCTCGAAGCGGTCGCGGGCCAGCGCCAGAATCTCGCGAAAGAACGACGCGTCGCGCAAGGCAATCACGCGCAGGGCCTCCAGCCAGCTGGTGCCGGCAGTCTTGAGGTGCACCAGGTGTCCGGCGTGGCGGTGGATGATCGGGTAGATTTTGAACTTGTCCGAGCCGGTGTGGATACTCAGCTTGTAGGGGCCCATCTCGCGCGCGATGCGGGCATGGGCGGCGAAATCCTGCTCGAATTGCGCCAGGTCGCCGATGTAGTCCACGCCCTTCTCGAAGTCGCCAATGAAACGCGGCGCCAGACCATCCACTTGCACGCCCAGTCGCTTTAGTTCCGCAGCGATGAACCAGTGCTCGGCCGGGCTGGTCGGCGTGGGGGGGGG
>JAGWBD010000008.1 GCA_021296065.1 Anaerolineae bacterium
CGAACCTGGGCTTCAGCATGTACATGCGCGTGCTGGGGATGGTCTGGCTGGGGCCGGCCGGCATCCTCGTCGGCCTCCTCTCCGCCACGCTGATCGGGATGAAGAACGGGAGCATCTTCTCGCTGCTGAAGATCTCTTCCTTCGTCACCACCCTGGCCATGCTGATCATCGTGCGCGCCATGCTGAACATCATCTCTGACGGGGGCTCGATTTACGTCACAGAGCAGGCCGCCACCGGCACCTACGTCGATTCGGTGGCGGCGCCCTGGCTGCTGGCGCTGGGGCGTTTCCCGAACATTCTCATCTTCGCGATTGTCATCACCGCGTTGATGTGGGTTTTCTATGAAAAGACGGTGTTCGGCCAGCAACTCAAGGCCCTGGGCGGCAGCGAGCGGGTGCTCTCCCTGTTCGGCGTTTCCGTCACCTGGTTCAAGATCCAGGTCTTTGTGGCGGCGGGCTTTATGGTGGGCCTGGCCTCGCTGATCAGCCTCGGCCGCTCCGGCGCGGGCACCCCGCGCGCGGGCGAGCAATTTGAGCTGGACGCGATCGCCGCCGTCGCGCTGGGCGGTACGCCGCTGACCGGCGGCCATGGCAGCGTACTGCGGACGGTGGTGGGCGCGTTGACCCTGACGGTGGTCGCCAACGGCCTGACCATCGCCGGAGTCGATCCCTCCTGGAGCCGCGTGGCGCGCGGCATGCTGTTGATCATCGCCATCGCGATCTCGCTTAACCGGCGCCGCATCGGCGTGGTCAAATGAGAAATTTCAGCTGTCAGGCTGGCCAGGAGGTGCGCATACCCTGAGAAGTCACACGAGACAGCGTATGGCCCCGGTCCGGTCAACGGGCCGGGAAGGGCAAGGAGAGCAAAGGAGTTCAAAATGAAACGCATCATCATTTTGTTGGGGTTGCTGTTGATCCTGACGGGCGTCGGTGTGGCGGCGCAAGACATGGTCGAGCCGCGCATGGACCTGGTTATCGCGGACCTCGGCCAGCCGGAGACCAACCCCTGGGTGATCAACCGGCACCGTTTCGAGCGTTGCGTGGCGGCATCGCTGGGCGTGACGCTGGACGAGTTCGACGATGAGAACTCCGAAGAAAAGCACGTCAGCCAGGCGGAGTCGATCATCGCGCGTCAGCCGGATGGTCTTGTCTTCAACCCCCTGACTTCGCCGGCCGGCACTCAGGTGGCGCGCCTGCTGGAGGAGAACGCGATACCGGGCGTGGCCGTCGGGCGTCTGGTCGTCAGCAACTACGACACCGACTATGAGGGCGAGCATTTCATCGCCCAGGTGACGCAGAACAACGACACCTGGGGCCAGCAGATTGGCCAGGCCACGGTCGACGCCGGCCACAAGAAGGTCGCGATGATCTGGAACCAGAAGGGCGTCACCAGCGCCGAGGAAATCTGGAATGGCGTGCTGAGCGTCCTTGATCAGCATGAGGACATCGAGTTGATCGCGGAAGCCTGGGACCGCCTGAACCGCGAGAACGGCATTCTCTATGCCGAGCAGTTCATCGCGCGCTTCCAGCCAGGCGAGATCGACGCCATCATCGTGCTGGGCGCGGTCGCGGGCCTGGGCAGCCAGTTCGCCGTCGAGCAGGCCGGGCGTGACGACATCTCCATCATCACCACGGACGTCGACGAGCAGGTCGCGCAGTTCATCAGCGAGGGCAAGCTGGGCTTCAGCATCGGCGGCCACTGGATGGTCGGCGGCTTCGGCCTGATTCAGCTCTACGACTACCTGCACGGCTTCCCGGTCGAGAACACCCAGCCGCTCTTCAGCCTGATCGCAGTCGATGCCAGCAACATCGACACCTACGCGGACGGCCTGCTGCAGGGTTGCATCCTCAATGACGAGCAGGTGAAGAACCTCTCCCGCGTCCACAATCCGGACGCCGATCTGCCGGGCTTCATCGACGAGTTCTCGAAGAACTGGGAAGAATTCGTCACGGCGGACATGATGGAAGAGGACATGGAAGAGGATATGGACGAAGAAATGGCAGAAGAAGAATCAGAAGGGGACGGCTAGAGTAAAGGCCGTAACGCAGGGGGCCGGGGCCACGGACCATCCGTAGCGCCGGCCCCGATTGTGGCGCGCCATGACAGGGCGCGCCCGTGACTTTTGCGCCGACACACAGGGTCTGCAGGGGGGGACGGGATGAGACTGTTCGGCTATGCGCCACAGAACGGCGCCGCTGCCGGGGATACCATGCCATTCTGGCACGAGGGTCGCTGGCATCTGTTCTTTTCGCAGCCGCCCCGCGGCGCCTGGGAGTACGTCGAGCGGGCGCGCGTCTCGACCGCGCACCTGGTCTCTGACGACCTGGTGAACTGGGAGGTCCTGCCCGACAGTTTCGGCCCCGGCCCGGACGGCGCCTGCGATGGCAACGGCATCTGGACCGGTTCGGTCATCGAGCACGATGGCGTCTACCACTTCTTTTACACCGGCTACAACCGCCACGCGGACTCGCCGCAAAGCATCTGCAAGGCCGTCAGCAGCGACCTGGTCCACTGGCAGAAGGTCGAACACAATCCGCTCTTTGGCCCCGACCCGCGCTGGTACGAGACCGTGGACTGGCGCGATCCCTTCGTCTTGCGTGACCCGGACCCGGCGCAGGAGCGCTTCATGATGCTGATCTCCGCGCGGCTGAAGGACGGCCCGCTTTACCGGCGCGGCTGCGTCGCCGTGGCCGTGTCGGAAGACCTTGAGCACTGGGAGGTGCGCGCGCCCCTCACGGCCCCCATGCTGACCCACTGCCCGGAATGTCCGGAGCTCTTCCAGCTGGGCGACTGGTGGTATCTGGTGCGTTCGCGCTATGACGGCCAGGCGCAGACCTTCTACCGCGCAGCGCCGACGCCGCAGGGGCCCTGGCGCGCGCGCCGTCTGGACACCCTCGACGGCCGCCGCTTTTACGCTGCCAAGTCGGCCGGCGATGGCCGCCGTCGCTTCAGCTTCGCCTGGATTCCCTACCGCAAGCATCACGAAGCCCGCGGCGACTGGGTCTGGGGCGGGCAACTGGGTTCGCCGCACGAATTGCTGTCGCTGGCCGACGGCACGCTGGTCACGCGCCTGCCGCCGGAAGTCGCCGCCAGTTACAGTGAGTCGCTGGCCTGGGCCTGTGGCGATGGCCAGGGCGACTGGCAGCGCGCGGGCGCGGACCTCGTCTGCGACGCGGGCGACAGTTACGCCTGGTGCGCGCTGGAGGTCGAAGGGGACGGCGAGTTGCTGCTGGACACGACCATCGAAATCGCCGCGGGCACTACGTCCGCCGGCGTGCTGCTGGAGACGCAGGGCGCGGAACTGGAGTCGGGCTACTGGATCGGGATCGAGCCGCTGCAGGGGCGCGTGGTGCTGGACCGCTGGCCCACGCCGATGGACCCGCTGTGGGACAGCCTGGTGCTGGGCGAGCGCCACGGCGTGCAGGTGCGCCAGGAGATCGACGCGCCGCTGGTGGTGCGGCCGCTGGCCTTCACGCCGCAGGACGGGCGTTACCGTCTGCAACTGCTGCGCAAGGGCGGGCTGGTCGAGTGTTACGTGGCGGAGCAGGTGGTGGCCAGCTACCGCATCTACGAACGCGGCGACTGCGCCCTGGGCCTCTTTGTGCAGGAGGGCGCGGCACGCTTCGTGGAACCGCGCTTCCTGCGCTGAGGGCCGATTTCAGCAATTTGCGAACCAGTTGAGTCACGACCCGCGCGACAGGCGCTGACCTTGCCTGGAAGCGCAAGTGTGCCGTGCCTTGAGAGCGTGTGCCGGGAAAGTGAGCGGCGGATGTTTTCTGTGACCCTGGAAGGACTCGAACCTTCAACAAATTGATTAAGAGTCAACTGCTCTGCCAATTGAGCTACAGGGCCGCCTGAGCGGGCGTTACTCTAGCGCGACGCCGACGCAGATTCAAGGCCTGCCTGGCCCGCCGCATGGCTTGTCATGCCGCGTTGTGGTGTTACACTGATTAAGCCGGCGCCCGTCGCAGCCACGCTTCGCTGACCGCCCGCCGGCGCAAGGGAGACATGCATGGCCCATGAGGCCCGCCCCGTAAAACTGGTTGACCTGCCCATGGTCTCGCGGCTGCTGGAACGCACCGTGCCGCTGGACAGCGAGATGGCCTGCACCGGCACCCTGGACCTGGGGACGGCGGCGCTGGTCTCGCGTTTTCTGCTGCCGCATCGCAACAGCTGCACCCTGCTGGCGCGGCGGACTGGCGCGCAGGTCATCGGCCAGTTCCGCACCGACCAGCCGCAGCGCGCGCGCGTCGTCGCCATCGCGCCGGGCCATGAGCCGCGCGCCGACAACAGCGCCTGGCTGACCCTGCTGGACGCCATGACCGTGGCGGCCGGCCGGCGCGGCGCGCACTTCCTCAGCGCGGAAGTCGACGAACACGAGGCGCTCTTCGAGACCATGCGCGTGGCCGGCTTTTCGATTTACGCGCGCCAGGAGATCTGGCTGCGGCGGCCGGACGAGGTGCCGCGGCTGATGATGGACGCCGTGGAACTGAGCGAGGAACAGGCGCATGACGCCCACGGTATCCAGTTGCTCTACGGCAATATCGTGCCGCGTCTGGTGCAGCCGGTGGCGACGCCGCCCGCGCACAGCATCGGCCTGGTGTATCGCAAGCAGGAGCGCGTCGAGGGCCACGTCGCCGTCTCGCAGGGGCGCAACGGCGTCTACCTGACGCCCTGCCTGCATCCGGACGTCTTCAGCGAGGCGCCCGCCATCCTCAGCGCGGCCATCGACCACGCCCGCCCTACGCGCGCGCGCCTGCCGGTCTACGTGGCGGTGCGCCGCTACCAGGACTGGCTGGAGGACGCGCTGGTCGACCTGGGCTTCGTGCCCTGGACGCGCCAGGCGGTGATGCTGCGGCATCTCACCGCCGGGGTGCGCCAGCCGGCCTTCGCCCCGCTCGCGCGCGGCCTGAAAGCGCTGCCCGGTTCCATCAAGCCGCCCGCCGCGCCGGCGCTGACGGACCGGCCCTGGGACCCCTTCGACAAGGAGGCGTAGCGATCGCCCGCGAACGTCGCATCACGGACGACATCGACAAACTGCGCGAAATCCTGCCACCGGAGCTGCAAACGGCTTTCGATGGCCTTGAATCCACCCATGAACTGATCGAAATCGTGCTTGACCTCGGCCGCGTGCCCACGGCGCGCTTCAGCGATGACGAGCAGCGCCTGCTGCAGCGCGAGATCACCCGCGCCGACATCGACGCCATCGACGCCGTCATCGGCGACTTCGATGCCGACAACCGCGCCGGCATGGAGCGCACCCTGCACCGCATTTCGGCCATCCGCAACCGGCGCGACACCATCGTGGGCCTGACCTGCCGCGTCGGGCGCGCCGTCTACGGCACCATCGACATCATCCAGGACCTCGTCGAATCCGGCCAGAGCGTGCTCTTGCTGGGGCCGCCCGGCGTGGGCAAGACCACCATGCTGCGCGAGGCGGCGCGGGTGCTGGCGGAGCGGCGCCGCGTGGTCATCGTGGACACCTCCAACGAGATCGGCGGCGACGGCGACGTGCCGCACCCCGCCATCGGCAAGGCGCGGCGCATGCAGGTCTCGCGCCCCGAACGGCAGCACGAGGTGATGATCGAGGCGGTCGAGAACCACAACCCGGAAGTCATCGTCATCGACGAGATCGGCCGCGAGCTGGAGGCCATGGCGGCGCGCACCATCGCCGAGCGCGGCGTACAGTTGATCGGCACAGCCCACGGCAACGCGCTCGAGAACCTGATGCTCAACCCCACGCTCTCCGACCTGGTGGGCGGTATCCAGTCGGTCACGCTATCGGATGACGAGGCGCGGCGCCGCGGCACGCAGAAGACGGTGCTGGAACGGCGCGCGCCGCCCACCTTCGACGTGCTGATCGAGATTCAGGCGCGCCACCGCCTGCTGGTGCGCGAGGACGTTGCCGCGTCCGTCGATGGCATCCTGCGCGGTAACCTGAGGCCGGTCGAACTGCGCAGCCGCAACGAGCTTGGCGCCATTGAGGTGGAGACGCAGCAGCCGGAGATCAGCGTGATCGCCGAGCAGCAACGCGCCGACCGTCACCGGCGCCCGCGCAACGGACGACGCAGCCGTGAGGAAAGCATGGCGACGGCCCCGCCGCGCCCCCAGGCGGCCCATAAACCGGTCATGGTCTACGCCTACGGCGTGGCGCGCAACCGCTTGCAGCAGGCGGCCCGGCGGCTGAACCTGCCGGCCCTGCTGACCGACGACATCCGCCAGGCCGCGGCCGTCGTCACCCTGAAAAACTATTACCGGCGCCGGCCGCGGGTGATCGTGGACGCCGAGCGCCGGGGCACGCCCATCTTTGTGCTGCGCGCCAACACCGTCACGCAGATGGAGAATTTTCTGCACGATCTCTTTATGCTGGACAAGGCCGAGCCGCGTTACGCTTCCTTCGGCGAAGCGATGAACGAGGCCGAGGAGGCCATCCTGCGCGTGCAATCCGGCGAGGACGCGGTGGACCTGAGCGCGCGTCCGCAGGAGATCCGCCGCCGCCAGCACCAGATGGCGCAACAGGCGCAACTGCTATCGCGCAGCTTTGGCCGCGAGCCGCGCCGCCACGTGCAGATCCACCGCGAGGGCTAGCGATGTTCATCAGCATTGAGGGACTTGACGGCAGCGGCAAGACCACCCAGGCGCAGCGCCTGTTTGAGTGGCTGCGGCGACGTGGCCACGACGCGCTGCTGACGCGCGAGCCGGGCGGCACGCCCATCGGCGAGCAGATCCGCGGCCTGCTGCACGACCTCGACAACACGGCCATGCAGCCCGCCACCGAGTTGCTGCTCTACAACGCCTCGCGCGCGCAACTGGTGGCCGAGGAACTGCGGCCGCAACTGGATCGCGGCGGCATCGCGCTCTGCGACCGCTTCGCCGACTCCACCCTGGCCTATCAGGGTTACGGCCACGGCCAGGACCTTGAGCGCCTGCGGCAGGTGATTTCGGCGGCCACCGGCGGCCTGCAGCCGGACCTGACGATCTTTCTCGATATCGCGCCCCAGGAAGCGCTGGAGCGGCGGCGCATGGCCTCGCTCTTCGGCGACGAGTGGAACCGCCTGGATGACTACGCGATCGCCTTCCACCAGCGCGTCTACGCGGGCTATCGGGAGCTGGCAGCGGCGGAACCGCAGCGCTGGCTCTGTGTGGACGCGCGCCGCTCGATCCTCGAGTTGCAGAAGGAACTGCGCGCGGCGCTGGCCGAACGTCTGCCCGCGCCGCTTTCGCTGGACGTCGACAGCAGCTGAGACGGGCCAGGCGGCGCATGAACGCAAAGAGGCGACCGACAGCGGTCGCCCCTCTTGTGTTGTGAGACCCTGAAGCGGCGTTACTTCAGGTCGACCTTCGCGCCCTCGGTTTCCAGCTTGGCTTTCGCGTCGCCCCCTCCGCTTCGCCCCCTTCGCTTTGCCGCTCCGGGGATAAACCGCTCCGGGGATAAACCGGCTTCAGCATCAACTGCATCAGGGATAAACCGTTCCAGGTTCAAGGCAAACGGACTTGTGCCTAGGCCGTCCGCTTCGCTCTCTGATACCCTGGCGCGACTACTTCAGGTCGACCTTCGCGCCCTCGGTTTCCAGCTTGGCTTTCGCGTCGCCGGCGGCTTCCTTGCTGATCTGCTCCAGCACGGTGGACGGCGCGCTCTCGACCAGTTCCTTGGCCTCACGCAGGCCGAGGCTGGTCAGGCCGCGCACGGCCTTGATGACGTTGATCTTCTTGGGGCCGATGTCGGCGAGGATGACGTCGAATTCGGTCTGCTCTTCCTCTTCCTCGGCGGCGTCGCCATTGGCGGCGGCGGCCATCATCATCGGCATGCCGGAGGCGGCGGTCACGCCCCACTTCTCTTCCAGCATGGTCTTCAGCTCGGCCGCCTCAAGGATGGTGAGCGCGCTGAGTTCCTCGACCAGTTTTTCCAGTTCAGCCATGGTTTTTGTCCCTTTCTACAGGCTGTTTCGGACAGCCCTGCCAGTCAGATTTCCTGTGCGCAGGGCGGCAGCCTGATGACGGCCGCGCCCGCTGCGGGCTGCCTCAGGCAGCTTCCTCTTGCGCTTCCGTTTCACTGTTTTCCTGCACGTAGGCCTGCAGGACGTTGACGACGTCGACGGTGGCGGCATTGAGCGTGTTGACGATGCCGGCGGCGGGCTGCAGCACGAGGCCGGCCAGACTGGCGCGCAGTTCGTCCAGCGTGGGCAGACGCGAGAGCGCCTCCACTTCCGCCGGGCCGAGCACGTCGCCGTCCATGATGCCGCCCTTGACGACGAACAACTCCTCGTAGTCGTCGCGGAAGGCCAGCAGCGTTTTGGCCATGCCGGGCATGTCGCCATTGGCGAAGGCCGTCGCCACCGGGCCCTGCAGCATTTCGTCGGGCACGGGCCAGTCGTTCGCCTGCAGCGCCAGTTTGAAGAGTCGGTTGCGGGTGATGATGTAGCTGGCGTTGTTGGCGCGCAGGCGCTGGCGCAGGTCGTGCAACTGGCCGACGCTGAGGCCGCTGTAGCCGGTGAGGATGAAGCCGCCCGTGCCCTGCAGCAGCTGGCCATAGGCCGCCACGAGCTCTTCCTTTTGCTGTCTGCTGATGGCCAAGCGGGGCTCCTTTCGCTTTGCGGATGGGCTGGCAACAAAACGGGCGACCCGCATGCGCAAGGGCCGCCCGGCAGGTTCGCCTGGGGGATTGTCCTCGCCTCGGCAGGAGATTAAGTGCCCGGGGGCACGCCTGCGGTCTGCGGCAGTCGCACCCGCGGCTTCGCCGCCGCGGGCACAGGTTCCGTTAACCGGCGCTCATCATAGCGGTGGGGTGTGGGGAGTCAAGGGCGGTGGTGGCGGTGGTGTAGAATGCACAGCGCACCCTGTGATGCGAATGGAGTTTGCCAGTGCGCAAGTTGATGATGTTGGCGGTCCTTGTTCTGCTCGTTACATCGGCCCTTGTGGGTGTTGCGCAGGACGGGGAAGAAGCTGGTGATGTCTGTGTGGCAGATGCCGCGGAAGGCTGGACGCTGCCGCAGACGCTGACGGAAGCGCTGGCCCTGCGCGCGGCGCTGGCCGAGGTGATTGAACAGTGCACCCCCGTTCCCACGCCAATGCCGCCCGTTACCGAATCGACGGTGACCATGTATGTCAACTCCGGCGCGGGTCAGGTCAACATGCGCCGCGCTCCGCGTCTGAATGCAGATCTCGTCGCGAAGGTCGCCCATGGTGAAGCTGTGGAGTCACTGGACGAAGTGGAAGGCGACGACTTCAGGGGCAGTACACGTTGGCACCTTGTGAGCGTTGAAGGCGATGAAGGCTACATTCACAGTTTGTTGCTCAGTGAAACCAGACCTGTAGCAGTCAGCTCAACGTCGCCGGCGACGGGGCTGTCTCACATAGAGGTGTCCTGGCATGAAGGCCGCCCGCCCACCGGCACATGCAAGGACAATATCCAGCAAGGTCGAATTTACCTTGGTTGTGGCTACGAAGACCGGGAAAGGGTGAAAGATCACCTTTGGGGGTTGCCTTGCAATCATCCTGTTTTTGACGCGTTCGGCTACGGTCCACCTGGTGAAGGGTACTTCCTGGGAATTTCAGCGACCGGCAAGCACTTTCGCTGGCGTGATGATGAACGCGCTGGAACGCAGTGTGCGTTGCATCCCTGAAAGTCTCCAAACAAGTCAGGCCAGGGTCAATCTACGCCCTGCGTCACAATGATCTGACACGATTCAGTTGCAATCCAGTCACAACAAGGGCGTGCTTGTGCGACGTTAATCCATTGAGCAAACGAGCCAAGGCTATGCATAGCATTGTAGTAATGTTGGCACTGGCCCTGATCGTAACCCTCGCCCTGCCCGGCGCCACGCAGGATGCGGACGCGGACCCCGAGGCCTGCGCCCTCGCGGCGCTGGAAGACGTCACTCTGCCAGGCGAAGCGGAAGGCATCCTCGAGGCCCTGATCGCCCTGCGCGACACGCTGGACGCCATCATCGCCGAATGCAGCGGCGGGCAAGTCCTCGCAATCGAGGCCGACGAAGGCTACCCGCGCACCATGTACGTCAGCTCGCGACCCGGCTGGATCAACGTGCGCGGCGCGCCGGGCACCGACGCCGCCATCGTGACCACCCTGAGCAACCGGACGCCGGTCGAGGTCTACGGCGTGGCGCAGGGCGAAAGCTTCCTTGGCAGCACGCGCTGGTTACGCGTGCTGGTGGAAGGTGAGCAGGCCTGGATCCACAGTCTGTTGTTGAGCGCGACGGACCCGGGGCCGCGGCCGGTCGTTACCGCGCCGCAGCCAGCCGTCAGCGAAGCGCCCCAAAGAGGCACGGGCGAGGAGAAATGCGAACTCATCGGCGTGGTGAGCCAGGGCGAGGAGTGCGTATTCCGCTTTGGCTGGCCGGTATGGGGCGCGCCGGACGTGATCCGCTTCCCGAACTGCCGCACCAACCGCCCGCGGATGACCGCGCTGGGGGCGGACCGGGAGTACCGCGGCATGTGCATCCAGGGCGACAGGGTCGGCGTCGCCTGGAGGCACGTGGGTTTCCCGGAAAACTAGCCAGGCAGAGGCGGGGCGCTTCTTTCAGTCGCCGTCAGTGCCGTCTGAAGCGCCCGGCCGACGGCGATTCAGCGACAGGTCGAACACGTCCGGGCGGGCGTAGTGCCCGCTGACGTCCAGGGTCATGCTCTCCTGCGCGATCTGGCGCAGGTCCAGTTGCGCGTGCAGGATCGTCTCTTTCTCGAAGCAGGGGCCGGCCAGGGCCGCGCCGTCGGGCCCGAAGATGGCGCTGCCGCCGCGCAGCAGCAGATCGTCGGGCGCCAGTTCCGGCAGCGTTTCCAGCCCCGGCGGCAGGTCACAAACGCGCAGCAGGCTGCCGGCGGCCAGCACGAAGCAACGACCCTCGAAGGCGTAATGGCGGCTCGCCACCTGGTGCATCTCGCGTACGGTTGGCCAGGCGGCGACGTGAATCTCTTCGCCGGCGTCGTGCAGGGCCTGGCGCGCCAGCGGCATCCAGTGCTCCCAGCAGACCAGGGCGCCGACGCGGCCCAGGGCGGTCTGCGGCGCGCGCAGGCCGGCGCCGTCGCCCGGGCCCCAGACGAGGCGCTCTGTGTAGGTGGGGCGCAGCTTGCGATGGTGGTTGCGCAGGACGCCGTCATTATCGAAGGTCAGCAGGCTGTTGTAGAGCGTGTTGCCGCAGCGCTCGTTGAGGCCCATGACCAGCACGATACCCAGTTCGCGCGCCAGCCGCGCGAGGGCCGCCGTCACGGGGCCGGGCACCGTCGGGCTGTTGGCGACGAGCCCGGCGAAGAGCGATTTGGTGGCGCTGCTGTCCCAGAGCGCGGCGCCGGGGCAGACGTCCAGCCAGGCGGGGTAGCCCGGCAGCCAGGTCTCGCCAAATGCGACCAGTTGCGCGCCATGGCGGGCGGCGTCGGAAGTTAACTTCTGTGCCCTTTCCAGCGAGGCGTCCAGGTTATAGTAGACGGGGCGCGCCTGGACGATGGCGGCGTTCACAATCATGCGCAAATCCTGTATGTCGGCGAGCATTGTAGCCCGCGCCGGTCAATGGCCGCCAGCGGGCGGAAAGGCCCCGTGAGCACCCCCTTTGACGAGCGCCTGCTGTGGGTCCACCTGGGCGGCGACAACGTGCTGGAGACGGAGATCGCCGCGCTGGCGGAGCGCATACGCAGCGCCACGCCGAACGTGTCCGGCCTGCTGCTCAAGACCAGCCACGGCGCGGACTGGCAGGGCGCGCGCGAAAGCCGGCAGGCCATGGCGATCACGGGACCCGCCGCCCTTCAGCGTTGGGCGCGCACGCTGGCGCGGGTGGGGCTGGAGACGCATTTGTGGTGTGTGTTGCGCGGCGTGGACGTGGACGCGGAGGTGCGCCTCGTCACCCAGGCCTGCAGGGTGCCCGGCGCGCGCTCCATGTTGCTGGCCTTCGAGGCCGAGCCCGGCGGAAGCTACTTCGGCGCCGGTGACGCGGCCCGCGCGCGCGAACTCATCGCGCGCATCCGCGCCGGCATCGCGCCGGACTTTCACCTGGGCCTGAACCTCGACGCGCGCGGCAGACACCCGGCCAACATTCATCTGCGCGAGTGGGCCCCCTGGGTGCAGAGCCTGCATCCCATGATCTTCCACTACGAGTTCGGCGGCGGTCGCAGCAACGCGGACGCCTGGCTGGACCAGGCCTTCGGCACGCTGGAGCGTCACGGTCTGCCGCTGGTGCCCATGTTGCAGACCTATCCACGACCCGGGCCGGTGCCGGCGGAGCACATCGCGCGCGCCGCGGCCAGCGCCTGGAGCAAGGGAGCCAGCGGGCTGAGCCTCTTTCGTTACGGCGGGGACTGCTCCAGCGAGCCGATCCTGCAGGCCGTGCGTGGCATCAATCCGCAGGGGGCGCAACTGCAGCTCGACGGGGCCGGGGCGGGGCCCCGCTGGCGACGCTTTCGCGTCAGCGCGGCGACCCTGCGCGCCCGCCGTCTGCCGCGCCGCAGTTCCACCGTCTTGGCGCGTCTGCCCTGGGGCAGCATGGTGGACGTCAGCGGCGACTCGCGCACGGAGACGGATGGCTACGTGTGGTGGCGCGGCCCGCAGGGCTGGCTGCCTCAGGGCCGCAGCGACAGGCGCCACACCCTGATGGTCGAGGTCACGCCGGCCACGCCGCCGCAGGGTCAGGCGCTTTTGGCCTCGCGACTGCGGCCGCCGCAGGGCGTTGACGGGCCGGAGACGCCGCTTAAGGGCTTCCGCGTCCTCGCCGACGGCCTGAGCGTGCGCAGCCAGGCGGCGTCAGGCAGCGATTATCTGCGGGCGGCGCGTCTGCAGCGCGACGACGAGTTGTGGGTGGAGGCGGACGCCTGGGTGGAGCAGGACGGTTTCCGCTGGTGGTTTCATGGCACGGGCTGGAGCGCGGAACTGGCTGCCGGCAGCGGCCTGCGCTTCCTTGAAGACCTGACGCCGGAGGTGCAACGCATGCGCAGCTCGCGGCCGCCGCTGGCGCAATTCAGCGCCCGGGCCGTCGGTCTGCGCGCGTGGAGCGACGACGCGCGGCAAACGGAGGTCGGGGAGGAGGGCGAGGAGCTCACGCAAGAGGGTGAGCTCGGGGAAGTAACAGACGTCGTGGATGAGGTTGACGTTGAGGAAGAAGCGTCGGTCAAGCGTTTCCGCGTGCAGGTACCTCGGCTCGCCATTCGCAGCCACCCCTCGCTGGCCGGCACGAAGAGCGAGACACGCCTGCTGCAGGACGAGAGCATCGAGGTGCGCGCCGACGCCTGGGTGGAACAAGACGACTACCTCTGGTGGCTGCATGAAACCGGCTGGAGCGTGGAACGCAGCCTTGACGGGGACGAAGGTTTCATGGAGGACCTGACGCCGGACGTCGAGCGCAGCGTCGAGGGAGCGCGGGGCCGGCCGGAGGACTTCCCCGGCGCGCCGCCGCCACGCGACGAGCGGCCGCGCTGGCAGGTGCTGGCGCTGACGCTACCGGTGCATGACGCCCCTGGCGCCCGATCGGTGCGCTCCGGCCGCCTTGAACAGGGCGACATCCTGCGCGTGCCCGAGGACTCCGCGCGCCTGGTAGAAGCGGACGATTACCTGTGGCTGCGCCACGGCGAGGGCTGGAGCGCGGTGCGTCGCCTGGACGGACGGGCGGAGTTTCTGCTAAATCTGGACAGTCTGCCGCTGCTGGGGATCCTGCTGCGGCGGCATCCGGTGGACCTGGAAGAGGTGAACTGGGCGCAGTATTTCGGCAACACCAGTTTCGCCTGGCGGCGCGGCCGCGAATACAGCTACCATCGCTACGCCCAGGGCCTGCACAGTGGCCTCGATTATGGTTGTTACAAGGACGTGCGGCCCGGCCCGCGCGTCCTGGCCGGCCTTGAGGGCGTGTCGGCCGGGCGCGGCAACAAGTACGGCCCCAACCGTCTCGACGTGCGCGTGGGCCCCTATCGCATCATCTACGGCCATCTGGGCGCGCCGGCCAACCTGCCGCGCGAGGCGCCGGTGTCGCCGCAGACGCAGATGGGCCGCATTGAGCACACCCTCTATCACGTCCATCTCGAGATCCGCTACAAGGACACGTACATCCTCAACCCCTTGCTCTTCATGTCGAGCCGGATGGTGAACCAGTTTGTGGAGCGCTTCCCCCTGCGCGTCGGCCGGGCCGACGACACCCACGTGATGCGCTTCATGCAGACGGAGACCTGGGACCGCTGGCAAACGCCGCTGGACCAGCCGGTCATCCGCCTTGGTGGTGAGCTGATCGGGCCAACGGCCGGCTAGAGCGACTGGCTCAGCAGACGCAGCAGGAAAAACAGGTTGATGCCGGTGTGGGCCACGATGCTGGCGCGCGCCGAAACGTTACGCGCGCGCAGGATACCCAACAGCAGACCGAGCGCCAGGCGGGAGAGGTAGAGCGTCGCGGGGTCCGCGCTGCCTGGCGCGCCCGTGTAGGCCAGCAAGTGAAACAGCGCCCAGGCCAGGGCCGTCAGCAGCAGGGCGGCGCGCCGGCTGGCGCGGGCCTGCAAGGCGGGTTGCAGCAGGCCGCGGAAGACCAGGCCCTCCGCCAGGGGTTGCAGCAGGAGCAGGTACAGCGCCGCCAGGGGCCAGGCGACCGGCGTAGCCGGCCGGATGACAAGGGCCGCCAGTTCCGGCGTCGGCAAACCGCTGCCGCCGGGCGCCAGCGCCAGGGTATCGAGGAACAGGGCCGCCGCCACTCCGGTCAACAGGGCCAGCGCGACGGGCGTCCCGCCCGGCTGCAGGGGCAGGGCGGCGGCGCTGCGTCGGAAGCGGGCCCGCAAGGCCAGCAGGACGAGCGCCGCGCCCGCGCTCCAGCCGGCCAGCGCCGCCGGGGGCGCCCCGTCGGTCAGGAGCAGGGCCAGCAGCGCCCCCAGCGCCAGCGCCGCCAGCAGGCTCAGGGTCGCCAGCAAGGCGCGAGGCAGGCTCCAGGGGGCGACGGGTCGGGCAGTCATGCGCGTAATTGTAACAGCGGCGGCGCGGGTGAATCGTCCCCCGTTTCATAATTTTGGTATACTGGCCGCACCGGAGGGGTAGCATAGTCTGGCCTAATGCGCTCGCCTGGAACGCGAGTACGGTGTTAAAGCCGTCGTGGGTTCGAATCCCACCCTCTCCGCCACAGTCCTGCGGACCAGGGAGTGACATGCTGCCGGGCGAGGGGCACAAATCCCGCTTGATGCGGGGCATGCGCGACCGGTGATCCGTCGTCTGCAGGCGCTGCCGCTGCGCCAGCGTCGGGTCGCCGCCGGTCTGCTTTTCGCCGCCGGCCTGCTGGCCATTCTGCTCGTCACGCTCCTCCTGATTCTGCTCACCTTTAACGCCGGTGACCGCCGCGACAGCGCCGTCGCGCTGGAAGCTGGCGTACGTGTGCGCGAGTTCGCGGTGCTGCCAGATGAGGACGCCTACCCCGCCGCCATCAGCGCCGCGCCGGAGGGCGCGCTTTACACCGGCAGCTACGTCAGCGGCGCCATCTGGCGGGTGACGCCGGCGGGCCAGGTTGAGGAACTGCCGGGAACGCGCGGGGCGCTGGGCGCGGTGGCCGGCCTGCAGGCCGCGCCGGAGGGCGTCCTGTACATCGTCGACCAGTGGGACGCCAGCCCCCTGAGCACGGGCGGGGCGCTGATGCTGCGCGAGGCTGGCGGCCGTCTGCGGGAGCTGGCGGATGACTTCAGCGAACCGGACGACGTGACGCGCGACGATGCCGGCAACGTCTACGTCAGCGATCGCGGCGCGGGCCTGGTGTGGCGTCTGACGCCTGCGGGCGAAAGCGGCCCCTGGTGGCGTCCGCCCGCCAGCGAACGCGCCGCTGCCCCGACCGGCCTCGCCTGGGACGCGACGCGTCAGGCGCTCGTGGTCACAGACAGCGCGCGCGACGCGATCTACCGCGTGTCTGTGGACGGGACGAGCGAGACGCTCTATCAGCACGGGGAGGCCGGGCACGCGCCGGGTCTGGATGGCGTGACGCTGACGCCGCAGGGCCAGGTCCTGGTGGCGGCGCAGAGCCAGAACGGCCTGGCCCTGCTGGAGGATGGCGAACTGCGCTATCTGGCGGGCGTGTTTCGCGGCATCAGCGACCTGGCCTGGTCGGCCGGGCGCATCTACGCCACCAATTTCGATTCATTTTCGCTGGTCGTGGGGCTGTTGCGGCCGCGACTGCCCTTCGCGCTGGACGTGATCGAAGCCGGCGCATTGCTGACGGGCTGAAGGTTACAAACAGGAGGACGACATGCTGCTGAAGGACAAGGTCGCGCTGATCACGGGCGCGGGACGGGGGCTGGGGCGCGGTCTGGCGACGGGCTTCGCCGCCGAGGGCGCGGCGGTCGTTTGCGCGGCGCGCACCGGCGCTGAACTGGACGAGGTGGTCGGGGAGATCCGCAATGCGGGCGGCAGGGCGCTGGCGCAGACGACGGACGTGAGCGAGCTGGCTTCGGTGGAGGCCATGGTGGCGGCGACGCTGGCCGAATGGGGTCGGCTGGACGTGCTCGTCATCAACGCCGCCGTTTGCCCGGACATGGGCCGTTCAATCTTCGAGAGCGACCCGCAGGCTTGGGTCGACACCGTCGCCATCAATCTCAACGGCGCGTATTACTGTGTGAAGGCCGCCGCGCCTCATATGCGGCAGCGTGGCGGCCACATCATCCTGATCGGCTCCGGCAAGGGGCACCGCGCCACGCCCGATGACAGCGCCTACGCCTGTTCCAAGGCCGGCGCCTGGATGCTGGTGCGCACCATGGCCGAGGAACTGGCGCCCTCACGCATCTGCGTCAACGAGTTGATCCCCGGCCCGGTCGACACGCCCATGAACCCGAAAGGCAGGAGCCAGCCATCGGCGAACGATTGGCACAAGCAGCCGGAGGATGTGCTGCCCCTGGCGCTTTTCATGGCGACGCAGCCCCTGAGCGGGCCCAGCGGGCAAAGCTTCAGCATGATGCGCCGCGATTCGCAGTGAAGCCGGCGTCTTTCATGGCGGCGCAGCGGCCCTGCGTTTGCGGCGCGCGTGGCCCTGACCGGCGCGCAGGGCCCTGATGCTGGCGCGGCTCTACGGCTGGCCGCACGAGATGCTGCATTTGCTGGCCCTGCGTCTGGTCGGACGCCGCGCGCAGGGCGTCACGCACACGCACGTAGACATCCCGGCGGACCTTGGGCGCGGCCAGTTCGTCTTCGTGGCCGGCTTGCCGGCGCTGGTCTTCTGGCCGCTGGCGGGCTTTGGCCTGCAGCAGCTGCTGACGGCGCAGGACCTGGTCGGCGCGCTCTTCTGGATGCTCTACGGCGCCCTGCTCTTTCCGGCGGCGGCCGGCACGCTGGGCGATCTGGCGCTGATTGTGATGCGCTTGCGGAGCGGGGAGTGACGGGCCCTCTCCCCCGGCCCTTTCCCGTCCCTGGCGGGAGCCCTTCCGTGGGGGAAAGGAGAGAAAGCAGGCGGCGATAAACCTGGCGCCTGGTTGCAGTCAGAAGTCGAGGTCCAGCGTCAGGCTGACCGGGCAGTGGTCGGAGCCGGCGACGTCGCTGTGGATGGCGGCGTCGACGAGGCGCACCTGCAAATCCGGCGAGATGAAGAAATAATCGAAGCGCCAGCCGATGTTGCGTTCGCGCGCGCGGGTGCGGTAGCTCCAGAAGGTGTAGGCGTCCTCCCGCTGCGGATGGCAGGCGCGGAAGCTGTCGACGAAACCGGCGGCGGCGACCTCGTCGAGCCAGGCGCGTTCGATGGGCAGAAAGCCGGTGCTGTTCTCGTGGTGCTGCGGGCGCGCGAGATCGACGGGCCGGTGGGCGGTGTTGATGTCGCCGCAGAAGATGACGGGCCGGCCCCGGGCGCGCAGCGCCTCGCAGTGGCGCAGCAGGGCGCGGTAGTAACGCATCTTGTAGCGCTGCCGCGGGTGACCCTTCTTCACACCGATGGGACAGTAGCTGACGAGCAGGACGAAAGCGTCGTAGTCGGCGACGATCGTGCGGCCTTCCACGTCAAATTCCTCAATGCCGAGGCCGGGCTGCACCTGGCGCGCTGAGCGGCGGCTGAGCAACGCTGTGCCGCTGTAGCCCTTGCGTTCGGCGCTGGCCCAGTACGCGTGCCAGCCAGGCGGGTCGCGCAGAACGTCGTCGAGTTGCTCCGGCGCGGCTTTCGTTTCGCAGAGGCCGAGGATGTCCGGCTGCTCGCTGTGCAGCCAGTCCAGCAGGCCCTTGCGCTGCGCGGCGCGCACGCCGTTAACGTTCCAAGCGAAGAGTCGAAGCATGATCCGGCCCCCGGCCCATTCCTCTCCCACCTGGAAGAGGGAAGCCGGTAAGAGCCCTCAGTCGCCGAAGTCGAGGGTCAGGCTGACCGGGCAGTGGTCCGAGCCCTGAACCTCGGGGTGGATCGCGGCGTCCACCACGTGGTCCAGCAGGTCGGGCGAGATGAAGAAGTAGTCGAGGCGCCAGCCGACGTTGCGTTCGCGCGCGCCGCTGCGCATCGACCACCAGCTGTAGGCGCCCTCCAGTTGCGGGTTGCGCGCGCGGAAGATGTCGACGTAACCGGCGGCGATGACTTCGCCGATCCAGGCGCGCTCGACCGGCAGGAAGCCGGTGTTCTTCTCGTTGGCTTTCGGACGGGCGAGGTCGATGGGTTGGTGCGAGGTATTGACGTCGCCGCAGAAGATGACGGCCCGGCCTTGCGCGCGCAGCGCCTCGCAATAGCGCAGGAAGTCGGCGTAGTAGCGCATCTTGTAATCCAGGCGCGGATGTTGCGGCTTTTTGCCGCCGTTGGGGAAGTAGGCGTTGATCAGCACGAAGTCGTCGTAGTCGGCGACGATGGTGCGCCCCTCCGCGTCGTACGCCTCGATGCCCAGGCCGAGTTCGACGCGGCGCGGTTCGCGGCGACTGAGCAGCGCCGTACCGCTGTAGCCCTTGCGTTCGGCGCCGGCCCACCAGGCGTGATAGCCCTCAGGCTGGCGCAGATTGTCATCCAGTTGCTCCGCGGCGGCCTTCGTTTCGCATAGGCCGAGGATGTCCGGCTGTTCGCCGTGCAGCCAGTCGAGAAAGCCCTTCCTTTGCGCGGCGCGCACGCCGTTGACGTTCCAGCTGAAGAGTTTGAGCATGCTTTCCTCCTGTCGTTGCTTTCGCGCCCTCACCCCCGGCCCCTCTCCCCAGGGGAGAGGGGAGCGTAACAGGCTACGGGCTGCACTTCTCTTTAAAGAAATCTGCTTTCCGCTCCCGGTTACGCTCTCCTGCCTGGTCGCGAGAGCCTCCCGGGTGAGGGAAAAGACACCCTGGCGTCAGGCGGCCTCGCGTCCAAAGTACCAGTATTCCAGAATCTGGCGCACCAGCGGCGCCGCCACGGCCGAGCCCTCGCCGGCATTTTCCACCAGCAGGGCGATGGCGATCTCCGGCTCGGCGGCGGGCGTCCAGGCCGCAAACCAGGCGTGCGGCAGCGTGTCCTCCCCCGGCGATTCAGCGGTACCGGTCTTGCCGCAGACGCCCTGGCTCAGCAGCGGCGAGCCGCGGAAGACGTGTTCGGCCGTGCCGCCCGGCTCGCTGACCACCGTGCACAGCGCCTCCTGCACCAGCGCGATCACCTCGGGATCGAAATCGCTTTCCGCCAGCACCTCGGGCTGCATGGAGAAGGTCGGCGTGTCGCCAAACATACTGACCTGTTGCACCAGTTGCGGCCGGTAACGCGTGCCGCCGTTGGCGACGGTGGCGTAAAGCTGCGCGACCTGCAGGGGCGTGACTCTCACGCCGCGCTGGCCGACGGCCATGCTGACGGCCTCGGAGGGGTGCCAGTTGAAGCCGCTTTCGCGCAAGACCTCCGGGTCGTTGAGTTCACCGGCGGCCTCCGTCAGGTCATGCAGGCCGGAGGGCGCGCCGAAGCCCAGGCGCCGCGCATAGCTCGGCAGCAGCCAGGGGTCGGCGGCGTCGAGGTCCCAGCCCATCTCGTAGAAGCAGGAATTGCAACTGTACTTCAGAAACTCCGGCAGGCTCAGCAGGCCATGGCCGCCGGGGAGCCAGTCGCGCCGCGGCAGGTCGCGGTTCCAGCTGCCGGTCGACCGGTATTTTCGGTCCAGGGCGTAAACGCCGCTGTCGGTGGCGGCGATGGCGGTCACCACCTTGAAGATCGAACCGGCCGGGTAAAGGCCCAGCGTGGCGCGGTTCAGCAGGGGCCGGCGCGGGTCCTCCTGCACCAGGGCAGCCAGCTCGAGCGCGCCCTCGCGCCCCATGGCCGGAAAGGGCGCGAAGACGTTGTTGTCGTAGGAGGGTTCGCTCACCAGCGCGAGGATGGCGCCGCTGCGCAGGTCCAGCACCACGGCGGCCGCGCCGTCGGAGCCCGGCGCCCAGGTGTCGGCGGCCGCCTCGCGGGCGCGTAGCAGGCTGTCGTGGATGAAGGCCTGCAGCGGGGCGTCCAGCGTCAGCCACACGCTTTGCGAGGGCTCGGGCGGGCTTTCGGCCAGGGTGGTCTGACGGCCGCCGGATTCAACCACGTAGAGTCGCCCGCCGGGAACGCCGCGCAGGGCCCCGTCCCGGCTGGCCTCGACGCCGCTGCGGCCGATGATGCTGTCCTGCGGGAAGCCGGCCGCCGTCAGGGCGGCGACCTGGCTGTCGTCCGGCCAGCCGACGTAGCCGACGCTGTGCGCGGTGACCGGGCCGGTCTCGTACTGACGCGCCGCACGTTCGATGAAGCGCGCGTTGCAGTCCCGCTCCAGGCCGGCGCGCGTCTCCTGCCAGACGAGCGGGTCGACGGTGCCCATCTCACTGAGCCAGTCCGCCGCGCGCGCGGCCAGAATCTGCTCGATGAGGCTGAGTTCAAGGTTGAGCGCCGCGGCGAGGCGCAGGTTGCAGTTGCCGACGTGCGGGATCTCGTTCTTGACGACGTTGACGGTGATGACGCGATTGTTGCGCGAGGCCAGCGTGCGGCCCGCGCGGTCGTAGATATTGGCGCGGCTGGGCAGACGCGCGTCGAGCCGCAGCGCGCCGCCGTCGCCCAGCGCGGGCAACAGGTCCGCTGGCGACCAGATCACGCGCCAGTCGCGCAGTTGCGGGTCCCAGGCCAGACGCAGGGTGCGGCCGCTGTCGCCGAAGCTGCCGACCTGGCGGGTGTGGAATTCGACGTCATAGCCGAAGGTCATCAGGCCGCCAGGCCCGGGCAACTGGCCGGTGATGCGGGTCTCCAGCGACTGCAGGGTCATGGTTGCCTGGTTACGCTGGTAAAAATCCCTGAAGGCCGGCAACAGGGTGGCTTCCTGGCCGCCGAAGCTGAGCAGACGGTGCATGCCCGCCATGTCGTTGTTCTGCCAGGCCTGCAGGAAGAGGCGCGCGACGCGTTCGGCCTGCTCCGGCGTCTGACCTTCCGGCGTGGCGGAGGCCCCTGGCGTGGGCGTATGCGCTATCTGGTTCCAGGCGCTGCAGGCCACGAGACTGGCCAGGATGAACAGGGCCAGGCCCGTCCGGATTTTCACGAGGCGCTCACTCCCTCCCGCGGCGGCATGGTTTATGATGGGCAGGCGAGATACGGTCGATTTTAGCGGGTTGTGGCGCGCTCGTATACGGCACAGGGGCTGTCCCTGCGGGATGCTGCGGGATGCTGCCCTCGCTATCCCTGCGGGATGCTTCGAGTCGGGGCTCTCGCTATACTGGCGCCTGGCCCGCAGCGAGGAGAGACGGAACATGGCAGACGAGACCGACGCCGTTGAGGAGCAGGTTGAAGACGGCCAGCGGGCCAGCGACTTTGCACTGGAGATCGACGGCCAGCGCGTGGACGGCATCCTCGCCCTGCGCGGACTGGTCGCCTTTCGCCTGGACGTGCGCACCACCACCGCGATCCGCAAGCTGCAGGAACCCTTCAAGGTCGTCCGCAAGTTGCAACATGACCCGCAAGACCCCTGCAACGTCTGGGTGAGTGAGTCCTACGGGGCCGGCGAGGACATCGTGCGCCCGGCGCGTACCCTGGCCCTGCTGGCGCTGGACGAGAATGAGGTCCTGCGGCGCTGGACCGTGCGCGACGCCTGGATTGCGGAAGTGGCCTATTCGGACTTCGACAGCAAGTCCGGCGACCTGCTGGAAGAGACGCTGACGATCCACTACAAGGACGTCGAACCGGACCCGCTTTCAAGCAAGGAAAAAGTGCTCCCGGCGGACCAGGCGTAGTGGAGACCTGAATGGGTCGCTGGCCGGGCAAGGTCGTCATCGGCCTGACGGGCAACATCGCGGTCGGCAAGAGCCAGGTGCTGGGGCAGTTGCAGGCGCTGGGCGCCGGCGTCATCGATGCCGACCGCGTCGCGCGCGACGTGCTGGAACCGGATGGCGCGGCCTTCGCAAGGGTTGTTGCAGAATTTGGTGAGGGGCTGCTGGACGCGCAGGGGCGCATCGACCGCGCGGCGTTGGGACGCCTCGTCTTTGCCGACGCGGCCGCGCTGGCCCGGCTGGAGGCGCTGACCCACCCGGTCATCCGGCGTCGCATCGACGAACTGGCGCGCGCCGCGCCGCAGCCGGTGCTGGTCATTGAGGCCATCAAGCTGCTTGAGGGCGAACTGGCGGGGGCCGTCGACGCGGTCTGGGTGGTGGACGCCGCGCCGGAGACCCAACTGGCGCGCCTGACGGGGCAGCGCGGCATGACGCCCGCCGACGCCCGTCAGCGCCTGCTGGCGCAGAACCCCCAGGCGGACAAACTGGCGCGCGCCGACCTCGTCATCCGCAACGACGGCTCGCTGGCGGCCTTGCAGGATCAGGTGCGCGCAGCCTGGCAATCGTTGTCAGACGGGCTCAGTGCGCGTGCTGGTTGACCTGGATGAGCAGGCCGTCCGGGTCCCGCAGCAGCAGCGAACGGCCGAAGGACTCCGGCTGGATGCCGCGCGCAGGCGTGACGCCCTGTTCGTCGAGGCGCGCCACGAGCGCTTCCAGCGGCCCGTCGCTGACCAGCGCCAGCGCCACCCGGTCGGTCTCCTGCAGCGGCGGCAGGGGGTCCAGCACGTGCAGACCCAGCGAGGCGTCGCCGGCCCTCAGCGAGGACCACACGCCGTCGCGCTGCACATAGTCGGCCTGCAGGCCCAGCGCCAGGTAGAAATCCAGCGAGCGGGCCATCTCCCGCACGTAAACGATCGGCATCAGTTTCAGCATGTTGTGAGTCCCGTGATCATTCACCATGCAGCGCAGTGTAGCACGCCGGCGCCAGGTCCGGACGGGCCATGAGCAGCGCGCCGCGGCATCTGGCGGGGCTCTTGCTGGCGGCGCTGGTGCTGGCGCTGGCCCTGCAACTGGCGCTGGTACCGACGCCGTTTGGACTGCAACCGGCCACTGCGCCGCAAGAGCCGCTGCCGCTCGCGGCCGGGGTCAGCGCCCCGCCGGTAGACGGGGAGTTTCGCCTGACGCGCGGTTACGGCGTCAAGGGGGACTACTGGACGGTGTATTTCAGCAGCCCCTACCGTGGCAACGCGGCAGGTGACCGCGCGGGTGGCATTGACGCAATGCTGGCGGCGGCCATCGACGCGGCGCGCGTCTCGCTGGATATCGCCGTCTTCGAACTGAACAACCCGCTGCTGACGGAGGCGATTCTGGCGGCGGCCGGGCGCGGCCTGCGCGTGCGCGTCGTGACTGATGACGAGCATGGCCTGCGCGCCTCCGACGGTCTCATGGGGCGGCTGCAGGCGGCGGGCGTCCCGCTGGTGGACGACGCTCGCAGCGCGCTGATGCACAACAAGTTCGTCATCATTGACGGCAGCTCCGTCTGGACCGGCTCGATGAACCTGACGGTCAATGGCGTTGATCGCCACAACAACAACCTGCTGCAACTGCGCCAGGCGGAGGTCGCGCGCCGCTACCAGGCCGAGTTTGACGAGATGTTCGGCCAGGGGCTGTTCGGGCCGCGCTCGCCGCGTGGCGACAAGACGCCTTTCGCAGAGGGCGCGGCGCGCATCCGCGTGTACTTCGGGCCGGAGGACGAACCGGCAATGGCCCTGCTCGACGCCCTGGCCGGCGCGCAGGACAGCATCCGCTTTCTGGCCTTCTCCTTCACGCTGGACGACCTCGGCTCGCTGTTGCTGCGCCAGGCGGCGCGGGACGTGGCGCTGCAGGGCATTTTCGAGCGCGTCGGCAGCGAAAGCGTCTGGAGCGAACTGGGGCCGCTGCATTGCGCGGGTCTGGACCTGCGTCAGGACGGCAACCCCTGGCTCCTGCACCACAAGGTCTTCCTGATCGATGACGATACCGTCGTGACCGGCTCGGCCAATTTCTCCGCCAGCGGGACGCAGAGCAACGACGAGAATATGCTCATTATTGAGGATAAAGCGCTGGCGGCCGCCTACGCGGCGGAGTTCGAGCGTAGATGGGACGAGGCCAGTACGCCACGGGACCTGGCTTGCAACTGAGCGCGCTAGAATGGGCGCCGGACCGCTGCAAACATCAAGAGTCAATAGCGACTAAAGAGTTGCGAATGCTTGAGGTCTTGCCAAGTGACAAATGCAAAATAGAATAACAGGATAAGGCTGTTTAGACTAAATAAGCAATTGAAACCGTGATTTACAGGCCGTTGATTGTTGGTTCGCGCCGCTACTCTGCTTCATTTAGGATCAGGTGTTTCGGATTTGTACTCCCTCTGAGGCGAAGGCGAACCCTTTGGTTCGCGTTTAAACATTTCGTAAAACTCAGCTGGTACATCAATCTCATCCTGAACAACAAGGCCACGGTGGGCCACAAAGAGTTGCAATGCGAGCTTCCAATCATTGGCAGTCATCCCCTTCGGCAGTTCAGCATGGCCTCCATCTGCAGAAAGGGTCATATTTATCATCCCGGTCTGCTGGGACACTGGTGCAGATTCGGTGTTGGGCTGTATATCTTCGGAAGCGTTAATGTCATCTATAGCGTCTTCTTCCAACCCTGACCCAACAGTGATTTGGTCAAGATTAGAAAACCTTATTGTGGCTCGGTACCCCTCGATAAACCGTCGAGCACCTTCTTCAGTGAATCCTTTTTCAACGACCAATTGGCGCCTGAATACCGCGTCAGTTGCATTTGGCATGGAGTTGAATATTTCCATGAAAAGCGGAGGGGCAAGAGCTGCCTCTCGGAGTTCTCGCTCTGTCGGATTTGGCCCAGCCAAAGACAGTCCACGCTGAGAAATTCTGGGGTTTTCTGCATATCTCCCCCTTTTTCCCGCAAGGAGACCATACTGCCTCAATGTAGCGATCTTGCTCCTTACCGGGCCGCTGGCGCTGTTGTAACCCCATGCGGTCGCTGCATCGTCGGGCTGGAAATCCGAACGCCCAACTTTACTGTAAAGCTTGCGCAACAAACCTAGCGCGGTCTCAAGATCAACGACCGGATACCTTGGACTCCGCTGTCTGCCAGCCATCCTGCACCTCTTTGCTAATATCCCGCACCGGATTGTAAAATAGCCTTCGCTATTTGTCAAGGAAAAAGGTTGTGGGGAAGGCCAAATGAAGAACAGGACGGCAAACCTTGACGGGCGCCGAGGGATTGTGGTACAGTGCAGTGAAGACTCTTTTAATGCAGACGCAAAGGGCGGCGGCCTAGCCGGTCAAGCTTTTTGGCCGCCGCCCTTTGCAAGAGAAGAAAGTGGGACGCATGTGGTTTCACGTTGGGCATCCTATCTAGGCACCAACAACGCGCGCCCACTCTCTATGTCTATTTTACCACATGAAAGTCCCGAAGGCAGCTTGTGATTCGGAAATCTGAGGCGGGCCGGATGGCACTGGAATGGGGTGAACGATTTGGGCAACAGTGTGCCGCTTGGCTTACGGGGGTCAAGCGATGTTCGCCGAGGACCCCGCCGGCCTGGTCGCCCACCTGCGGCGCCTGGTGCAGGTGTCAGTCGAGACCGCCCGCATCGTGGGCAACCTGCCCGCCGCGTTGACGTAACGCCCCTTCCGCTTCGCACTGAAACCTTCGCCGGTTCCAGCACAGGCACTGAAACCTTCGCCGGTTTCAGCATCAACCGCTCCAGGGATAACCCCCCTCTCAATTGACCCTGCGCCCCATGAGCGCGGCGCGGGTATACTTGGCGCGCGACAGCAGCGGGAAGGTGACGACAGTTCTTATGGACACGGCCAACCACAGCAAGCGGGTGCTCTCCGGCATCCAGCCGACCGGCAACCTGCACATCGGCAACTACCTCGGCGCGCTGCTGCAATGGGTGCGCTTCCAGGAGCAGTACGACGCCTACTATTGCGTCGTCGACCTGCACGCCATCACCGTGCCGCACGACGCCAGCCAGCTGCGCGCGCACACGCTGGAGGTCACCGCGCTCTACCTCGCGGCCGGCCTCGACCCGCAGCGGGCGACCATCTTCGTGCAGTCGCACAACCCGGCGCACGCCGAACTGGCCTGGCTGCTGACCTGCCTGACGCCGCTGGGCTGGCTGTATCGCATGACGCAGTACAAGGACAAGGCGGCCAGGCAACAGGAGGAGTCCGTCAACGCCGGTCTGCTGGGCTACCCGGTGCTGATGGCCGGCGACATCCTGCTCTACCAGGCGCACTACGTCCCGGTTGGCGATGACCAGCGTCAGCACGTCGAACTGACGCGCGACCTCGGCCAGCGCTTCAACAGCCTCTTCGGCGAGACCTTCACCCTGCCCGAGGTGGTCAACCCGGAGACCGGCGCGCGCGTCATGGGCCTCGACGAGCCCACCGGCAAGATGAGCAAGAGCGCCACTGGCGAGAACCACGCCATCTTCCTGCTCGATCCGCCCGACCTGATTCGGCGCAAGATCATGCGCGCCACCACCGACTCCGGCCGTGAGATCCGCTTCAGCAGTGACCCTGAGAAGGCCGGCGTCAACAACCTGCTGACCATTTACCAGGCGCTGACGCATGGCGAGCGCGCGGCGGTCGAGGCGGAGTTTGACGGCAAGGGCTATGGCGACCTGAAGAAGGCGGTCGTCGCTGCCGTAACGGACACACTTGCTCCGCTGCAGCAGCGCTATCAGGAGATCAGCGCCGAGCCGGGTTACGTCGAACAGGTGCTGGCCGATGGCGCCGAACGCGCCGCGGCAGTCTCCGAGCGCAGCCTGAAATCGGTGAAGGAGCGCATGGGCTTTCTGGAGCCGGCGCAGCGTTGGCCGGGCCTGGGTTGAGCATGGTCAACTGGGAACCGCCGGACCACTGGCAGCGCATCACCAGCATCGACGCGCACGCCGCCGGCGAGCCCCTGCGCGTGATCTGCAGCGGCTTCCCCCTGCCCGCCGGCGCGACCATCCTCGAGCGGCGGGAAGCGGCGCGCCGTCACTACGACCACCTGCGGCGCAGCCTGATGTGGGAGCCGCGTGGCCACGCCGACATGTACGGCTGTCTGCTGACGCCGCCGGCCACGGACGATGGCGACCTCGGCGTGCTCTTCCTGCACAACGAGGGCTACAGCACCATGTGCGGCCACGGCATCATCGGCCTGGTCACGGTGGGGCTGGAGTGCGGCCTGTTTGCGATGCCCTCAGGTCGGGCGGAGATCCGTATCGATTCGCCGGCCGGGCGCATTGTGGCCACGCCCCACTGGCAGGACGGGCGCGTGTCGGC
Organism: Anaerolineae bacterium; assembly: GCA_021296065.1. GTDB lineage: Bacteria > Chloroflexota > Anaerolineae > Aggregatilineales > Phototrophicaceae > JAGWBD01. The sequence goes on from JAGWBD010000008.1 coordinate 27,458, forward strand.
GGTCAGCTTTTTGAACGTGCCTTCCTTTGTGCTGCTGCAGGACCTGGACGTGGACGTTGCCGGCCTGGGCACGATCTCTTGTGACGTCGCCTTTGGCGGCGCCTTCTACGCCCTGGTCGACGTGGCCCAGACCGGTCTGGCGCTGGAACCGCACAACAGCGACGCGCTGATCGCCGCCGGACGGGCCATCAAGCGGGCGATCATGGCCACGCAGCGCATCGAGCACCCGGCGGGCGACCCCGACCTCAATTTCCTCTACGGCACGATCTTCACGCAGATGCGGCCGCAAGACAGTGAAGTCCACAGCCGCAACGCCTGCGTCTTCGCCGAGGGCGAACTGGACCGCAGCCCGACCGGCACGGGCGTCAGTTCGCGGGCAGCCCTTTATCACGCGCGCGGCGAACTGGCCGCGGGCAAGACGCTGCATATCGAAAGCCTGATCGGCACGCGTTTCTCGGTGCGGGTGGTGGAGTGCACCCGGGTTGGCCCGCTGCCGGCCGTCGTCCCGGAGGTCACGGGCAGCGCCTCCATCACCGGCATGCACAGCTTCCTGATCGACCCCGCCGACCCCCTGCGCGAGGGCTTCCTGCTGCGCTAGTTCCACCCTGGCCTACTGCGCGACGGTTTTTGCTGCGCCAGTTCCCCGCCGACCCCCTGCGCGAGGTCTTTTTGTTGCGCCAGTTCCTCGCTGGTCTGCTGCGCTGGCAGCGTCAGACCGGGGGGCGTCAGCCGCCGCTGGCGTCCAGCAACTCCGCCGAACTGAAGACCACGTGGAAGGGCACGCAGTAGATCACCGCGCTTTTGTATTCCGACAGGTCCAGCTCGGCCGGGATGTCGTAATTCTGGTTGCCGACGTTGCCCTTGAGCGGCCCCAGATCGACGTAGTCGCCGCTCTCGCCCACGCCGGCGAAGATGCTGGTGGGGACGTTTTTGGTCAGCAGCACGTGCAGTTGCGGCCCGTTGGTGACGCGGAAGTCCTCAAAGCGCAATACGCGCTCCTCACCGGCCAGCCAGATGGTGGCGCTGCCCTCCGCGCGGTGCACCGGGTCGATTTCAATCCAGGTGCCGCTGAGCAGCGGATGCGGGTCCGGCGCGCCGCCGGGCATGTCATCCTGCATCTCGCTGTCCGGCTTCATCATGGCGCGGGCCGTGTCGGCGGCCATGGCGCGGGCGTCCTCGATCATGGTCAGCAGGGCGTCGCGCTGATCCTCGGGCATGTCGCGCAGGCTATCGCGCTCGGCGCCGCTCAGCACGGGAAAGGCCTCGTCGACTTCATCATTGATGAAGAAGGTCCAGGGTCGCGTGACGAGCACCAGGACGACGGTGACCAGCACAACTGCGGAAAGGACAAGACGTCTGGGATCCATGGTTTCCTCCTTCAGGCGTCGGCCGTCATGGCCAGCCTGCGCCCGGCGAAATACTGGTGCCATTCCGGCGAGAGACCCGGCAACTGGCATGCGCGTTCCGTGGCAACGGGGTCATCGGGCTGCAACAGGCGCAGACGAAAGATGGCGCGCACGCTCATGGGGTTTGTCTCCCGCTCTACCCGTGTGACGCGGTCACCCGCGCCCAGCTTACCCGTCTGCAACACGCGCAGGTAACAGCCGCAGCGTTCGGATTGCGTGAAAGTCCTGACGAAATCGGGCAGGCCCATGCGATGCGCCAGCTTGTGGCAGGGAATGCGCGGCTGACTGACCTGCAGCAGCGTGTCGCCCACGCGCCAGACGTCGCCGATGCAGACTTCGTCTTCCCGCAGGCCGCAAATGGTGAGGTTTTCGCCGAAGTGGCCGGGTGTCAGGTCCGCGCGCTCCAGTTGCTGCGCCCACCAGGCGTAGTGCTCACGGGCATAGGCGTAGACGGCCTGATGCGGCCCGCCATGGTTTTGCAGGTCCGCCTGGCCGTCGCCTTCAAGATTGCTCCGCCCCACCTGTACACGTCCGTCCAGCGGACGCTTGTAGATGCCGGTGCGCAGCAGGCCGCCGCGTGAGGGCAGCGTGACAGGCAGGCCGACGTTGACGGCGTGCAGCTTCATGCCGCCGCTCCCGACAGCCTCACACCAGGGCCACCGTCTCGATCTCGACGAGGGCGCCCAGGGGCAGGCCGGCGACTGCGACGGTGGAGCGGGCCGGCGGGTCCTGCGAGAAGTACTGCGCGTAGATGCTGTTGACGACGGCGAAATCGTCCATGCTGGCGAGGAAGATGGTGGTCTTGACGACGCGATCGAAGTCCGTACCGGCCGCCTGCAGGACGGCGCTGATGTTCTCCAGTACCTGACGCGTCTGTGCCTCGATGCCGCCTTCGGCCAGCGCGCCGCTGCCCGGCACAATGCCGACCTGGCCGGCGGTGAAGACGAGGCCTTTGGCGCTGACGGCGTGCGAGTAGGGGCCCAGCGCAGCGGGCGCGTTCGATGCTGAAATGATGGTCCTGGACATGGGGACTCCGTCAGTTATCGCTGGTGAACAGGCGCATTGTAGCGATCAGGCTGGCGCGACGCGAGTCGGCGCAGGTCAGAGAGCGGCCAGCAGAGTCTCCACTTGCTCGACGCGCTGGTCGTAACGGTGATGGGCGAGCACGTGCTCGCGGGCGCGGCGGGCCATTTCCTCGCGCTCGTCGTCGTGCGCCAGGAAGTATGCGACCTTGTCGCGCAGGTCCGCCTCGTCGCGAAAGGTGAGGATATTCTCGCCCGGCGTGAACCACTTGTAGATGCCGGGGCGGTCGTCGGTGATTTGCAGGGTGCCCACGCCGGCGGCCTCGAAGAGCCGCATGTTGCCGCCGTATTGCATGGTCTGCCCGTGCGGATTGATGGTCAGTTTCGCTGCCGAGACAATGTCCAGCATCGCTTCTCCCAGGGCCTCGCCGCGCAGGAAGGGACGCAGGACCGGGGGCAGGTCGTGCACGCTCCAGATGCCGGGGTTGAAGTCGCGCAGGGCGGCCAGCGCGCGCACGCGCTCGCCATAGATGTGGTCCGGCAGAAGGGTGCCGACGAAGGCGACGTCGCAGGCGAGGGCTGTGCGCCGGCGGTCGTCCAGCGGGCGCGGGAAATGGAAGTCGGGATCCATGGCAGTTGTGGGCAGGCTGATCGCCTGACGAGTGCCAAGCTCGCGCAGCTGAAAGCAGTGGTAATAATCATTCACCAGCGCCAGGTCCCACAGACTGGCCGCCTGGTTGTCCAGGGTGTAGTCGAAGACAAGGGGAGACTCACCGCCCACGTACAACAGTTGGCAGTTGTGGCGCTGCCTGATGCTCGCCAGGGTCTCCGGCAGGATGACCCGGTTGCCGGCGACCAGCCAGAGGACGTCGGGTCTAAATTCCTCAACCATCTGCAGCAACTGACGGTTGCGCTGATGGACCTGCGGGTTGAGTTGAGGCGGCAGCCGCTGCACAAGCGCCTGGGCCGCCTTGGCAGGCGTGAACCCGGCGCGAAAGCGAGGGTTGCGCGACGATCGTTCGCGCCAGAAAACAGCGAGTTCGTGACCACGGCGGCGAAGGGCCCGTTCGTAGAAATGTTCCTTCATGCTTGACGGGAAGAGCGGCGCTGTTTGGCCCGGCGGGGTGTTGGCGACTGCCTGCTTCAACTGCTCCACGTGGGTGAGGGAAGCGACGAAGAGGATACGCAAGATCAGGAACTCCAGGCCTCGACCAGGATGCAGACCGCCGCCGCGCGCCCGATGCGCTGCTGCCGTCCGTTGACACGCAGCGCCAGGGGCTCGTCCGCGGCGGCGGATTCCATGATTTCGACGCGCGCGTTGAGTGTGATGCCCTGGCTGACGATGTCACGCAGCATGTCCTCACTGCGGCTGCGAATGCGCGAGACGACAGCCGGTCTGTCGGAGGGCCACTCGCTGAGGGGTTGCAGGCGACGGCGCAGGATGCTGCCGTCCGGCGCCGGGATGGGGTCGCCGTGGGGGTCGAGCCCGGGCTCGTGCAATCGTCTGGCGATGGCCTCGATGAAGCGCTCCGAGACGGCGTGTTCGAGTCGTTCGGCCTCGGCGTGCACCTCGGGCAGTTCGTAACCCAGTTCTTCCACCAAAAAGAGTTCGATCAGGCGGTGGCGCCGGAGGATCATGAGCGCCTCGTTTTCGCCGGCGGGCGTCAGCCGGATGCCGCGCCACTTGCGCCAGGTGACGAGGCCGGCCTCCTCCAGGCGCTGCGTCATGTCGCTGACGGAGGGCGGGGAGATCTGCAGGATGTCCGCCATGGCGCTGGTCGATACCAGTTCGCTGCCCTGCTGCAGGGTCAGCAGCGACTTGAGAAAGTTCTGCACCGATTCCGATTCCAACAGTCCGCGCCGGGCTGCCATGGGTCGTCGCCCCGTCGTTGGCCAGACCAGCATAGCATACCAGGGCCTGCCGTGGCGTTGCATCGTTCAGGCGCGTACAATCTCACGGCGGAAGTTACGCAGGCCGGAGAAGACCAGAATGCAACGCAGGGATGAAGTCAATCGCAAGCACGAGCGCCTGCGCGGCTTGCTGGCCAGCCATGACGCGCCGGCCCTGTTGCTGACGCAGACGCGCAACCTCGCCTGGTTCAGTGCCGGCGCCGACGCCAGCATCCCGGTTGACAGCGACGCCGGCGTCTGGAGCGCGCTGGTGACGCCCGCCAGACGGGACATCGTAACCAACAACATCGAGTTGACGCGGCTGCGCGCCGAAGAGCAACTGGAGGCGCTTGGCTTCGGCTACCAGGAGTATGCCTGGCATGGTGACGCGCCGAAGTTGCCGCCCGGGACCCTGGTGGACACGCAGCCGGAGGTGGCCGATGCGCTGCTGCAACTGCGTCTGGTGCTGGATGCCGGGGAGCAGGAGCGCTGCCGCCGCCTCGGCGAGGAGACCGCCGCGGCACTGGAGGAAGCCATCCGCACCGCCCGCTCTGGCGACAGCGAACTGGAGATCGCCGCAAGGCTGGACGCCGCCTGCCGCCGGCGGGGCGGCCTGGCCGTGGTGAATCTGGTGGCCAGCGACGAACGCATCGCGCAGTTCCGTCACCCGTTGGCCACGCAGAAAGGCATGCAACGGCTGGTCATGATCGTGGTCTGCAACCGCAAGTGGGGCCTGGTGCTCTCCGCCACGCGTCTGGCGCACGTCGGGCCGCTGCCGCCTGACCTGCGCGCGAAGGCGCAGAAAGTCGCGCAGATTGACGCCGCCGCCATGCTGGCCACGCGGCCGGGCCGCAGCCACGCGGCGGTTTTTCGCGACATCCAGGACGCCTATGCCGCCCAGGGCGAGGCCGACCAGTGGCGCCATCATCATCAGGGCGGGCCCGCCGGCTACAAGGCGCGCGAGATTATTGTCACCCCCGGCGACGAGTCGCCGGTGCAGGCCGGTAGCCTCTATGCCTGGAATCCCTCGATCGTTGGCTGCAAGTCCGAGGACACCATTCTGGTGGGCGATGAAGACTTTGAGATCATCACGGCTGCCGGCCCGGACTGGCCGACAATTCGGGTCGAACAAGCGGGACAGACCGTGATGCGCCCCGGGATTCTCGAACTCTAGGGTCGGGCAGGGGGTCCAACCTTGACCGGACAGGGCGCGGTCATGCGCCTGTGGCTCCCGGCGTACTTTGGTCTGCTGGCCGTCATCGTCTTCGCGACGCAGTTTGCCGGCACGGGCTTTGGCGTAAAGGGACAGCACTACGCCTGGGTGTCCTCGCAAAACCTGGCGATTGCCAGCCGCGCCACAGCGGCAAACGGCTTCGTCGGCCACGCGCGCAGCTTCCTGGACGCCGGGGGCGCGCCGGACTACCTGTATTTCGACCGCTATCCGCCTTTCTTCAGCGCCATGCTGGGCGCCCTCATTGGCCTGACGGACGATCTGGCGACGAAGGTCTGGATCGCGCGCCAGCTAATGCACGTCATTTTCATCCTGACGATGCTGTTTGCCTGGCTGTTGCTGCGGCGTCTTGGCCTGGGCCAGCGACTGGCGCTGGTCGCGGTGACGCTGGCCTTCAGCGGTCACATGCTGTTGTTTTACCGCGAGATGATTCATTTCGATCAGCCCGCCCTGCTGGGGATGATGCTCCTGCTCTACGTGATCGCGCGCGGGAAGCTGGAACGACGCGAACGCTGGCGCTGGCTCACCCTTGCCACGCTGCTGGCCGTGAGTTCGGGCCGGGGCTTTCTCTCTCTGGGTGTTCTGGGGCTGTGGGCGGCCATGGAGGCGGCGGGTCTGTTGTGGCAAGGGGAACAAGCCCTGACGCTACGCCTGCGCGCCATCCTGCGGCACGATGCGACGCGCATGCTGCTGCTGGCGCTTGTCTGGAGCGCGCTGATGCCGGGTTACAACGTGACGCAGGAGATGGCGCGGCGCGCGGTTCCCGCCGGGGAGACCAGCATCTTCCAGAGCATGCTGGGCCGTTTGCCGGTGGGTGGGGCAATAGAAGGCTGGGAACAGAAATACGAGGACTTTTCGAATACGCTGGAACGGCGATTGCTACGCTGGTATATCCCGCTGGATGACGAAGGCGGCAAAATCTTGCATCGCTGGGCCTTGCTGCCGGTGCTGTATGTCGTCGTTCACCACCTGATGCATCAGGCAGCGGCCCGTCGAACCGTATTGTTGCTGACCGCTTTTGCCGGACTGGCCTGGCTCATCGCGATGATCAACCTCACCGTGTTCCATGATTACACGACCATGCATGCTGTCGGGCTTGCGCTGGTGTTCTGGTTGGCGTTGCTGGTTCGGGTGCGTCAGAAACGCCTGATCAATGCGCTGCTGCTGCTTTCGCTGGCGCTGTTCCTGCGTTCGGCGCTGGAAGTGGAAGCGGTCAACCGCGCCTGGAACGAGGAGGCCGCCATCTACACCGACGACTACAATCGCATTTTGCAGCGGATCGGCAGGAGCGGATCGGTGGTGTTCAGTGACCCGCTCCTGCAGGACAGGATAATCAACATTCCCAAATATGTGTTGAGCTTCTACCTCGGCGACAATTTCCTGGCGACCCGGCTGCAGGATGCGGACTACATGGTGGCCAGTCAGAACTATCTGGCCCTGCCCGCCGCCGACGGTCGCGATGACCAGCGGCTGCTTTACACGCTGACGCCGGACAACCAGGTTGGCTTCCTGTTTGACCTGCGCAGTGGTGAACACTATCCGCCGGGTGATATCCTGCCGCGTTACAACCTTGGCAATGCGCTGGCCCTGGGCCACTGGGAGCTTGTGGACAGTGTGCAGGTACAGCCCTGCCAGCGAATTCGCGTCGAGAGCTGGTGGCAGGCGCAGGCCCCGCTGCCGGTGGATTACCACTTGCAACTGACACTAACCGATGAGGACGGTGGTATCCTGGCCTCCGCGGACAGTGCGCCGGTCGGCGGCGACACGCAGGGCTGGCTCCCGCAGCGCTGGTATCCCGACGGACGTACGTTGCACGTCCCCTGCGATGCGACGACGGGAGCCTGGTCCCTGATCCTCAGCGTGTATGATCCCGAAACGGACGTTTTGAACGACAAGCTGCCGCTGATCAATGCCGACGGCAGCGCCGGCGACACCTGGCTCTATCTGACGACGCTATTTGTCAACTGAAGTTCCGGGATAAAGCCCACATGCCTGCCACGTCACCCAATTCACGCCACCAGTATCTGCGCGGTCTGCCGGTGGCGGCGTACTTCTGTCTACTGGCCCTGATCGTCTTTGCCACGCAATTTGCCGGCAGGGGCTTTGGCGAACGTCAGCATCATGGCTGGGTGTCTTCACATACGCTGGCAATTGCAGGCCGCGCCACGCCTGAAAACGGTTTCGTTGGTCACTCTCGCCTTCTCGTAAATGAGGGTGGCACGCTGCATTACGATTACTTCGATCGCTATCCGCCCTTTTTCAGCGCCTTGCTCGGCGCGCTGACCGGCCTGACAAAAAATCTGGCGACGAAGGTCTGGCTCGCGCGCCAGATAATGCACGTCATTTTCATCCTGACGATGCTGTTTGCATGGCTGTTGCTGCGGCGTCTGGGGCTGACTGCAGGCCTTGCGCTGGTCGCGGTGACGCTGGCATTCAGCGGACCCATGTTGCTGTATTACCGCGACATGATTCATTTCGATCAGCCGGCGCTGGCCGGGATGCTTTTCCTGCTTTACGTCATCGCGCGCGTGAAGCTGGAGCAACGTCAACGCTGGCGCTGGCTGACGCTGGCGACGCTGCTGGCCGTCAGCGCGGGCCGGGGCTTTGTCTCCCTGAGTGTGTTGGGCCTGTGGGCCGCCTGCGAGGCCGCAGGCTTACTATGGCAGCGCGATCGGCCGCTGACACAACGAGTGCTCGCGGTCCTGCGGCATGATGCGACGCGGATGTTGCTGCTGGCTGTCATCTGGAGCGCAGTGTGGCTGGGCTACAACCTGGCGCAGGAGATGACGAGGCGCGACGTAGGTCTGGAAGAGACCAGCATCGTCGAGAGCATACAGACCCGCTGGCCAGGCGGGGACCCCGGGCGGGGCGCGGAACCGACCCTCGCCGCGTATGGCGGGTTGCTGGCGGAGCGGCTGTTGCGCTGGTTTCTGCCGCTTGAGGGCGGGAGCATCCCGGCTGCACTGCGTTGGTCCACCTTGCCGGCCCTGGCTCTCATCCTGTTTCACCTGCGCAGCCAGCCGGCGTCACGCCGCATCGTGCTGCTGCTGACGGCCTTCTCCGGCCTGGCATGGCTCGGCGTGATGATCAACCTCGCCTGGTCCCACGATTACACGACCATGCATGCCCTGGGCTTCGCGCTCGTGTTTTGGCTGGTGTTGCTGGAACGATGGCGTCAGCCACGGCTGGACGGCGCCCTGCTGGTCCTGGGCCTGGCGCTCTTTCTGCACAGCAGTCTGGCGGTTGAGCTGCAGCACAGCGAGCACTTCCGCGCGACAGCGCGCTACACGGAAGATCACGATCGCATTCTGCGAAAAACCGGACGCAGTGGCCAGGTCTTCTATACCGGGAGGGACCTGCACGATGCGGTCTTCTACGCGGGCCGCTACCTGTTCGGCTTTCTCCTGGGTGACAACCTGCTGTCAACATCCCTGAACCATGCGGATTATCGGGTGTCATCGCGCGAATGGCTGGCCCTGCCGCCCGCGCAGCCTGGCGACGGGCCTGATGGCTGGCGCCTGTACCGGACGCTGACGCCGGAGAACCGGATCGCCTTTCTCTTCGATGATGCCTACGTCGCCCACTTGCCGCCGGCGCAAATCAGACCCGAATACATTTTCGGAGCGGAACTGGCGCTGGGGCACTGGGCACTGCGCGACGAGGTGCAGGTGCGACCCTGTCAGCGTATCAACATCGAGAGCTGGTGGCAGGCCATCCGGCCGCTGGCGGCTGATTACAGCCTGCAGCTGGCGCTGGTGAATCTGGCGGGTGAGGCGCTGGGCGCCAACGCTGAACGTTTGACAACAGTCAATACGAGCGACTGGGAAACGAACGCCTGGTTCCCCGACCTGCGTCCGCTTACGATCCCCTGTGACGCGCCTGCCGGCGAGTACCCGCTGGTGCTGACTGTGTACGATCCCCTGCGCCTGGCGGAGCAGGGGCCGCTGCCGCAGATCAACGCTGACGGCAGCGCCGGCGACACCTGGCTGTACCTGACGACGCTCTTCGTCAACCGGAGTTGAATGCGTTGCAACGGCACATGACGGGGAAGTTTAGGCGGAGGAAAGCGGGCGTGCTCCTGGCCCAGGCGTATTTCTGTCTGCTGGCCCTCATCGTTTTTGGCACCCAGTTCAGCCACACCGGCTTCGGCGCCCGGCACCACGGCTGGGTCACGTCGCATGGTCTGGCCATTGCCGTGCATGCCACCCCCGCCAACGGCTTTGTCGGGTACGCCCGCCTCTTCGTGGAAGAAGACGCTGCCTTGCATCTCGATTACTTCGACCGTTACCCCTTCTTCTTCAGCGCGCTGGTTGGCGCGCTTGTCCGCCTGTCCGACGATCTGGGGACACAGGTCTTCATCGCGCGCCAGTTGATGCATGGCATTTTTGTGCTGACGATGCTGTTTGCCTGGCTGCTGTTGCGGCGCCTGGGGGCGTCGCTGACGGCGGCCCTGGCGGGCACCACCCTGACCTTTGCCGGTTACGGCGTGCTTTACTTCCGCGGCGCCCTGCACTTCGACCAGCCGGCGATGTTGGGGATGCTGGCGCTGCTCTGGTGCATCGCGCGGGCCAGCCAGACGCCGGCCGGCAATCGGCGCTGGTTGCTGCCAGCCACGCTTGCAGCGGTCAGTATGGGCCGCGGCTTCATTTCCCTGGCCGTACCCGGGTTGTGGCTGGCCCTGACAGCAATAACCGTCCTGTGGCGGCCCGGGCTGTCGGCCGGACAGCGGCTGCGCCGCATTGTGGCGCATGATGCCTTGCGCATGTTGCTGGCCGGCGCCTTGTGGCTGGCCCTGTTGCTGGGCTACAACGTCGCGCAGGAGATGAGCCAACGTGACGTGTCGCCGCAGGAGACGAGCATCCTGGCCAGTCTGCAGCGACGCGCACCGCTGGGCCACGAAGGCGGCCGCAACCTCAGCACTTCCAACTACCGCATACCCCCCTGGGACGCCTTTGCGACCCTGCAGGCGGACCGTTTCCTGCGCTGGTTTGCGCCGCTGCGCTTCCAGGGCAGCGACAGCGCGCCGGCTCCCGCCAGCCTGCCCCTCTTCCTGCTGGTGCTGGCCCTGGCGCTGACGCATGCCCTGCGTCAGAAACGGGCCCTGCGCGAGCCCCTGCTGCTGACGGCCCTTGCCGGTGTGCTGGTCATCGCCGCCATGATTAACCTCACTGCCGAGCATGATTACACGATCATGCATGCCCTGGGCCTCGCGCTGGCGTTCTGGCTGGCCCTGTTGCGTCCGCTGCAACGACACAGGCGACTCATGGCGCTTGTGCTGGCCGCAAGCCTGACGCTCTTCCTGCGCTCCAGCCTGCTGGTGGAAGCGGAAAACCGCGAAATATTCGCCGAAGCCTCGCGCTTCACCGACGACTACAATCGCATTCGCCTGGAGCTGGAAGCCAGAGGCGTCGGCCAGGCCCATATCTTCGACACTTTTGGGCGTGATCACTGCCCCATCTTTCACTCCAAGTGCTTCGCGCCAGGTTTCTACCTGCGCGACCATGCCATCGCGCGCGACCTGGCGCAGGCCGGCTTTGTGCTCACGGACTTTCCCTTTTATCCGACACAGCCCTGGCTGGCCCCGGGCGACCGGCAGGGCCTGCAGTTGCTATCGCTGAGCCTGACGCCGCAAAACGGCACCTACCACCTGTTTGACACGGCCGACTTCGAAACCCGTCATCTGCCGCAGGAAATCGCGCCGCAGCGGGTCTTCGGCGGCGAACTCGCCCTGGGCCATTGGGAACTGCGCGACAGCGTGCAGGTGCGGCCCTGCCAGCGCATTCGCCTTGAGAGCTGGTGGCAGGCCGCCCGCCCGCCTGGCGCCGACTACAGCATCCAGCTGGCGCTGGTGGACCTGGCGGGCGAGGCCCTGGCCGCCAGCAATGATCAGCTGACGACGGTCAACAGCGCCGTATGGGCGCCGCAACTCTGGTTCCTCGATGTGCGCCCGCTCACGATTCCCTGTGACGCGCCCGCCGGTGAGTACCCGCTGGTGCTGAGCGTGTACGATCCGCTGCGGCTGGCGGAGCAGGGGCCGCTGCCGCTGATCAACGCCGACGGCAGCGCCGGCGACGCCTGGCTGTATCTGACCACGCTCTTCGTAAACTGACTCCGGGCGCCATGCTGTCCCGCGGGGATGCTTCGGGCTTGCGCCCTTGCTATACTGACGCCATCGTCTCCTTCGCACAGGCGCCGCCCATGGCCGATTTGGCCCGACCCTCGCCACGCAACAAACCCGTCTCGCTTTTCGTCACCTGCATCATCGACGCGCTCTACCCGCCCACCGGCATCGCCGTCGTCGAGGTGCTGGAGCATCTGGGTCTGGAAGTGCGCTTTCCGCAGGCGCAGACCTGCTGCGGCCAGCCCGGCTTCAACTCCGGCTTTCATGACGACGCGCGCCGCGTCGCGCGGCATTTCCTACAGGTCTTTGAAGACGCCGAGCTGATCGTCACGCCTTCCGGCAGCTGCGCCGCCATGCTGCGCCACTACTATCCGCAACTCTTCGCCGACGACCCCGTCTGGCACGAGCGCGCCCGCCGCGCCGCCAGCATCACCTGGGAGTTCAGCGAATTTCTCGTCGACGGCCTCGGCATCCAGGACCTGGGCGCGCGCCTGGCGCCGACGCGCGTGGCCTTCCATGATGCCTGTCACGGCCTGCGCGGCCTGGGGTTGCAGGCGCAGGCGCGCGCGCTGGCGGGCAGCATTGAGGGCGTGACGCTGGTGGAGATGGAGGGCGCGCAGCAATGCTGCGGCTTTGGCGGCCTCTTCGCCATCAAGCTGCCTGACATCAGCAACGCCATGCTGCAGGAGAAGATGCAGGCCATCGAAGCGACTCCGGCCGACGTCTTCCTCACCGGCGACTGCAGCTGTCTGACGCACATTAACGGCGGCCTTGCCCGCCAGAAACGGCCGCAGCGCCTGCGGCACGTCGCCGACCTGCTGGCGGAAGGCCTGCAGCCTGTGAAGCCTGTCGCAACGGCCGCAACATCGACCATGGAGGAAACACCATGAAACGCATGCTGCTCACGCTACTCCTGCTGCTGACCCTGGCCGGCGCCGCGCAGGCGCAGGAGGCCGCGCGCTCGCTGACCGTCACGGGCAGCGGGACCGCCACCGGCGTGCCCGACATGGCGCTGGTGCACCTCGGCGTGCAGACCAGCGACGGGGACGTGCTGGCCGCCTTCAACCGCAGCAACCAGATCACCGCCGACATCGTCGAGGCCCTGCTGGCGCTGGGCATTGAGCGCAAGGACATCCGCACCAGCGGGCTCTCGCTCTATCAGGACCGGCCCTACGATCCCTTCAGCGACGTCGAGGACGGCACGATCATCTACTGGGCGCAGAACTCGCTGGAAGTGACCCTGCGCGACATCGACCTGGTGGGCCAGGCCCTCGGCGCCAGCGTGCAGGCCGGCGCCAATTCCATCGAGCGCCTGTCCTACGGCCTGTCCGACCCCTCGGCGCTGGAGACACAGGCGCGTGAACGGGCCGTCGCCGACGCCCGCAATCGCGCCGAACAGCTGGCCGCGTTGACCGGCTCGCAACTGGGGCGCGTCTTCTCGATCCACGAATCCGGCGGCGGCTTCAACGTGCGCGCGGAAAGGTTCGAGTTTGCCGCGATGGCGGATTCCGGCGGCGCCGCGACCGTGGAAGCCGGCCAGTTGAGCGTCGGCGTGCAACTGCAGATCACCTGGGAACTGGAGTAGCGCAACGCCGGCCGGGCGGGACTGAACCGCTGGCCGCTGCCGCGCGTAGTACCTGCACGGGCCTGGCTCGTTCCTCATGCAGGACGGCGTCGCCGGGCCCGTACCCTGTGTGCACACGGGAGGACTGATGGAGCACAAACGGGAAGGCAGACGCCGCTGGCGTCGCCGCCAGGCACGCCGCGCCGCCGAGGCCTCCTGGTCGCAGGAGGACGGCACGCTGGTGGTGCGCGGCTTCGGCCGCATCTACAGCGCGCCGGACCTGGCGATCGTGGGGCTGCGGGTCGAGACCGTCAACGCCAGCCTTGAGGACGCCCTCGGCGGCGCGGAAGAGATCATCAGCGCGCTCGTCGAGCGCCTCGACGCGCTGGGCGTCGCGCGCGAGGACATTCAGACCAGCAGCCTGAACTTCGAGACCAGTCACCCCGAAGACCGCCTCGGCAACGTGCGCACGGACATCACCGTCTTTGAGGTGACGCATCTGCTGACCCTGCTGCTGCGCGACGTCAGCGTGGTCGGGCAGGTGCTGGCCGGCAGCACCGCGGCCGGCGTCACCTCCATCGACCGCCTCTCCTGGCACGCCGCCGACATTGGCGCGCTGAAGGCCCGGGCGCGCGAACTGGCAATGGCCGACGCCCGCGCCCACGCCGAGCAGTTGGCCGCAGAGATCGGCGTGAAACTCGGCGCCATCGTCGCGCTGGAGGAGGAGCCCTTCTTCCCCTGGGGCCGGCCCTGGATGCGCCCGCAGCGCGGCCGCCGTCACTTCGACGAGGACATGGACGACGAGTTGGGCGGGCCGCCCGAACCCCAGGTGGCCAGCGGAGCGCCGCCGGTCATCACGGTGCAGGGCGGGCAGCAGCGCGCCACCGTGCGCGTGATCGTCGAATGGGCGCTGGCAGAGGACGGGGAGTGACGCTCAGCTTTCCTGCTTGAGGGCCGCCAGAGTCTTCGCTTCCGGCCTGTCGCGATAGCAGGTTCGCGCTGTGCCAGGCCTCAACCTTCTTGCTTGAGGGCCGCCAGAGTGTGCGCCTCCGGCCTGTCGCGATAAAAGTCGTCCAGTGGGTAGCAGCCCGAGACCAGATTGTTGCGCGGCGCGGTGGTGCAGTCGCTGAAGGTGCGGCAGAGCAGCTTGCGCTGCAGCGGCCGTCCGGCCAGGGTATCCGCCGGCAGTTCCGGGCAGGACAGCGCCATGCGTCCCAGCCCCACGAAATCGACCATCTCCGCCTGCACCGCCGCCTGCGCCACCTGCGGCAGCCACTCCTGCAGATAGGAATAGCCGGAGCCGGTGAACAACAGCCGCGGATGGGCGGCCTTGAGTTGCGCCGTCGCCTGAATCTGGCGCGCGACGCCCAGCAGCGGGTCCTCGGGCGGCAGGTAGCCATCCGAGGGCGGGAAGAGCGCCGGCCGCTGGATGTGCGGCACGTAGTAGGGGCTGCCGGCCGTGATGCAGACCATCTGAATCCCCAGTTCTGCCAGCAGCGAGAGAAAGCGATGGGCCTCCTGCAGGCCGGCGTCATGCGTCGCGAAAGCGGGCGGCCAGGGGTCGTCGTCGGGCCAGTCGTCGGGGACGCCGACGCCGTCCGCGCCGGGCTTCCAGGGAATCATGTCGAAGGCGCTGAGGCGCACCGCGATGCCGAGGCCCGGTACCTCGCTGCGGATGCCCGCGACCACCTCGCACAGGAAGCGGGTGCGGTTTTCGAAGCTGCCGCCATAGCGACCGGGGCGACGGAAGGCGCTGAGAAACTCGTGGCCGAGGTAGCCGTGGCAGTGCTTGATATCGACCCAGGTGAAGCCGGCGCGCTGCGCGAGACGGGCGGCGGCCACGAAGTCCTCGATCAGGCGCGCGATGTCGTCGTCGCTGAAGAGCACGGCCTCGTCATCGGCTGCGATGCCGAACTTCGCGTCCAGCAAGGGGTGGCGGTAGAGTGTGCGCGGCTGCATCCCCTGACCGGGATCGGGGCGGCAGAAGCGGCCGGAGTGGGTCAGTTGCAGGCCGATGCAGAGATCGTCGGCGCCCCCGAAGCGCGCCAGGTGGGCCTCGATGAGCGCCTGGCGCAGGCCGGCGATGGCGGGCAGGGTCGCTTCGTTGAGCAGCAGCTGGTTGGGGTTGGCGCGGCCCTCGTGACGCACGGCGACGGCCTCCCCGCCCCAGATGAGTTTGGCGCCGCTGAGGCCGAAGCGCCGCCAGCGACGGAGGGTCAGGTCCGTGGGCTGGCCGTCGAGCGCCCCGTCCCAGCCTTCCATGGGCAGGATGCACCAGCGGTTGCCGACGGGGCCGAGGTCGGTCTGCAGCGCCTGGGCCATGGGCGAGGCGGGCGCGGCCAGCAGCTCATCGGCGAGCGGCAGGTCGGCGCCGATGCGCGCCAGGTGCGCGCGGAACTGCTCGATGTTGCGCAGGCGCGCGACGCGGGTGATGCGCTCGACGGACATGGTCTGGCCTCGACTGGGGGTAGATGGTTAAGTCGGTGGGAGTATAGCGCGTGGGGGTGTGGTGTTAAGGACTGGAACTTGGTTGTGAGCATTCATCAATGTTAGCCGCATGGTCACTATTGATTTCGGCCTGCAGCAATGAACAGATCTCACGTGTGCCCGCCGAGGATTCCGGTGGAGCGCAACTTACTCTTTCTGCACTTGCTGCATGACCAATATATGCCGATTGCGAACCGGTGGACAAAACGATGGACCGTTTTGTTCGCGGGTTGTAGATAAACAAACCATCAAACATTTCAGCCAACAAACATACGTTTTCTGACATCCCGTACTCGTCCACATCCATTCCCAAATAAACACCTTCGTTCTCCACTTCTAGAAATACATTTATTGGAATAGGTGAGCCACCTCCCCAACTCTTCGGGATATACAGGTACAGGTCAAATCCTAAACTCAAGATCAGCAAAGCAGCAGTAGCAAGTGAAAGGAAAATCGAATATGCGTTTACCCCAAGTCCGAAAGCTATTCCCATCCTACTCCCAACAAAAAGTGACACTATCCACCACACAAGACTTAGTGATAGCAAGATGGAGGCAACGGTGGGAACAGTGTCGATGAACTTGTCTAGGTAGAATGAATCGATGAGATTGCTGTCATCAAGATATGAGTCAATCCTGCTCCACAATACAGTGTTGAAAAGAAACAACAGAAACTTTGGCAAGCCGGACGCAAGACTCTCGGCAGCAGACTTAGGAGGATCTGCAGTGACTAGCACAATAGATCTCTTGAGCAAATTCGAAAGTCTTGTGAATGCTCTGTGCTTAAGTCTCTGGTCTATAAAATTAAAAATAATCAAGAGCAACGACACAAATGTCTTTAGAAATGCAAGAGAGGCAAGGTTTGTCAAAACTGCCAAAGCAATAATTATCCACACGATTAGGCCAGCGCTGATGTACTCCGCTGGCAATATCGCAAAACTTACAAAGAAGTCGTACTTTAGAAGTAAAGAATTGACAACCAGAAAACCAGTTGCAGTGGCTAAGGCACCAGATGCCAGCACAACACCAAGAACGCCTTGAATATTGTTCAATACGTTGACCATTGCGGAAAGAAAGTCTCGAGTGGTGTTCTCTTTCGTGGTGCTGTCATCATTCATGGGTTAGCACATTTCATTTGGATCGCTGACGCAGCAGTAATCATCTACCTGCGAGTTGTGTGCGTCCTCGGGGACTGGAGCGTCGGGTAGCCGAGCGCGATGAGTATTTCCGTAATGGCGTTTTCGTACGCTTTCGCGCTTTCTTTCTCAACCGTAATGTCGTTGAGTTCTTTGAACTGCTCAGGATAACCTGCGCATTTCCGTGTGAACTTGTTATGCAGCACGGGAATGATGTTGCTTTCGGTTTCTTCGGCCCACGCGATTTCCAATGGAATAGTGCCTGAATTCGGTGTATCAGGACCATAGACAATGATGAAGTGCTCGCAATGGCGCACTTCTTTCTCGATTCGCTTCAACCACTTGGCACCACCTTCAATCTGCTTGTCGATGAACACGCCAATAGTTGGATCGGCGAGTGTTAGCCGTGCTTCGATGAGTGAGGCGAAGGCACTGCTTTCCTTTTGCCTGTAGGAGATGAAAATCTTGGGCGGAATTGCAGGTTTTTCAAGAAGCATGAGGGCTTTTGGAGACAGAACAAAGGAAGAATCGATTAGATTTCCGTTCCGGCCAACTGAATTGGCATACATGAATGAGAGCATCAGATCCGCGCCAGGACGATTATCGCCCCACTTTTTAACAAAACTGTCACGGCTGGGTACGTCAAAAATCTTTGCAGGGGAAATGATTCTGTAGAAGGGATTGTTTCTTGAATTGACGAGATTAAGCTCGGTTCCCCACATTCCATGTGCGACACCCCACGCCAAGTCGTAGGCGAAGGCGTGGACGCGGTCGAGCGGGTCTTTTGGGGCAGACTGTTCGAGCGGGTTATCCATCATTGAAGCGCGCCAAGAAATGCCTTGACACCCAGTACCATCTGGTC
>JAGWBD010000049.1 GCA_021296065.1 Anaerolineae bacterium
CGGACGTTGACTACACCGAAAACGGCAACGAGATCGCCAGCACGTCGGATGGCCGCGTCGCTGCATTCGTCGAGGATGATGGCAACGTAACCTTTGCGATGGGGCCAAACAACGAGGGCAAGGTGCATCACGTCACCCTGCAGGACGACCTGAACGGCGCCGTGGTCAGCACCGTTGATCGCGTTGGCGGGCCGCCAGGCACAGTTTCGGAATAAGCGGAACAAGGGAAGCTCTGGCGAAGCGGGCGCGCCAATGCTACACTGGCGCCCTGTCAGAGGTTGATTCCCGGGAGCGGACGTGGGCATCCTGATTGTCATCATTCTGGTTGATATTCTCGCGCTCGGGCTGGTGATGCGTTTGGTGCTTACCGAACCGCCACACCGTCCACCGTCGACCCATCCCTTTGTGCTGGCGGAGCGGGCGCTGCAGAAGAACGAGGAACAGGCCTGAAACCCCGAACGACAAACGCCCGGCCTGCGGGGCCGGGCGTTCAGGTTAAGCCAATGGACGCCGACTCAGGGATTGTCGCCGCTGCCGGCCGCAGCTTTCTCCTTTTTCGCGGGGGCAGTCGCGTCTTTTTTCTCCGCCTTTGGAGAGTCCTTCCCCTTTTGGTCTTTCCCCTTTTGTTCCTTGCCACTTTCGCCCGATTTGCCCGTCTTGCCGTTGGCGGACTTCTTGCTGTCGTTGACGTAGAAGCCGGAGCCCCTGAAAATGATGCCGGCCGCCTGGATAAGGCGAGTCACCTTTTGCCCGGTTTCAGGACAGACCTCAAGCGCTTCTTCACTGAAGCGCTGACGAATATCAAAGGTGCTGCCGTCCTCACGGCGGTAGGTGTAGACAGGCATCCTGCGCTACCTCATGGCTTCCTGTTTCTCATCGGCACCCATGATAGCCTGGGAAGGGGCGGGCTGTCTACAGGCGCGCGGACCTTGTGGACTCCGCGACGGTGTTTGAGTTTCAGGCAGGTAGAGGCTAAAATGCGCCAGGCAATTCTCAGGTTTGACCGCCCGCAATGACTGAAAACGAGGGGCCGGAACTCACTCCGGAAACCTGTACCAACCGCGAACTCAGCTGGATTGAATTCAACCGGCGCGTTCTGGCGCTGGCCCAGGATTCCGACCTGCCCCTGCTGGAACGTGTGAA
The DNA here is from genome assembly GCA_021296065.1 of Anaerolineae bacterium. Taxonomy (GTDB): domain Bacteria; phylum Chloroflexota; class Anaerolineae; order Aggregatilineales; family Phototrophicaceae; genus JAGWBD01. The sequence goes on from JAGWBD010000049.1 coordinate 1,144, forward strand.
GTTTCTGGCGATCTTCAGCACGAATCTTGATGAATTCTACATGGTGCGGGTCGCCGGTTGGCACAACCGCATGCAGTTGGGGCTGGGCACGCAGCGCCCGGATGGCATGCAGCCACGCCCCCTGTTGCGGGAGATTCGCCGCCGCGTCACAACCCTGATGCTGCAGCAGCGCGCGGAATTGCGCGCGGTGCTGGCAGAACTGGCCGAAAACGGCGTGCGCATCCTGCAGACGAATGATCTGGAAGAGACCGAGCGCTCAGCCTTGCGAGCCTGGTTCAGCGAAGAGGTCTTCCCGGTCCTGACTCCGCTGGCGGTCGATCACGCCCGGCCTTTTCCCTTCATCTCCAACCTCAGCCTCAACCTCGCCATCTGGGTGCAGCGCGACGACGGAAACCGGCAGGAGCCGGAGTTCGTACGTCTGAAGGTGCCGGACGTCCTGCCGCGCCTGGTGGACCTGCGGCAGGTGACGGGGGGACGGGGCACAAGCCGGCGACGCGGTGAGAACTTCCTGTGGCTGGAAGACATTATCTCGGACAATCTCGACCTGCTCTTTCCGGGCATGACGGTCGTGGGGCGACAGCTCTTCCGTGTGACGCGCAACACGGACGTGGACTACGAGCACGAACTGGAGGAGCGTTTTCTTAATATCAGCACAATGGTTGAGGAAACACTGCGCGAGCGCGAATTCGGCGACGTGGTGCGCCTGAGCGTGAACATGGGAATAGACGATCGTACCCTGCGTCGCCTCGAACGCGAATTGCAGGTGGACCCAGAGCATGACGTTTACAAGGTGGACGGCTCGCTGGGGACAGCAGACCTGATGGAGTTGCAGCAGGTCAACCGCCCCGAGTTGCGCCATGCGCCCTGGGCGCCGCGTATCCTGCCGGCATTTTCCGAGCCCGGGCACAACATTTTCAGCACGATCCGGCGCGGCGACATCCTGCTGCACCACCCCTACGATTCCTTCCTGCCGGTCGAGGAGTTTTTCCGCAGCGCGGCGAGCGACCCGCAGGTGCTGGCCATCAAGACCACGCTGTACCGGGTGGGGTCGAACTCGCCGGTGGTGCATGCCCTGGCCGAGGCGCGCGAGAATGACAAGCAGGTCACCGTGCTGGTGGAACTCAAGGCTCGCTTCGACGAGGAAAACAACATCGAGTGGGCCCGCATGCTCGAACGCAAGGGCGTGCACGTGACCTATGGCGTGGAGGAGTTGCCGCTGAAGACGCATGCCAAGGTCACACTGGTGGTGCGTCGTGAGGAAAACGGTGTTCGACGATACGTGCACCTGGGCACGGGCAACTACAACGCGGCCACGGCGCGCCTTTACACCGACCTGGGGTTGCTCAGTAGCGATTCGACGCTGGGCACCGACGCCCTTAACCTCTTCAACCGCCTGACCGGCTATGCACCGGGGACACAGTACCGGCGTCTGCTGGTGGCGCCGGAATACTTGCGGGACCGCCTGCTTGTGCTGCTGGACGGGGAAATTGCGGCGGCACGGGACGGCCGGCCGTCGCGCGTCATCTTCAAGATGAACCAGCTGGAAGAAGACGTCGTGATCCGCAAGCTGTATCAGGCCTCACAGGCCGGCGTACAGGTCGACCTGCTGGTGCGCGGTCTGTGCTGTCTGGTGCCCGGCCTGCCTGGCATCAGCGAAAACATCCGCGTGCACAGCATTGTGGGCCGTTTCCTGGAACACAGCCGCATCTATTACTTCCGCAACGCGCCAGCGGCGCAACGCGTCTACCTGGGCAGCGCGGACCTGATGCGCCGCAACCTTTACAATCGCGTGGAAGTGGTATTCCCGCTGTTGCAGGCCGCCCATCAGGAAAGCGTGCTGGCCATGCTGGCCACCTCAATGGCCGACAACTGCAACGGCTGGAGTCTTGGGACGGACGGACTCTACACTCGAATCCAGCCCGGCCCGGATGACCTCAAAATCGACAGTCAGTCCATTTTCATGGAACACAGTTTCGGCGACCCGCAGTTGCTGGAGCGGGCTACAAACAAGGCGGCCTGGGGGGCTTCAGAATGACGGAACTTTGCGTAGTTGAGGGCGACGGCGTCGGCCATGAAGTAATTCCGGCGACACTGCAGGTGCTGCAACACGTGGCGCCGGATATTCAGTTGCGGCCGGCGGCCGGCGGCTGGTCCTGTTTTCAGGAGCAGGGAACGTCCCTGCCGGACGAGACCCTCGCGCTGGCCAGGCGCTGTCGGGCGGTGCTGTTCGGCGCGGTGGACTCGCCTTCGTGGCCGGTGGAGAACTATTACTCGCCGGTGGTGCGCCTGCGGCGCGAATTGCAGGCCTTCGCCAACCTGCGGCCCACGCGCTATCTGCCGGTGCCGACCGCGCGCGCCGGAGTGGACCTGGTCATCGTGCGCGAAAACACCGAAGACCTTTACGTTGGCAACGAGACCACGGAAGACGGGGGAGAGACCGGTGTGGCGCAAAAGGTCATCACCCGCGGCGCTTCCGAACGCGTGGCGCGACTCGCTTTTGAACTGGCCAGCCGCACCGGCCGTAAAAAGGTAACGATCGTGCACAAGTCCAACGTCATGCCGCGCTCTGATGGCCTGTTTCGCAAGGTGGCGCTGGAGATCAGTGAGTACTTCACCAGCATCGAGACCGATGAGTTGCTGGTGGATACCGCGGCCTACTGGATGGTGAAGGAACCGATGCGTTTCGACGTGGTGCTGGCGCCAAACCTCTATGGTGACATTTTGTCAGACATGGCGGCCGCCTGGGGCGGCGGGCTGGGCATGGCGCCCTCGCTCAGTGTGGGGGAGGACGTGGCCATTGCCGAGCCGGTGCATGGCACCGCGCCGGATATCGCCGGGCGCGGCATCGCCAACCCGACGGCCAGCATCCTCAGCGTGGCGCTGTTGTTGCGGCATCACTGGCAACGGGCGGAGGATGCCGACCGCGTCGAAAAGGCGGTTTATGAAACGTTGCGCAAGGGTGAACACACCGGCGACATCCACAGCGACGATGCCTTGTCGACGCAGGAATTCACCGATCAGGTCTGTGCGCACATCGACTGAGGCCCGCGCTCCCGTCTGACGGCTCAGGAAGGCGACAAGACATGAACCAGGACAAGCCACGCGACAGACGTTCCCTTTTGCACCACCTGCTGGCCCTGGGCTTTGGCGCCCTGGCGCTGCTGTATGTGCTCAACCCGACAGCCGGCCTCCTCGAACTGGTACCCGACAACCTGCCGGGTGTGGGCAATCTGGATGAAGCCACGGCCACGCTGCTGCTGACCAATGTGCTGGCCTGGTACGGTTTTCAGCCAGGCTACCGGGGCAACACCCTCGGCAGCACGCGGCGCAATTTGTTGACGCGATTGCTGGTCCCGTTCACCGGTGTGTTGGCCGCGCTTTACATGATCAACCCGACGGCCGGATTCCTCGAGCTGCTGCCGGACAACCTGCCGCTGGTCGGCAACCTGGACGAGGTCGGCGCCTCGCTGTTGCTGATCAATGTGCTGGCCTGGTACGGCATTGATCTAAATCGATTCGGCCAACGTCGTCGCAAGAACGATGAAAGAGTCAGGTATTCCGGCGCCCTCCCGCCAAAACACGCCATCCCGGTTTAGCCGGATTCGCGATCGCCATCAACTGCCGGGCGTGATGGTCGTCTATTCCGGCTGACGCGGCTCCTGCATGAGTTCTTCAAGCGTGGGCGGCTCTTGCGGGCCGGCGAGTCGGCCCTGGCGCTCTTTCAGTTCCGCGGCCCGCTGACGCAGCGAAGGGGTCATGGTAAAGGTCAGCATGCCGATCGGCGTGGCATCCAGGCTGACGCGCAATTCCCAGTCGCCACTGCTGCGCGGCAGGTCCGGCTCGGCCGCCAGCGGCAGGTGATTCTCGGAAAGCACGTCGCGTTTGCCGGCGCGCAGCCATATTTCCTGTTCGTGGACGAAACGGGCCGCGCCGCGCTGATCGCGGAGCTCGAAGCGCAGTTGCGCGTTGCGCTCCGCCTCGTGTTCCGGCACCAGCAGACAAAGGTAGGGGCGCAGGCCGTCATCGTCGCCGGAGAAGCGCAGGCCCTTGCGCATGGTCATGCCCTCCGGGCCGAGGCGGGAACCGATCAGCCCGATGTCCAGCAGCGTCAGGCCCGGCGTCAGGCCGCTGCCTGACAGAAGTCGCGCGCGTTCGCTGGCGACGCGCGCCGCCTCGCTGACTTCCGCCTGAGCATCGGCCGACCTGTCTCGCCGCGTCACGGCCGACAGGGACTCACGCAGGCGGCCGGCGTCGAGGACGCCAGGTTTGAAGGACAGTGACGTGATCAACGCCAGCGCGCCGCAGGCCAGCAGCGCCGCGCCCAGGGTCGCGCCCGCCGTGCCAGGCAGCAGGGCAAGGCCCAGTGTGGCGCCGGTGACGACCAGCCAGGGGAGATTCTGTTGCCGCAGGCGCACAGGCGCCTCCTTGCTGCGGACACTGCGGGGAGTATACGTCAAAGGGAGCCTGTACCGTAACTGACAGGGGCAGGGCCGCCCGGCTGCTTCCGGGGTGTTGCGAGGCCGGCCCTGCTCAGGTCCGGCGACCCTGGAATTCCAGCAGTTCGTCGAGGCTGACCTCCTCCTGTCGGCTGCTGGCCTCGAATGCCTGGCGCAGGTCGTCGTTCATTTCCCCGTCTTCCTGCAGATGGACCCGTGGGCGGCTTTCCTCCTCGTCAGCTTCCGCCTCCACCCAAAAGAAGCTGTGCGCTGCCAGCAACCTGCCATCGGCATAGACGCAGAGTTGCCAGTCGCCTTCGGTGAGCAGCGCATCATGGACGGGCATGCGGGCGGCGGGGCTGACGAGGTTTTCGCCGGCGTCCAGCTGCAGGCTGCGGTCGTGGCGGAAGTGCAGCCGGTCGTCCATATCGCGAATTTCGAAGCCAATCGTGCCTGTGGCGGCCCTGGGCAGACGTAGCGCGACCCAGGGCTGGATGTAATCGACGTCATCGCGCACGGGTTGCACGCGGTGCACCAGTGTGTCCCGTTCGTGGCAGAGGGCGAAGACGCCAAGGTCATCGACGCGCAGGGCCATGGTGGCCGGGTTGTGGCCGGCGTTACGCACGGCGAGGTCCGCGTGGCCCTGTGTTTGGCGCCGGCCCCTGCGACGTGACGCGCGCCTGGATGGCCTGTTGCGTGAAGCGGCAGAGCCGGCGGCTTTCTGGTCTTCCCGCCGTGAGCGGTGATCGGCCAGCAGCTTGATGCCAAGCCCCAGCAGCAGCAGGGAAGTGAGACTCCCGTTGCCCTCCAGCAGCGCTGTGGCACCGGCGACGATCAGGAACAGGCCGACAAGGAAGCGCGTCATCTGTTTATCCCTGTTTCGACTGCGAGGGCGGCAAGCCGGTTTGCATGCCCGTCAGCCTTCCGGTGGAAGCGGACAACCTTTAGAGAGTATACGCCGGCCCTGCCGCCAAAGTCGCCTTCAGGCGTCGCGCAGGGCGCGAGCCAGCGCGGCCCACTCTTCCAGCGCCAGGGTCTGGGCGCGGCGGCGCGGGTCAATGCCGGCGGCGTCCAGCAGGTCGGCGGCGGCGCTGGCGCGTATCCCCAGGCCACTACCCAGGGCGTTGCGCAATTGCTTGCGCCTTTGACTGAAACCGGCGCGCAGCACGCGGAAGAAAGTCGCTTCGTCGGGGACGTTCTGCAGGGGCTGCGGATGCACGTCTATGCGTATGACGGCGCTGTCGACTTCCGGCCGCGGCCAGAAAGCCGCAGGTCGCAGGCGACCCACGATACGCGGGTGGCCGTAAAATTGCACACTGACCGCCAGCAGGCCCAGGTCGCCGGGGCCGGCCACGAGGCGCTCCGCAACTTCCTGTTGCAGGGTGAGCACGAGGCAACGCGGCTTGTGCCGACACTGCAGCAAATGGCGCAGGATGGCGCCGGTGATATAGTACGGCAGGTTGGCGACGCAGAGCCAGGGGCGCGGCGTCAACAGTTCCGCCAGGTCAAGATCAAGAAAATCGGCGTGCAGCAAGCGCAGTTGCGGCGTGTCCGGCAGAAGCTGCAGCAAACGCGCGTCGGTCTCGACGGCGATGACTTTGGCGCCGCTGGCCAGCAGGGCCCCGGTCAGGGTGCCGGTGCCGGCGCCGATTTCCAGCACGGTTTCGTGTGGCGCGATGTCGGCGGCAGCGACGATTTTCCGCAGTGCGCCGGGGTCATGCAGAAAGTTCTGGCCCAGCGCGCGTCTGGGGTGAATGCCGTGCTGTTCGAGCAGGGCTTTGGGGTTCATTGCATCTCTCACGCAGGGCAGCATAACACAGTGACAGAACATTCTGATTTGCGACGGCAGGCGCGGCTGTGAATTCCGGCCCGTTCCGCTGTATGCTGCGCGGATCGGAATGCACAACAGGGACCACCATCTGACGCCATGCAAGCCACACCTGAGTTAATCCGCCGTCACCCGCTCATGATCATCGTGTTGCTGGCGATCGCGCTGCGCCTGGCGGCCCTGCTGGCCCTGCCGGAAGTCTTCGCCTTCGAGCGCACGGGCGTCATTCAGGGGATCGGGACGCACGACGTCTACGCGCAAAACCTGTTGCAGACCGGCGTGTATGGTTTCGAGCCAGGCGAGCCGGACGGCGTATTGCCGCCGCTCTACAGCGTCTTTCTGGCGGCCGTCTACGCCGTCCTGAGCCGCGGCGCGCTGCAACTGGTGGTCGCCCAGGCCCTGCTGGACACGGCCTCCATCGCCCTGCTTTACCGGATCGGACGGCGTCTGTGGCCAGAAGAGCCGCGCGTCGCCCTGATCGGGGCGGCCCTGCACGCTCTTTACCCTTATCTGCTCTTTCAAAGCCTGACGATGATCGATACCTCCCTCTATATCAGCGGGATGTATCTGCTGCTCTGGCTGCTGCTGCAACTGAATGACGCGAGCGGAAGGGACAGGCGTCACCTTGCGCTGTTGTTGACGGCCGGCGGCGTGTCCCTGTGCCTGCTGCTGCTGTTGCGGCCGAACATCGTCGTGCTGCTGCCCTTTGCCGGTCTGTGGCTGGCCCTGCGCCACGGCTGGCGCGGCAGCGCGCTGCGCCTGCTACCCGTGATTCTGCTGGGCATGGCCCTGCTGCTGCCCTGGATTGCGCGCAGCGCGGGCATTTATGGCCAGCCGGTCTTCATCGCCCTGCACGGGGGGCGTAACTTCTGGCAGGGCAACAATCCCTGCACATTGCCCTACCTGCGCGCCGGCTATGACACGCAATGGCAGCATGAGAACTTCGCTGCCGGACGGGAGATAACTTCACTGGTGCAGCGGGACGCCCTTGCGATGCAGGTGTCCCTCGACTGGTTGCGCAACAACCCCGCCCGCATTCCAGAACTGCTGTGGACCAAATTCATCGTCCACTGGAGTGTCGATATCCAGCCATCCCGCAACCCGCCCGTCAGCACTGCGGGCGAAAACGTCGTTGAGGAATGCGAGGCCGGCGTCATCGCCATCACGACGATCGGCGCCGACGACCCCACGCGGGTCTACGATGAATCGGCCGCGGCCCGGCTCTTCCGCGTCGTCCATCGCTACGCCTTCGGCGGCCTGCTGCTGCTGGCACTGGCCGGTCTGATCATCACACGGCGGCGCTGGCGCGAACTGTCCCTGCTCTGGCTGGCGCTGCTCTCCATGACTCTGGTGTACGTCGTCTACCACCCGGGCACGCGTTACCGTACGCCGACCGACCCCCTGCTCTTCCTGTTTTCGGCCAGCGCCCTGCTGGCCATCTGGTGCCGGTGGCGGGCGCGGCGTCGCTCCAGCTCTTCCCACCAGGGCTAGCTGCCGCCAGTTCCCGCAGCCCAGGCCCGTGCGGATGGGTACACGCGTCACGAACAAATGTTCTATACTGTGCTAGTATCCCTTCACAGTTCGCAGGAGAAGGCACAGGGAATGTCCGACATCGACAGCAGCAACGACGTCTACAACTTCATCCAGCGCTTCATCGCCGAACACGGTTTCTCCCCCACCCTGCGTGAAATCGCCATGGCCTGTTACATGAGCACGACGACCGTCGTGCGTTACCTCGACAGGCTCTGCGCCGCCGGCCGCATCTCGCGCGAGCTGAACAAGCCGCGCAGCATCGCGCTGCTCGACCTGCAGCACGATCGCTGAAAATGTGAAGGCGGCGCCCTGACCCGACACTGAACCGCGCAGCGCGGTCGGCCAAGCCCACGCGACAGCCACTGCCGAACCGCCTTCAGCCGGATGGTGAGTCTGCCGGTCAGCGTACCGGGAGCGGGCGCCAGCGCCCCTCCCGGTTTTGTCGGTCGATGAAGGTCCCGTCAGGGACAAAGCGGGAAAGTCAGGAGTATCGCGGGGGCAGCATGCCATACGACGCGGAAACGCGGCGCGCGACCCTGGCCTGCCTGGCAGCGCAGGAGGGCAACTTCCGCAAGGCCAGCGCAGCAACCGGGATATCAGAAACCACACTGCGGCGCTGGGCGCGTGAGGTAGGGAAGGACAGCAGGCGGGACGCCGCGCCGCCACGAAGCGCCGCCGCGCCACAGGCAGCGCCATCCGGCGACGCACAGCAGCAACTGGAACGTCTGGTGCTGGTCAACATGCTCGAGGACGCACGCCAGCTCGCCGGCTCGCTGCAGGAGGTCATCGACGACGCGCCGCTGGGGCAACGGGCCACGGCGCTGAACCAGTTGCTGGACAAGATTCTGAAGATCATGGCGCTGTTGCCGCGGCAGGAGGAAGTGCTTGTACGCGTCGAATTCCAGGGTGAGGACGGTGCGGCTTATGAAGCCCCACCCTGGGCAAAGGCAGATTCTGGCCAGCCCGGCGCGCTATAGCGTGGTGGCCTGCGGCCGGCGTTTCGGCAAGACCGAGCTGGGCAAGCTGGCGCTCGTCTGTCGCTTCCTGCAGGGCGCGCGTTGCTGGTGGCTGGCGCCGACGCTGCAAATGGCCGACCAGGTCTGGCGCGACCTGAAGCAGACCCTGGCGCCGCTGCCCGAGGCGCGGGTGAGCGAGGCCGCGCAGCGCATCGACCTGCCCGGCAACGCCCTGCTGGCCATCCGCAGCACGCACCACGCCGACCATTTGCGCGGCGCCGGACTGGACTTCGCGGTGCTGGACGAGGCGGCCTTCATGGATGAACGCGTCTGGCCGGAAGTCGTACGGCCGATGCTGCTGGAGCGACGCGGCGGCGCCCTGTTTCTGAGCAGCCCCAACGGGCGCAACTGGTTCTGGCAGCTCTATCAACTGGGCCGCGAGCAGGCGCAGGCGCAGTGGCAGTCCTTCCGCTTCACCTCCAGCGACAACCCGCTGGTGGACGAGGCCGAACTGGCGGTGATCCGCCGCACGACGCCAGAGCGCGTCTTCCGCGAGGAGTACCTGGCCGAATTCCTCGGCGACAGCGGCCAGGTGTTCGACAACCTGCACCGGGCGGCCAGGGCGGCCACGGGCGCGCAACCGCAGGCCCAGGGCCAGTACGTGGCGGGCGTGGACTGGGGCCGCGCGCGCGATTACACGGCGATCGTCATTCTGGATGGCGAGCAGCGGGCGGTGGTGGCGCTGGACCGCTTCCGTCAGCTGGGCTGGGCGCGGCAACGCGCACGCCTGCAGGCCTTGCACGCGCGCTGGAACCTGACGCGCATCGTCGCCGAGAGCAACAGCATGGGCGAGCCCAACATTGAGGCGCTGCAGCAGGCGGGTCTGCCGGTGACCGGCTTCCAGACCACCGCGCCGGCCAAGCGCGCGCTGATCGAGGCCCTGGCGCTGGCGATTGAGAGCGGTCAACTGGCGCTGTTGCCGCATGAGGACCTGCTGAACGAACTGGCCAACTACACGCTGCAGCGGCGACCGGATGGCAGTTACCGCTACGGCGCGCCGCCGGGCCTGCATGACGACCTGGTGATGGCGCTGGCGCTGGCCTGGCACGCGCAGCAGCGCAGCGGGACGGCGCTGACTTTCGCCTGAGCGCGCATCCCTGACAACGGACGCCGGCCCGTCGCGCCTGCCTCACGGAGAAGGGCGCGCGGGCCCGCGCCCTGCATGGCTGTCCGCGTCCGCACCATCCACGCCAGCCGCGTGCGGACGGCAGCGCGAGGCAGCCACCACTACTCTTGCCCGTCGGCTCTGCTATGCTGTCTCGCTGAAGATACGGGAGCAGACCATGAGCGACATGCAGGGCAAGGTGATCCTGATCACCGGCGCGACCAACGGCATCGGCCGGGCGGCGGCGCTGGACCTGGCCAGGCGGGGCGCGACGGTCGCCGTGGCCGGGCGCAGTCAGCAGCGCCTGGACGACACGCTCGCCATGATCCGCGCGGAAGGCGGCAGCGAGACGGTCAGCGGCCTGCTGGCGGACCTCTCCACCCAGGCCGACGTGCGGCGCCTGGCCGACGGGTTCCGCAGTAAACACGACCGGCTGGACATGCTGCTCAACAACGCCGGCGCCTCCTTCCGCGAGCGCGCCGACACTGCCGACGGCCTCGAGCGCAGCTTCGCCGTCAACCACATGGCCTACTACCTGCTGACTCGTCTGCTGCTGGACATGCTGCAGGCCAGCGCGCCGGCGCGCATCGTGAACGTCTCTTCCGAGGCACACCGGCAACTGAAGACATTCGACTTTGATAACCTCGACGGGCGCAAACGCTGGACCATGTTCGGCTTCTCTGCCTACAGCCAGAGCAAGCTGGCCAACATCCTTTTCACGCGCGAACTGGCGCGGCGTCTGGACGGCACGGGCGTCACGGTCAACGCCATGCACCCTGGCGCGGTCAACACAGGACTTTTCCAAAATATCGAAGGCATCGGAGGTCGGGTGATCGGGGCCCTCGCGCCGATATTCATGAAGACCCCCGAGCAGGGCGCGGACACGCTGGTCTGGTTGGCGACGGCTGACGAAATGGCGGGCCGGAGCGGCGGCTACTACGACCGGCGTCGGCTGCGCGAGCCCTCGGCGGCGGCGCAGGACGATGCCGCGGCGCAGCGTCTGTGGTCGCTCAGCGCCGAGTTGTGCGGCCTGGGGGTGGAGTGATGCCAGCCGGATAACCTTGACCCGGCATGGTGGAAATGATTAGGGCTACACTGGCCGAACTCATCCGCGATTTTTGCGGAGGTGAAAGTGCGGACCTGCCAGCGGACTCATCCATGGATTAACTTCGAACTCGACCCGGGCAGTCTGGATGCATCAATCTGGTCGCTGCTGGATCAAACCCGGGCGAAGAGTTCTCACATTGAAGGCATTGCCCTGGGACCGGCGACAACGCGGGAAATGCAACTGGTCTCTCTGGTCAGGGCCGTCCAGGCAAGCGCAGCAATTGAAAACAATCCGCTGAGTGAGTCCCAGGTGCGGGCGCAATTGACTGGCCGACTTCTCTTGCCCCGGGCCCAGGAGCACTTCGGCCAGGAAGTAGAAACGCCAAACAGGCCGGCGTACTCAAGGCCATCATCGCCCACGTTTACATCGCCTGGATTCGCCCCTTTGCCGATTGCAACGGCCGCACGGCGCGCCTGCTTGAGTCCCGTCTTCTGTGCCAGGCCGAACTGCCGCAATCTGCAGCCAATCTGTTGAGCCCGCACTACTACTGCACAAGGCCGGCGTATTATCGCCGGCTCTAGCGTTCCAGCCAGGGCAGGGACGGCCTGCCCGCCTTCCTGCGCTACGCCCTGCATGGCCTGGTTGACGGCCTTGACCTGTGGCTCCGCATGATCGGGCGCCTGTCCCCTGACGGGCCCCGCCAATGGGACGAACGGGGCCTGCATCCAAAACGGATTGAAATCGAGGTAGAGCATGCCAGGCGTGTTGCCTCAGGCGCTTTCGAGAATCCCGTCAGCCTGGCCAATCGTTACGCCAAACCTGGCGTGAGTTACAGTGACGAGGAACTCAGGCAAACCCTGAGGGAAATCCAGACGGAATGGGAAGCGGAACTTGACGAACTCCTTGCCGACGAGTGACCGAGCTTACGTGAACCTCGGTCACCCCCGTCTGTTGCGCGTGCCACTGGTGACCAATGACCCCAAAATCATTGATTCCGACTACGTGACAACAATCTGGTAACGCTTGCGGGCAGGGTGAAACCTCATTCCACCCTCTGACACCAATCCACTCTACGCCTTCACAGGCACGATGTTTGTCGCCGCGCCGTCGTCGGCCTGGGACGCCGTACGCGCGTACTTGGCCATCACGCCGGTCGTGTAGTGCGGCGCCGGCGCCCGCCACGCCGCCCGCCGCCGCGTCAGTTCCGCATCGTCCAGCTCGACGTCGATGCTGCGCGCCTCCACGTCCACCGAGATAATGTCGCCCTCCTGCAGCAGGCCCAGCGGCCCGCCCAGCATGGCCTCCGGCGCCACGTGGCCGATCATCAGGCCGCGCGTGCCGCCGCTGAAGCGCCCGTCGGTGACCATCATCACGTCCTGCCCCAGGCCCTGTCCCACCAGCGCGGCTGTCGTCTGCAGCATTTCGCGCATGCCCGGGCCGCCCACCGGTCCCTCGTAGCGGATGACCACCACGTCGCCTGGCCTTATCTGCTGGTTGTCGATGGCCACGAAGGCGTCTTCCTCGCTGTCGAAGACCCGCGCCGGACCGCGATGGCGCATGGGTTCGATGCCCTTGAGCTTGACCGCCGCGCCGTCGGGCGCGAGGTTGCCGCGCAATACCGTAAGGCCGCCGCTCGCCTTCAGCGGCTTGTCCAGCGACACGATGACCTCCTGACCCGGCGCCTCCTGCGCCTCGGCCGCTTCCGCGCCCAGCGTACGGCCGGTGACCGTCGGCGTGCCGCCGTCGATCAGGCCGCCGTCGATCAGTCGCTGCGCCAGCAGACGCAGGCCGCCGGCGCGGTACATGTCCAGCGCGACGTAGCGGCCGGTGGGGCGCATGTCGGCGATGACCGGCGTGCGCCTGCTGATGGCCTCGATGTCGTCGAGCGTGAACTCGATGCCGGCCTCGCGCGCGAAGGCCAGGGTGTGCAGGATGCTGTTGGTGCTGCCCACCGTCGAGGTCGAGGCGGCGATGCAGTTCTCGAGACTCTTGCGCGTCACCAGCTGCTCCGGCCGCAGGTCCTCGGCCACGAGGCGCATAACGATCTCGCCCGCCTGACGCGCGACTTCGTCCTTCTCTTCGTCGACGGCCGGGATGTCGGCGAAACCCATCGGGCAGAGGCCGAGAATCTGCGAGAGGTTGGCCATGGTATTGGCGGTGTATTGCCCGCCACAGGCGCCGGGGCCGGGACAGGCCACGTCCTCGACCTGTTTCAGCCGCTCCGCCGGGATCTTGCCCGCGCTGTAGGCGCCGATGGCCTCGTAGACGCTGACGATGTCCTGCGACTCGCCGTCCAGATTGCCGGGCAGAATGGTGCCGCCGTAAAGCACCAGGCCGGGGATGTTGAGGCGGATCAGGCCCATGATGGTGCCGGGGATGGTCTTGTCGCAGGAGCAGAGGGCGACGATGCCGTCGAAGTAGTTGGCGCGCGTGACCAGCTCGATCGAATCGGCGATCATCTCGCGGCTGATGAGCGAGGCTTTCATGCCCTCGGTGCCCATGGTGATGCCGTCGTTGATGGTGACGGTGTTGAATTCCAGCGGCGTACCGCCGGCCGCGCGGATGCCCTCCTTGACCTTCGTCGCCAGGCGCCGCAAATGAATGTTGCAGGGGCCGACCTCGGTCCAGGTGTTGGCGATGGCGATCAGCGGCTTCTCCAGGTCCTCGTCGCCGAGGCCGGTGGCCTTGAACATGGCGCGCGCGCCGGCGCGGCTGACACCTCCGACCAGGGTGCGGCTGTTGCGGTTCAGCGCACGGCCATTGACAGCGGGTGAGTCAACCATGACGGATTTCCTTTGACAGGTCTGATCACAGGGCCGCCATTGTAGCGCAGGACCGGTTAACGCTCATCCTGGAATGTGGCTGTGATCGTGGCCTGTGTGTGGAGCGTGAATGCTTGAGGGAGGGGGTTCAGGCTTGCCCTCACCCCAAACCCCTCTCCCTAAGGGAGAGGGGTTTTAGCTATGGGATCTGCCTGGGAAGGGCTCACGTCCCGGGGGACGAGAGAAGGGGATTGAACTGGCCTTTGTGTGGAGCGTGAATGCCTGAGG
>JAGWBD010000160.1 GCA_021296065.1 Anaerolineae bacterium
CTGGCGGGATTTGTTCTGCTGGTCACCGCGCTCTTCCTGCTGGTCCTTTCCCTCTGGCTGGTGATGATTGTCGCCTTTCATGTAGGCAGCGGAGGCGAGTTGATACAGGTCGGGTTCTTTGACCTTGTCATCGGCCGCTGGGGTTTCAGCTTTGAAAAGGTGACTGGCGGACTGTTCAGCATTCTCATTCCGCCTGGCGCCAACTTCCGCAATTCCATTATCTGGTGGCTGCTGCTGGTCATCCTGTTCCAGGTCGTGCTGACCCAGTCCAGCTACGGCAATTCCGTCTTCGCCGTGGGCGGCAATCCGGGCGCGGCGCGTGCTCAAGGTGTCAACGTCAACCGGATCAAGGTATTGAACTTCATGCTGGTCGCCCTGCTGGTTGGCGTGACCAGCATTCTTGAAGTCACCCGCAACCCCGGCGTGGACCCGCTGAAGGGTGATGGCTGGGAACTGGAAGTCATCGCCATGACGGTGATCGGCGGCGCATTGCTGAGTGGCGGCTATGGCAGTGTCATCGGCACGCTGTTGGGCGCGCTGATCGTTGGCATGCTGGCAACCGGGCTGGTGATCATCGGCATGAATGCCCGTCTGTTCCGGGGTGTTGTGGGCGCCATTACCATCCTGGCCGTGGTGCTGAACACGCTTGTGCGACGACAATCCACCTGAGGTAATTGACATGAACAGCATGCAAAACAACGGGGATAACCTGCTGGAAATGCGGGACATTCACAAGTATTTCGGCAGCGTGCGAGCCCTGCGTGGCATCGATTTCCACGTGGACCGTCAGGAGATTGTCGGCTTGCTGGGCGACAATGGCGCCGGCAAGTCCACGTTGATCAAGGTTTTGACCGGTTTCCATACGCCGACCAGCGGCGAGATCGTCTTTGAAGGTGAATCGGTTTACATCGATTCGCCGCATCGCGCCCGGGAACTGGCTATAGAGACGGTCTACCAGGACCTGGCGCTGGTGCCGCTCATGAGTATTGCGAGGAATTTCTGGCTCGGTCAGGAACCGACGCGCAGTTTCGGTCCGATCAAGTTGATGGACCAGGAACAAATGGCCCGTGAGTCCGCTGCCGCCCTGGAGGACGTCGGTATTCACATCCGTGATGCCAACGAGGTCGTGGGCAGCATGTCGGGAGGCGAACGGCAGTCCATTGCCATCGGACGGGCGGTCTATTTCGGCAAGAAACTCCTCATCCTTGACGAGCCCACATCGGCGCTGTCCGTGGGTGAGACGCGCAAGGTGCTGGAATACACGCATGCCGCCAAGGAACGCGGCATGAGCGTCATTTTCATCACGCATAACATCAGCCAGGTACACGCTGTTGCCGACCGCTTCACAATTATCAGCCGCGGCCGCAAGCTCGGTGATTTCACCAAGGCTGATGTCAGCGAGGAGGAAGTGGCGACCATGGTTATGTCTGGCGTGGTGCCGGAACGCCTGCGGCTTTTTGATCCTGAAGCGGCGGATGACTAGTCATGCGAACTTACCAACACCCCACACTTCTGGTCTGTTTGCTGGCCGTTTTGCTGGCGGCATGCGCGCCGGAAGACCTTGACGTCACGCCGACGGCGACGCCCACGCCGGTGCCAACGTCCACACCCATCCCTGAGGCGACCTCGATTCCGACGCTTACGCCCGCTCCGACGGAAGTGGCCGAAACGCCACTGGTCGACGTGTTTGTCGAAAATGTGCCGGAACAAGTGCCGGCCGGTGGCATTCAGTGGCGGCGCGACCCCGAGCGGGACGTCGGCCGCGTGCGCAACGTCCAGAACGGAACTGCAAAGCGCCTCTACCTGATCGAACGTCAAGGAGGCAAGGCCAACTTTACCTTTGGAGTCTTTGACACGCAGGAAGACGCGCTGGTCTATTACGAATTCGTCAAGGACCTGCGAACTGTGCTGGAAAATGGCGAAATAAACGAGGAATTCCCCCTGCCGAATCTCTTTGGCAGCGGCCTCTACGGCTCCAATGCGATCTTTTCGATTGACAACTATTTCATCGAGGTCGGGATCGAACAGTTTTCCGGCACCGCCGGTAACCCCTTGCCCGCGCTCTCGCGTCAGGCCATCAAGATCGTCGAAGAGACGCTTTCGAGCGTGGCGGCGGCGGCCGAAGCCGGAGAAGTCGAGGACCGCTCGATTGCGCAGTTGCTGGACGCCTTGCCGCAGCAGGTATCGGTGGGGGACGTGGTCTGGGAAAAGGGCGCCCGGTCGCTGCTTAACGTCAGCGACGGCGCGGCAGTGAGCCTGCCCTGGCGTGCTGGTAACCTGAGACTGACTCTCTACATGGCGTTGTTTGATTCGGAAACTGCTGCGCTTGCCTGGGATCCGGTTGAGGCAGACAATGGCATCATCCCCGGCACTGCAACTCTGACCCTGGGCGAGCAATACGTCACGCTGGTGTGCGACGGTCCGGCAAGTGGACTTGAGGTGGTGCGCATCCTGGCGGAGACGCTTAACGCGCTGGCCGATATCTAGTCCAGGCCGCGCAGCCCGAAGATGCCGCTGCGCGCTGTGCGGCTACGTGGCCAGACTGCGCAATGCGTCAGACCGTCAATACCCTGAAGGAAGACCGGATGGTCTACTTCCAACGGCAACTCCACCACGCGGCCGGTTACGCCAGACAGGTAAGCGCCGAGCGCGACCTCCAGTGCGCGGGCGCCGACCGTTCCGCTGGCGAGGAGAGGGCTGCCTGTTCGCACTGCGCCGGCAAACGCTGACCAAAGACGGGTGAAGGAATTCGCAATGTTGTCGGCGTGCGACAACAGATCATCGGCCTGATGATCGCTGCGCGCCCAGTTGCGTATACTGAATATCTCGGATGCCTGGTTGAAGCCGCTGGGCTGGCCTTCCCTGTAGCGCATGCGCAGGTAACCTT
>JAGWBD010000050.1:0-14832 GCA_021296065.1 Anaerolineae bacterium
AAAGGTTTCAAGTCCAGTTACCGTCGCATGAGCCCTGGAAGACCCGCATATACGATCACCACAAACTCAAGTCACATCGGAAGTGATTTCAAGATTCATCCCTGGGAGAACAGGGTGCTCAGCATCCTGGAGTGTGCCGACTTGCAGACCGTCCCTCGCTTCTATGACTGGTCAAGGGCGATGGAGAATCGCACGTACTATTTGATTCGCAACCTGGTCGGTGAGGCGTTTCCCACTTTCTTTACGTATTTGCACGGGCAAGTCCTGGCTGACCATTTGTCATAAAATCACCATTCACACCCTGTTACCGATACTCACGTCAGCGTGGGACACCCCTTCCTCGCCTACACTAGATTCCCCGCTTTCGTCACAGGTGCCTGGTGAAAGAAAACACAGAACTTCAGGAACGGCTGGCCGTCAATGCCATGGCCCGCCTGCCCAGGGTTACGCGCCACATGTGGCTACAGCTGGACCATTACATGGATTCCAGGGGCATCGCGCCTTCCTACCGGTACCTTGCCGGTCGCAGCGGCTGTTCCCTGGGCTGGGTCAGCGCCCATCTGCACCGCCTCGAACAGGAAGGGATCGTCAAGCGCTTCGCCGGCAACCGCCGCGCCATTCGTCTGCTGTTGCGCTATCCCCTGCCGGACAGCGTCCCTGCGAGCAGCATGCTGCCGATGGACCTGCCGGCGCAATCCTTTTTGCCGGAGAATTCTCCCATGGGCCATGCACGGGCCTTGCTCACGCACGCGTCCCTGCCCGTGCCAACGCAGCGCGTCTGGTACCATCTGGATGGCTTCATGGAACAATATGGAATCGCGCCTACCTACAGGGAACTGGGCGAGCTTTGCGAGCGCGCACCCTGCTCCGTCCGCCTGCCCATCAAGTACCTGCAAATCGTCCGCGTCATCCAGCGCGCCTACAACAGGCCCCGCGCCATTCGCCTGCTGCTGCGCTATCCGGAGCATCTGCGGGACCTGCCCTTTCCGCCCTGTGAAGACGGCGACTCCGGGCCGGGCAATTCGATCTCGTTCGCGTGAAGGCTCCCAGATTACTCGCTAAAATCCCCGGTCTTGCCAACAGTCGGAGAACAGGCCATGCCGCTCCTCTTTGACACAGCCCTTGAAGATTTACCGAAGGTGCAGGGAATCAACCCGCGGCCGGAGGACCACGACGACTACTGGCAGCGCGCCCTCGCCGAGCAGCGCGGTACCGACCCGGCCGTGGAACTGGTCCCCGCCGACTTCCAGAGTTCCATCGCCGACTGCCATCACCTCTGGTTTTCCGGCACGCGCGGCGCCCGCATCCACGCCAAGCTGCTGCGCCCCAAAGGGCAGAGCGAGCCCGGCCCGGCCGTGCTGATGTTCCACGGCTACACGCTGGATTCCGGCGCCTGGCTGGACAAGCTTGGCTACGTCGCCGAGGGCTACACCGTCGCCTCGATGGACGTGCGCGGCCAGGGCGGCCGCTCGCAGGAGACCGGCGGCCATGAGGGTCCGACGCTTCATGGCCACGTCATTCGCGGCCTGGAAGGCCCGCCCGACGACCTGCTCTATCGCCAGGTCTTTCTCGATACGGTGCAGCTGGCCCGCGTCGTCATGGACCTGCCCGGCGTCGACGCCGATCGCGTCGGCGCCACCGGCGCCAGCCAGGGCGGCGCCCTGACGCTGGCCTGCGCCGCGCTGGAGCCGCGCATCTGCCGCGCCGCGCCGGTCTACCCCTGGCTGACGGACATCCGGCGCGTATTCAACCTGCGCGGTTCCAGCGGCGTCTCCGCCTATGACGAACTGGCCGACTGGTTCCGCCGTCACGACCCGCTCCACAAGTGTGAGGAGGAGATGTTCACGCGCCTGGGTTACATCGACGTGCAGTTCCTCGCACCGCGCATCAAGGCCGAAACCCTGCTGGTCGTCGGCCTGATGGACGACATTTGCCTGCCCTCTTCGCAGTACGTGTCCTACAACCGGATCAGCGCGCCGAAGTCCGTCCTGCTCTACCCGGATTTCGCCCACGAGCAATTGCCCGGCAGCGAGGACGCCATCTTCCGCTTCCTGACGGCGTAGACTGCCTGGAATCGATCAGACCTGGAGACTGTTGTACGTCGCGCCGATCCCCTGCAGGAAGTGGATCGCCGCGTTGACGCCGCGCTCCAGCGAATCGACGTGGACGTTCTCGTTGGGGCCGTGCGCGCGCCCGTCGCGATAGCCGAAGCCCATGATCACCAGCTCCTCACAGACCTCCTGCAGCGCGTAAGTGACGGGGATGCTGCCGCCGGCGCGTTCGAAGAGCGGCGCGACGCCCCAGGCGTGCTCGTAGGCCGCCGCCGCCGCCCGCATCGCCCGCGTGTCGCGACCCAGCAGCGCCGCGGGCGAGCCCATCTCCAGTTGACGCAGTTCGCCGCGCACCGTCGGCGGCGTGATGGCGGCGACGTGTTGCTGTAGCAGGTCGAAGATGCGCTGCGGGTCCTGCTGCGGCACCAGGCGGCAACTGATCTTCGCCATGGCGCGCTGCGGCAGCACGGTCTTGAAGCCCGGCCCGCTGTAGCCGCCGTTCAGGCCGTTGATCTCCAGGGTGGGGCGCAGGCCGATTCGCTCCTGCGTGTTGAAACCCGGTTCGCCGTAATGCAGTGGCGCGGCCGCCACCGCCTCCCAGTCACGCTCGCTCCAGGCATTGCTGTGGGCCAGTTGCGCGCGCTCGGCCGCGTCGGCTTCGACCACGTCGTCATAAAAACCGGGCACGCTGACGCGGCCGTCGGCGTCATGCAGCTGCGCGACGATCTCTGCCAGGGCCTGCAGCGGGTTGTGCAGCGTGCCGCCGAAGTGGCCGCTGTGCAGGTCCTGCGCCGGTCCCTCCACGTGCAACTCCATGGTGACGATGCCGCGCAGCGCGTAGACCAGGCTGGGTTGCTGCGGCGCCAGCACCACGCCGTCGGAGATGACGGCCACGTCACTGCGGACGCGCTGCGGCTGCTGCGCCATGAAGGCGCTGATGCTCTCCGAGCCCGATTCTTCCTCGCCTTCGAGCAGTAGTTTGATGTTGACCGGCCCACCGCCGGGCGACGCCAGCAGCGACTCGAGCGCCTTCAACTGCGACATGACGTGCAGTTTGCTGTCCACGCTGCCGCGGCAGTAAAGGCGGCCGTCACGCTCGACCGGCTCAAAGGGATCGCTGTCCCAGCCGTCCTCCATGGCCGCCGGTTGCACGTCATAGTGGGCGTAAAGCAGGACCGTCGGCGCAGACTCGCCGGCGCCATGCCACTCGCCCAGCACCAGCGGATGGCGCCCGCCTGGCAGGTGCAGGACTTCGGCGCTGTCCATACCGATTGCGCGCATGTCGCGCGCGAGCCACTGCGCCGCGCGTTCGACGTCGCCGCTGTACTGCGGCAGGGTGCTGACGGTCGGGATGCGCAACAACGTTTCGTATTGCTGGCGAAAGCGTGGCGCATGCTCGCGGGCGTAAGACCGGGCGTCGTTCATCCTGACCTCCCTGAGAGCGCGTAGAGGCCGAGTATAGCCGGGGGCGGCACGCCCTGGTGTACACTGGAGGTTACCGACAAAGGGGAGCAGGAAATGATCATCACCACGACGCCCGGCATTGAGGGCAGCCAGATTGCGGAGTATCGCGGCATCGTCACCGGCGAGGCCGTGATGGGCGCCAACATCTTTGTGGATATCGGCGCCAGCATCCGCGACATTATCGGCGGTCGCGCCGGCGGCTACGAAAAGAAGCTGATGGAAGGCCGTCAGGAAGCCATCCGCGAGATGGAAGACCGCGCCCGCGAGATGGGCTGCGACGCCGTGGTGGGCGTCAAAATTGATCACGAGGCTTTCTCGCCGGGTGGCAGTGGCGGCATGCTGATGGTCATCGCCAGCGGCACGGCCGTGCGTCTCAAGCACAGCGACTGAGCGCCCAGGGTTGCCGCGTCATCGTCCGGCTGCAGAAACAGGGGGCAACGAATAGCCATGTCCTTTAGCGCAGAAGTCGACCGCATGGCCGCCAGGGCCCTGCACCGGTTGTCCCTGCCGCCCGGCCTGCGTGAACAGATTCTGGCCTGCAACAGCGTCGTGCGGGTGCAGTTCCCGGTCCAGCTGGACGACGGCAGCTGGCGCGTTTTTCTCGGCTGGCGCGCCATCCACAGCGAGCATCTGCAACCGGCCAAGGGTGGCATCCGCTACAACGAGCTGGTGTCACTCGACGAGGTGACGGCTCTGGCCGCCCTGATGACCTGCAAATGCGCCATCGTCAACGTGCCTTTTGGCGGCGCCAAGGGCGGCGTGCGTCTGGACCCGCGCGACCACAGCGAGGGTGAGCTGGAGCGCATCACCCGCCGCTATGCCCGCGAAATGATCAATCGCGGCTACATCATCCCAGGCACCGACGTGCCCGCGCCGGACATGGGCACCGGCCCGCGTGAGATGGCCTGGATCGCCGATACCTACCGGCGCGTCTACCCGCAGGACGTCAACTATTTCGCCTGCGTCACCGGCAAGCCGGTCGGCAGCGGCGGCATCCCCGGCCGCGTGGAGGCCACCGGGCGCGGCGTGCAGGTCGTCATCCGCGAATTCCTGAACGAGGCGGAGGACGCGCGACGGGTCGGCCTGCAGGGGCTGGCCGACGCGCGCGTCGCCGTGCAGGGCCTGGGCAACGTCGGCTACCACGCTGCGAAATTCCTGCAGGAAGAGGACGAGGCGCGCATCACCGTCATCATGGAACGCGACGGCGCCCTGCTCAACGACAAGGGTTTGTCGGTGGAGGCCGTGCGGGCCTGGAAGGACGAACACGGCGGCGTGCGCGGTTACCCGCAGGCGCAGTATGTCGAGGACGGCCAGGCTTGCCTCGGTCAGGACTGCGACATCCTCCTGCTGGCCGCCACCGAGGGACAGGTCACGCAACACAACGCCAAAGACATCCGCGCCCGCCTGATCGTCGAGGCGGCCAACGGGCCGGTGACCACCGTGGCGGATGAAACCTTGCGCGCCCGTGGCGTCCTGGTTTTGCCGGACGCCTTCGTGAACGCCGGCGGCGTCACCGTCTCCTACTTCGAATGGATCAAGAACCTGGCCCACATACGCTTCGGACGCCTAGAACGTCGCCTCGACGAAATGCGCATGCAACGCGTGATTGAAGCGCTGGAGGCCCTGACTGGCAAAACGCTGCCGCCGCAGTTGCGACGGGACCTCTCGACGGAGAGTGACGAATTGACCCTGGTGCGCTCCGGCCTGGAGGACACCATGCGCATGGCCTGGAACGAAGTGCGCGAGACCTGGCTGGGCGAGGGACTGGAAGACCCGCGCTCGGCGGCGTGGCTGGTCGCCATGCGCAAGGTCGCGCAGAGTTACGAGACCACCGGCCTGTGAGCCAGCCTGGCGACGACGTCCCCCTGGCGGAGCGCCTGCGCCCGGAGCGACTGGAGGACTTCGTCGGCCAGCGCCATCTGACCGGCCCGGGCAAGCCCTTGCAACTGGCCATCGCGCGCGACGAATTGCACTCGATGGTCTTCTGGGGGCCGCCGGGCGTCGGCAAGACCACCCTGGCGCGCATCCTCGCCAGCAGCACCGACCGTCGCTTCTTTCCGCTCTCGGCCGTCGCCGCGGGCAAGGGCGACGTGCGCGCCATCATCACTGAATTGCAGGGACGCAGCAGCGCCCCACCAGGCCTGTTTGACGATGGCGGGCAGCAGGAGCCGTCCCGCAGCCCGATTCTGTTTCTAGACGAGATCCACCGCTTCAACAAGGCGCAGCAGGACTATCTGCTGCCCTACGTCGAGGACGGCACCATCATCCTCATCGGCGCCACCACCGAGAACCCCTCCTTTGAGGTCATCCCGGCGCTGCTATCGCGTTGCCAGGTTTTCGTGCTGGAAGCGCTGGGCGAATCTGAGTTGGTCAAAATCCTGACGCGCGGCGCGGCTGCGCTCGGCGCGGCGCTGGAAGACGAGGCGCGCGACTTTCTGGCCGCCTACGCCAACGGCGATGCCCGGCGCGCCCTGAACCTGCTGGAGGTCGCGGCCCGCCTGCACCAGGCGACGACGGTCACGGCGACCCATCTGCGCGACGCCCTGCAGTCGGCGCATCTGCGTTACGACAAGCAGGGCGAGGAGCACTACAACACCATCAGCGCCTACATCAAGTCAATGCGCGCCAGCGACGTGGACGCCGCGCTCTACTATCTGGCGCGTATGGTGCAGGCCGGCGAGGACCCGCTCTTCATCGCGCGGCGCATGGTGATTTTCGCCAGCGAGGACATCGGCATGGCCCAACCGACCGCGCTGGTGGTGGCCAACGAGGTCTTCCGCGCCTGCGAGACCATCGGCTACCCGGAGTGCCAGATCAACCTGGCGCATGGCACGGCCTACATGGCCCAGGCGCCCAAGAGCCGCGCCTCCTGCGACGCCTTCTTCGCCGCGCTGGAGGACGTGCAGCGCACCGGCAATCTTGAGGTGCCGCTGAAGCTGCGCAACGCACCCACCGGCCTGATGAAGTCCCTGGGCTATGGCGAGGACGACGGCAGCGAGTCGCGCCTGCCCGCGCGTCTGGCCGGCCGCCGTTACTATTCGCCGCCGGAATCCGACGGGAAGCGATCGTAAAACGTCAGATCGCGCCAGGTGATGCGCTGCCAGGGGCGCACGTTGAACTGCGACACCTCTGCGGCATGCCCCAGACAGATAAACATGTGTGGCACAAAGGCTTCGGGCAGGTTCAGGATGCGGTTGACGGCCGATTGACTGAAGGAGGTCACCGGGCCTGTGGCGAGGCCGAGTGAATGCGCGGCCAGCGCCATGTTCTGCGCGGCCTTGCCGACGTCCATGGGGAAGGTCAGGCTGTCATCACTGATCTGATGCGCCCGCGCCACGCCCAGGTCGGTGCAGATCAGGATGATCACCGGCGGACGTTGAAACATGCCGGGCGCCACCTGATAGATCAGCCCCTTGATCTTTTCGTCCTGCACGACCACAAAGCGATTCTGGCGCATGTTACCGCCGGTCGGCGCCCAGCGTCCGGCGTCCAGAATCTGTTCCAGTTGCGCCTGCGTGACCGGCTCGTCGGTCATTTCACGCACGACCCGGCGCTTGCGGATGGCGTCCAAAACGGCGTTGCTCATTGTGACGCCCCTTCCTCCAGCCCGGCGCGACGCACCAGACAGTCCCCGATCGCCGCGTTGAGTTCCTCCAGGCCCGCCTTGTAGGCCGGGACGTCCGACATTTGCACGTGCATCTGCGGGATGCGTTCGATGGCCAGCTCCAGAAAGGGCCGGGTCTCCTCTGTGGCCTTTTCCAGCATCATCGCGCTCAGGCGCTCGGTGGCCGTCAGCAAGCGCAGCGGCCCGTAGTGCGCCGGTTCATGCATCAGCAACTGCGCCGAGCTGACAAACAGCGCCAGCAACTCGACCGCCTGGTCCTCGCTTATAATCCCGTTGCTCGTTTCTTCAGACACGGGGGGCGTCTCCTTTCTGTCGCGTCGTGCGGATGGCGTTCAGCACTACGTTGCTCATAAGGCCCTCACCCTAAATCCATTCCCGCTCAGTCGCGGGAGCCCTTCCTCAGGGAGAGGGACTTTAACGCAAATTGCAAATCTTTATTCGGCAAAGTTGTTTTGATCCGTGAAATGAACGCTGTACTCCCTCTCTCTGACGGAAGGGCTCCCGTCCCCCGGGACGGTAAAGGGGCCGGGTGACGGCGCCAGGGGCGAGTGACGGGCGATTTGATAAATCGCCCCTACTGCAGGGGCACCAGACAGTCACCGACCGGCGGCAGGGGAGGCGCCGCTCGTGCCGCGCAGGGCCATGAAACGGCGTACGCTGCGTTCACCGCGCGCGGTCAGCTGCAGAATGCCGTCTTCGATTTGCAGCATGTCCCGCAGGCGCAGGCGCGCCAGAACGCGCTGCGTCTTGCGCGGCGTCCAGCCCATGTGCTGGTGCAATCCAGCGTGGGCCAGTTCGCTGGCGGCCTCGGCCGTCCCCTGATGATGGTGCACGTGGCCCAGCAGCAGTTGCTCCGCAAAGTGTTGTTGGCGGGCGCGATGCTGCAGCAGGGACAGCAACAGCCCCTGCCGCGGCGAGAACACCCAGGCCAGCAGGAAGAACAGAAACATCATCAGCACGATGGCGGCCGAGATGGAAGTGTTCCATTCGGTGAAGCCATCCAGTCCGATTGCCTCGTCCAGCATCAGCAGGAGATCGCGCATTTGCGCGATGCCGAGGAAGTTGCCGCGCGAAAACTCGTAGCCGGCCAGCGATGCCAGCACGCCGCCCGCCGGCGCCAGCAGCAGAATGTGGGCCAGGCGGTCTCTGAGCAGCCAGGCCGTCGCCGGCGGAATAATGAAGAAAGCCACCACCAGTACGGACCCGACCGCGTCGAAGGCGGCCACAGCGGTGACGCTCACCAGCACCATCAGCGCTGTGTTGAGCAGCGCGGGCCGCAGACTCAGCGCGGCCGCCAGCGCCGGGTCGAAAGTGCCCAGCTTGAGTTCCTTGTAGAAAAGGGCGATGAACGCCAGGTTGAGCAGGGCCACCAGCAGCATGGACGTGATGGCGCGGGGCCAGAAGACCAGCGTGGGCGCTTGCGGCACCAGACGGGCGCGCCAGGCTTCGGCGGCTGTGTAGCTGCCGCAATTCAGGCAGTATTCTTCAAATTCCGCCGCCGGGTCGCGCGGACCGATGTCCAGTTCGACGCAGTTCGTGCAACGTCGACCGGTTTCGGCGCGCGGGTCGTCCGGGGTGATCTCTAACGGCTGGCAATCCTGCAGGCAGTGGCTGCGGGCGTCCGCCCAGACCACACCGATTTCGCCGAGGATCACCGCGTCGCTGTCCAGATGCACGTCATCGGCAAGGCGCGAAATTAGTATGATGGCGATGGCGAAGAGCAGCGGGAAGACCAGACCAAGAGCGGCATCCTCCCTGACCAGACCGGAACGTTGGATGGCGTCGGTCAACAGCACGGTGGCAACGCCTGCCAGAGCAGCGCCCAGAATCAGCCAGGGTGAGTTGAGGTCGGCCTCCAGGCCGGGCAGGGCGGCCAACAGCAGAAAAGTCAGCACAATGCCCAGCAAAACGGTGTGACTGATGGCGTCGGCGGTCATGGCCAGCTTGCGCAGCAGCAGGAAAGTACCGGGCAAGGCGGCGGCGAAGGCCACCAGCCCGCCCGTGATCAGGGCGGTCGCCTGCGGGTCGCCCAGGATGGCGTTGAGTTGCTGCAGGTCCGTGACGCGCAGCAGCAGGTCGATCAGCAGTGCTTCCAGCGTCGCCACAGGCTAGTCCAGGGCCTCCAGTCGGGCTATGGCATCGGCGGGCAAGAGCCTGTCGATGGGCTGCTGCGGGTCTACCGCCAGGGAGGGAAGCCCCAGGTCCTCGCCAAACTGACGGTAGCGGTCCCACAGAAACTGATTGCGGGCCGCCGCCTGCGACCGCTCCAGCCCGCGCTCGCTCAGCTTCCAGTCATCGCCGGCGCTTGCGTTCAACAGGCCTTCACGCTGCAGGTGACGCAGGGCCGGCCGGGCCAGTGGGCCGCGCAGGGTGACGAGCATGCCGCCCGGCGCAGGGTACTGCGGGTCTCCGTGCTGCAAGGCATGGCGATGGATATCCTGCAATACCTGCTGCGCGGTAAAGCGTTGCCGGTCGCGGCGCTGGCGCCAGTGCCGCCACAGCAGGCCGCGTTCCGGCGCCAGGGCGATCGACAGGGCCACAATGGCCACGGCCACCACGATGATTAGCGGGCCGGTGGGCAGGCCCTGTTGCATGCCGCTGAGGATGGAGCCGCCCGCCCCGGCCAGGCCGCCGAAGATGCCGGCCAGCACCAGCATCTGGTCCAGTTGTTGCGTCCACTGCCGCGCCGCCACCGCCGGGGCGATCAGCAGCCCGACCATCAGCACCACGCCCGCCAGTTGCAGGCCCAGCACGATCGCCACCACAATCAGCGTGGAGAGCAAGACGTCCAGCAAACGCAGGGGAAAGCCGTTGGCCTGGGCAAAGGACGGGTCAAAGGTGATGAGCTTGAATTCTTTCCACAAGGCAATCAGGACGACGAAGGCCGCAAGCCCGACCACGCTGATCAGCAGGACGTCCTGGCGGCGAATGGAAGCGGCCTGACCGAAGATAAACTGGTCCAGCCCCGCCTGGCTGGCGTCATTGCGCGACTGAATGTAGGTCAGCAGGGTGATGCCGAGGGCGAAGAAGGCCGCCAGCACGATGCCCATGGCGGCGTCCTGTTTGAGTCTGGTGCGACGCACCAGGGTGTTGATCAACAGCACGCCAAGCCAGCTGGCGATGCCCGCGCCCGCCAGCAACCAGCCCAGTTCCCGACCGGCCAGCAGGAAGGCCAGCGCAACGCCCGGCAGGGCTGCGTGCGACAGGGCGTCGCCCAGCAGGCTCTGCTGGCGCAAAACGGCGAAACTGCCCAGTACACCGCAGACGATGCCCAGCACGGCGCCGCCGGCCGCCACCGTCACCAGGGTGTAGTCCACGCGGATGTTGCCGAGAGCGAGACCGAGCGGGATCGCCAGCAGGGACAGCGCCAGCAGGGCCGCAACCGTCCTCCAGTTCCGGCTGCCGGCGTGGCTCACGGCGGCGCTTCCTCCGTCAGGCGAGCGATGCCGGCCACGCGCCCGCCGAATGTGCGGCGCAGGTTGTCCTCGCTGTAGACTTCGGCGGTGGGCCCGCTGGCGATGACCTCGACGTTGAGCAGCGTCACCTGGTCGAAATAGTCGGGCACGCTCTGCAGGTCATGGTGCACGACGACCACTGTTCGGCCGCGGGCGCGCAGCTCCTGCAGCAGGGTGACGATGGCGCGCTCCGTGATGGCGTCCACGGCCGCGAATGGCTCGTCCATAAAATACAGGCGCGCGTCCTGCACCAGCGCGCGGGCGAGGAAGGTGCGCTGTTGCTGACCGCCGCTGAGCTGGCTGATTTGCCGCGTCGCCAGGTCGGCGATGCCGATCTGCTCCAGGGCCTGCAGCGTGCGTTGGCGCTCGTCGGCGCCGGGCCGACGCAGCCAGCCGAGACGACCGTAAAGCCCCATCATGACCACGTCCTGCACGGTGGTCGGGAAGTCCCAGTCGACGCTGCCGCGTTGTGGTACATAGCCGGTCAGGCCGCGCGCCCTGGCGACGGGCTCGCCGAAGATGCGCACCGTGCCGGCCGCGCGCGGGATGAGGTCCAGCGCGGCCTGGATGAGCGTGGTCTTGCCGGCGCCATTTGGGCCGACAATTGCCATCAGGACGCCTTCCGGCACCGCCAGATCGACGTCCCACAGCGCCGGTCGGCTGTCAAAGGCGACAGTCAGGTCCTCAATGTGCAGCGCGGGGGTCTGGTTCACGGCGCCTGGGCATCCACCTCGACCAGCTCGTCCGGCAGGGGCGGCTGCAGGTCATCGGGCCAGGCGGGCAGCGGCAGGCCCCAGGACTGCAGTATGGTGCTGACGTTTCCGGCCAGCATGCCAACGTAGGTGCCGCCAAAGTCGCCCGGCGCGCCCATGGCGTCCGAATACAGTTCGCGCAAGCCGACGCCAATGTCGTGCCCCTGGGCCGCGGCTCCCTCGCGTACGGACTCGATGGCGTTGGGCGGCACGCTGCTTTCAACAAAGAGCACGGGAATGTCGCGCTCAATGACGAAATCCACCAGGGCCTGGACATCGGCCACGCCGGCCTCGTCCTCGGTGCTCAGCCCCTGCAGACCGCGCACTTCCCAGTCGAAGGCCTCACCGAAATACTGAAAGGCATCGTGGGAGGTCACCAGCACCCGCTGATCCTGCGGCACAGCGGCCATGGCCTCACTGGCCCAGTCGAAGAGCAAATCGAGTTGCACGTTGTAGTCTGCGGCCCGCTCCGCATAGTCGTCGGCGCCGGCCGGGTCAAGCAGGGCCAGCTGCACCGCAACATGGTCGATGCTCAGTTGCCAGTTGCGCGGATCGAACCAGAAATGGGGATCATCGACGTTGCTGAAGGCGTCCGACAGTGTGAATCCGCCGATGGTAAAGCCGGCCTTTTTTACCGGGTCGGAAAGGGCGACAACCAGAATGTCGCGTTCGCCCAGCGCGCCCAGCACGTCACCGAACTGGCCCTCCAGGTGAAGACCACTGTAGACGATAGCGTCGGCGCGGTTCATGGCGCGCACGTCGGCCTCGGTCGGGCGATAGAGGTGCGGGTCCACGCCCGCGCCCATCAGGCCAATGATTTCAATGCGCTCCCCGGAGACGATCTCAAGGGCGTCCCGCGCCTGGGTGGTCGTGGCGACGACCAGTGGGAGAGGGTCTTCTTGCGCGACGAGGCGGCCGTTGGCCACAAGCAGGCCCGTAAACAGCAGGGCCACCAGGATGTTGCGTTTCATTAGGGGTCTCCGCCAGAGTTTTAGACTTGTCTAAATCTAGCGCGCCACCTGCTTCCTGTCAAGGACTGGTCTGCGACGCCTGCGCGCTTTCATCGCTTCGAAACGCTTGCTTCCGCGCCTGCGCGGCGGGCACGTGAGGGGTCCTCTTTCGGGTATACTGGCGCAGCGACCACGATGCAGGACAGGGCTCATGCACATTCTCGTCACCGGCGCCGGCGGCTTTATCGGCCATCATCTGGTCAACGCGCTGGTCGCGCGCGGCGCGCGGGTACGCGGCGTGGACGTCAAGCATCCCGAATACGCGCCCAGCCAGGCCCATGAGTTTATGCTGCTGGACCTGCGCCGACGCGAGGCCGCGCAAGAGGCCCTGGCCGACATGGACGAGGTCTACATGCTGGCCGCCAACATGGGCGGCATCGGATTCATCGAGCGGCGCCGCGGTGCAGGCATGGCCGCCGACATTGTGCACGACAACACGCTCATCAACCTGCTCACACTGGAAGCCGCCCGTGAGGCCGGCGTCAAACGCATTTTCTTCGCCTCCAGCGCCTGTATTTATCCGCAACACCTGCAGCAGGAAGCCGACGTCACGCCGCTGAAGGAGGAAGACGCCTGGCCATCGGACCCCGAGGACGGCTACGGCCACGAGAAACTGTATGCCGAATGCCTTTGCCGCTTCTATCGCGAGGACTACGGCCTCGAGACCCGCGTGGCGCGCTTTCACAACATCTACGGCCCGCTGGGCACCTGGGACGGCGGGCGGGAGAAATCACCGGCGGCTATCGCGCGCAAGGTGGCGCTGGCGCCCGACGGCGGCGAGGTCGAGGTCTGGGGCGACGGCCTGCAAACGCGCTCCTACTGCTACGTCAGCGATTGCGTCGAGGGCATATTGCGCCTGATGCGCTCCGATTACGCGCAGCCGCTCAACATCGGTGACGACCGCCTGGTGACCATCAACGAGCTGGTCGACATCGTCGCCAGACTGGCGGGCAAGCGCATTCGCCGCCGCCACGACCTGACGAAAGCCCAGGGCGTGCGCGGCCGCAACAGCGACAACACGCGCTGCGAAGAGCTGCTGGGCTGGCGCCCGCAGGTCAGCCTCGAACAGGGCATGGAACAGACCTACATCTGGATTGAAGAGCAACTGCGTCAGGCCGGCCGCCTGGCGTAGCCCACTGGCCGGAAAGGCTTTACATGACAAACGTCCTGAACATCGCCGTTCTGCCGGGCGACGGCATCGGCCCGGAAATCATGCCGCAGGCCCTTGCCGTGCTGCAGGCGGCGGCCCAACACACGGGTCTGGACCTGCGTTGCGAGTCCTTCCCATGGGGCGCGGAACATTTCCTGCGCCAGGGTGAGTTCATGCCGGCCGACGGTCTGACGACCCTGCGCGATTTCGACGCGATCCTCTTCGCCGCTGCCGGTCATCCGGCCGTCAGTGACGAACGCTCGTCCTGGGAATTCGTCTTTCAGATTCGCAAGCAATTCCGGCAGTACGCCAACCTGCGCCCCGTGCGCAGCTACCCGGGCGTCGCCACGCCGCTGCAAGGCGACCCGGCTTTCGACATGCTCATCGTGCGCGAAAACAGCGAGGGCGAATACGCCGGGCCGGGCGGCGTGCTGCATGGCGGCTGGGACAATGGCGTCGCCATCCAGACCACCGTGCTGACGCAAACCGGCGTCGAGCGCATCGCGCGCTACGCCTTCGACCTGGCGCGTCAGCGGCGGCGCCACGTGACCAACGTCACCAAGTCCAACGCCATCCTGCACACCATGAAATTCTGGGACGCGATCGTCGCCGACGTCGCGCGCGACTACCCGGACGTGACCCTCGACCTCTTGCTGGTGGACGCCGCCAGCATGAAATTCGTGCAGGCGCCTGGCGTTTTCGACGTGATCGTCACGACAAACATGTACGGCGACATCCTCAGCGACCTGGGCGGCGCGCTGGCCGGCAGCGTGGGCCTCAGCAGCAGCGCCAACCTCGACCCGACGGGGGAGTTTCCCTCCATGTTTGAACCCGTCCACGGCAGCGCGCCGGACATCGCCGGCCAGGGCAGCGCCAACCCCTGTGGCCTGATCCTCTCTGCCGCGCTGATGCTGCGCGAACTGGGGCAGGGAGAGGCGGCCGCTCGCATTGAAGCGGCTGTAGCGGCGGCATTGGCGGCGGGCGTCCACACGCGTGACCTGGGCGGCCGCGCCTCCACCGCGGAGATGGGCGCGGCGGTTCTGCAGCGCCTGGAGGGGTAAGCAAGGGCAGAGTAGGGGCGATTTATCAAATCGCCCGTCACACGTCGCCATGGGTAAGGGCGATCTATCAAATCGCCCGTCACGCGCCGCCACGGGTAGGGACGATTTATCATATCGCCCGTCATGCGCCGCCACGGGTAGGGACGATTTATCATATCGCCCGTCATGCGCCGCCACGGGTAGGGCCATCTATCAAATCGCCCGTCGACCGCTGCCTGATGCCCTCCCCCGGTCCCTTTTCCAGCCCTTCAGGAAACGGGCGCC
>JAGWBD010000050.1:15065-26070 GCA_021296065.1 Anaerolineae bacterium
CCCCGGACCCTATACCATCCCGCCATGATGCGGGCGCCATGTTATGGCGCCCCTACAGTGATGGGCGAATTATCAAATCGCCCGTCACGCGCTTGATGGCAAGGATCAATGAGGGCGCAAGAACTACCCCTTGCACCCACCCAACCAAAAGCCCCTCTCCCGCCGGGAGAGGGGCTCGCGAAAGGGCCAGTCCAAAGACCCTTACCGGTCTACTGTCACCGCGCTGAAGGAGGTCAGCTTGTCGCCTGGATGGGGCACAAAGCCACTGACCCAGGCCTGCTGCGCCGAATACTCATAGCCGGTGTAGAGCCAGATCCAGGGCGCCATTTCAACCAGGTGCTTCTGGAAATCGGCGAAGATTGCATAGCGCGCGGCCGGGTCGGTCTCGACCTTGCCTGCGGCCATCAGTTCGTCCAGCGTGTCATCGATGTAGTTGGCCACCTTCTGCAGGTTGCCGTCCTTCGTCCAGTAACGCGAGTACATGGTGTAGGGGTCGGGGCGGCCGCCGTTGAGCGCCACCGCGCCGTCGAAGTCGGCCGCCAGCCAGCGGTCGATGTAGGTGCCCAGTTCCATGGACTCGATCACGACTTCCACGCCGATCTCGGCCAGTTGCGCCTGAATGGTCTGCGCCTCGGAGAGGGCCGTGGGCGGCTCGGCGTTGGCGGCGATGACGCTGATGCTGAAGCCGTCAGCCAGACCGGCGTCGGCCAGCAGGTTGCGCGCCATGTCGACGTCGCGCTCGTAGCAGAAGTATTCGTCCAGGGGCACGAAGTAGGCCGCACTGGTCAGCGGGCCGGTGACGCTGCCCTCGCCCAGCGAGGCGGTATCCAGAATCTGCTGCCGGTCAATGGCGCAGGAAAGCGCCTGACGGACGGCCAGCTGGTCCAGCGGTTCGCGGCTGGCGTTCAGCTGCAGCACGTGATAGGCCATGGCCGGCACGCGGTTGAGTTGCACGTTCTCATCGCCGACCAGCAGGGTGGCGATCAGCGGGTCGTTCAGCAGCGCGAAGTCGATCTCGCCCACGCGCAGGGCGGCGAGGATAGAGGCCTCGTCCGGAATGATGCGGATTTCGACGCCATCCACGTTTGGCCCCTCGCCCCACCAGCTGGCGTTGGCGCTCAGGTTCGTCACTTCCTCGGGCGTCCACTCGTCCAGCACGAAAGCGCCGGTGCCATTGGCGCCGGAGAAGTCGCCGCTGGCGGCGGCTTCTTCGGAGATGACCGCAGCGTTGATGCTGGCCAGCGCGCCCAGCAGCGGCACGTTCGGCTCGGACAGCACGAAGGTGACGGTCAGGGCGTCGGGCGTCTCAATGCTGCTGATGCCGGTGTAGCGGCTGCGCGCGGCGGCGCCGGTCTCCTCATCGAGGATGCGCTCGAAACTGGCGCGCACGTCGGCGGAATCCATGGCCGAGCCGTCGTGGAAGCTCACGCCGTCGCGCAGGTTGAGCGTCAGGCTGGTGGCGTCGTCGTTGAAGGCCCAGCTCTTGGCCAGCGCCGGGATGATGTTCAGCTCCGCATCCAGTTCCACCAGGGGCTCATAGATGAGTTCCAGCAGGCGATGCGAGGCAAAGGCAGTCTGCGTATGGGGGTCCAGGCCGGTGGTATCGGCCGAACGCGCCATCACCAGCACGTTGTCCTGCGCCAGCGTCGGCCCCATGCCGCTCAGGGCGATCAGGGTGACGAGCAGCAGCAGGACGGGAAAAAGTCGTTTGCTCATTGTGGTCTCCATTAACGTAACGGTCGAATTGCCGCGACGATTATATAGGTCGGTCAGAGGCCCTGCGAGTGGGGGTTTCCTCTCACAGGCGCTTCCAGAAGAGCAGTTCGTCGACGCCGGGCAACACGTATTCCGTCAGCGCGCCGGCCTGGACATAGCCGCAGCGAAGATAAAAAGACTGCGCGCGAACGTTGTAGTCGGAGACCAGCAGCATCAGATGCTCCTGCCCGCGTGCGCGCGCGGCCGCTTCGCAGGCCTCCAGCAGCGCCAGGCCCAGTCCCTGCCCCTGCCAGTCCGGGTGCACACAGATCAGGCGCAGGTAAGCGCCGCGCCCGAGGCCGGCGCGCGGCTGCGTCCACGCCAGCGCGCAGCAGGGCGCGTCCGGCGCGTCCGCCGTGCGCAGAATGTCCCCGGTGGGGAGGGCGGTGCGCAGCGCCAGTTCAAGGACTTCGTCATCCAGCTGATAACGCCGCATCAATGGCTCCTGCGGCAACCACTGCATCAGCTGCGACAGGTCATCGGGGCGCAGCGGGCGTGGTTTCACGGTCGACTCCACATCTCAAGCGTCACCAGTTTAGCGAAAGCGTAAATCTCTGACAGAGCCAGACGCCGCGTGTTATGCTGGCGTCGATGACCGCCATGATCGCCATCGACGCGAGCCTCTTTCGCCGTTACGACATCCGCGGCCTGGCGGAGGGCTCGCAGGCTACTCTGAACGGCGAGGTCGCTCGCCTCATCGGGCGGGCAGCGGGCACGCTATTGCGCCGCCAACACAATGTCACTCGCGTCGTGCTCGGCCACGACAACCGCCTGTCCTCGCCCGCGCTGCACGCCGCAGCGCGCGACGGCCTGCTGGCCAGCGGCTGCCAGGTGCTGGATATCGGCCTGACGCCCACGCCCCTGCTTTATCATCGCGTCGTGCACGAGGGCGACAGCGCCGGCCTGATGATCACCGGCAGTCACCTGCCAGCGGCATACAACGGCTTCAAGCTGGCGCTGGGCGCGCAGAGTCTCTTCGGCGAGCAGCTGCAGGCCCTGCGCCTCCTCATTGAGGCCAATAACCTTGATGGCGGCGCCGGCGCGTTGCGGCACTGCCAGGGGGAATTGCTCTACGCGCCCTACGTCGCGGACCAGGCGCGGCGCATCGCGTCAGCCCGGCCGCTGCGCGTGGTCGTCGACGCCGGTAACGGCACGGCGGGACTGATCGCGTCGGACCTGCTGCGCGCCCTTGGCCACAAACTGGTCGAGTGCCTTTACTGCGAACCTGACGGCCGTTACCCCAACCATCAGCCGGACCCTGGCGACAGCCGCACGTTGGCGACGCTCTGCGCCGCCGTGCCGCGTCAGGGCGCTGACGTCGGCTTGGCCTTTGATGGCGACGCCGACCGCCTCGGCGTGGTCGACGACCGCGGCCGAATCGTCGCCGCAGACCGTGTGCTGACCCTGCTGGGCCTGGACCTGCTGCGGCGCCACCCGGGCGCGCGCCTGCTGGCCGACGTTTCCTGCAGCCAGGTCTTCCTCGACAGCCTGCGCGACGGCGGCGGCCAGCCCATGCTATGCGCCACCGGACACGCGCTGGTCAAGCGGCAAATGGCCGAAGGCAAAGCCCTGCTGGCCGGCGAGATCAGCGGGCATTTCTTCTGCGCAGAAGACTATTTCGGCTTCGACGACGCCTTTCACGCCGCCGGTCGGCTGCTGCAATTGCTGGCTGCCAAAGACGCGCCGCTTGCCGCGCTGGATGACGCCATCCCGCGCCCGGTCGTCAGCCCGCTCTACCGGCCGCAGTGTCCACCGGCGACGGGCGCTCGCCTGCTGGCTGCGTTGCGCGAACGCCTGGCAGGCGATGGAGAACTGCTTGAGATTGACGGCCTGCGCCTGCAGTTGCCCGATGCCTGGGGACTGGCGCGCCTGAGCAACACTGAGCCCGTCATCAGCCTGCGTTTTGAAGGGCGCACGGAAGAGACGATGGCAGCCTGCCGCGCGCGCTTCGCGGCCGTGATGGACGAGGTGGCCGGGATTCGTCTGGAGGAACCGGTCTGATGGATGGGATCATTCTGGCGGCGGGCCGCGGCACGCGCATGCGCGAATTGACACAGAACACGCCCAAACCCCTGCTGCCGGTCCAGGGCCGACCCATCCTTGAGTGGTCGCTGCGGGCCCTGCGCCCGGCCGTCGAATGCGTGCTGGTGGTGACCGGCTACCTCGGCGAGCAAATCGCTGACTACATGGCGCAGCAATGCGTATTCGGCGACTACGCCCTGGTTGAGCAGCGGGAACAACTGGGCACCGGACATGCCCTGCGCGCCTGTCGCAAGGCGCTAAACGACCCTGACTTCCTCGTCATCAACGGCGACGACCTCTTTCATGCGCCCTCGCTGCAAGCTCTGGCGGCGACGTCCGCGGGTGTGCTGGCCGTCCAGCGGGAAGACGGCTCGCAATACGGCGTACTGCGGACCAATGCGGAGGGTGAGTTGCAACGCCTGCACGAAAAGCCGCCGCCCGGCCTGTACCCGCCGCCGCTGCAGGTCTACGTCGGCGCCTGCCGCCTGACCCGCGAAATCCTTGATCTGCCGCTGCAGCTGCATCCGGAGCGCCGCGAATACGAATTGACGCAGCTGGTCACGGACTATGCGCAGCGACGGCCCGTCACCGTCGTCGAGGCGGACTTCTGGTTCCCGCTGGGCGCGCCGGAGGACCTGGCCGCAGCGCAGTCGCTGGATCTCGAAGGGCTGATGTTCACGTGAACATGGCGGAGGCCATCGCCCAGGCCCTGCGCGAGGCAGGCATCCGGCGGGTCTACGGCCTGCCAGGCGGTGAAAACGTCGAAGTGCTGGAGGCCCTGCGCCGCAGCGGCATGGACTTCGTGCTGGTGCACAACGAAAGCTCCGCGCTCTACATGGCCGCCGCCGCCGCGCGCCTGGAGGGCCGCCCCGGCGTCTGCCTGACCACTTTGGGCCCCGGCCTTGCCAACGCCATGGCCGGCCTGGGTCACGCCTGGCTGGACCGCGCGCCGCTGCTGCTGCTGACGGCACAGGTGCCCGCCGCGCCGGGAGGACGCCATACGCACCAGTTGCTGGACCAGCAGGCCTTGACCCGCCCGCTCACGAAGGTCACGCGCGCCCTGCAGCCGGGCGATGACGCCCGTGCCATCGTGCACGATCTGCTGCGCCTGGCAGTGAGTGGCAGGCCCGGACCGGTGCATCTCCAGCTCAGCCGCGACCTGGCCGCCAGCCCCGCTACGCCGGTAACTTCTGCAACGGCATTCCGTACACCCGCTCCTGTGTCGCCGGACCTGGCCGATCTCGAACGGGCGCAGGCCTTGTGGCGGGCCGCCCGACGACGCCTGCTGCTGGTCGGCCTGGGGCTGGACCTGCAGGGCTGCCATGCCGAATTGCTGGCCCTGGCCGAGGCCAGTCAGGCGCCGGTCATCGTCACACCGAAAGCGAAAGGCGCCATCCGCAACGACCATCCCCTGGCGGCCGGGACCATCGGCCT
This sequence comes from Anaerolineae bacterium, assembly GCA_021296065.1. GTDB lineage: Bacteria > Chloroflexota > Anaerolineae > Aggregatilineales > Phototrophicaceae > JAGWBD01. The sequence goes on from JAGWBD010000050.1 coordinate 20,277, forward strand.
GACCCGTGCCGACCCGGTCTACGAACTGCTGGATGAGACCGATTGCCTGCTGGCCGTCGGCTTCGACGTCGTCGAGCTGGTGCGCCCCTGGGAAGCGGATGCCCCCCTGATCTGGCTGGCGCCCTGGGAAAACGCTGACCCGCAACTTCCTGCGGCAGCCGAATTCCCTGGTGAGATGGCGCCGGTGTTGCGGCAATTGACCTCTGTCGCTGGCATGACTGACGCGGCCTGGGGCGCGACGCGGGTCAGGCAGTTTCGCGAGTCGCTGGCGCAGCGGCATTTCCCCGCGCCTGAGTCGGGTCGCATGGCGCCGCGCGATTTTCTGGCCGCCCTGCGCCGCGCCACGCCTGCCGATACGCCGCTGGCCGTGGACGTCGGCTCACACAAGATCCTGGCGTCCCTCGAATGGCCGGACCTGCAGGCGCAGCGCTTCCTGCTCTCCAATGGCCTGTCCTGCATGGGCTACGGCCTGGCGGCGGCCATCGGCGCCAGCCTGGCGCTGGAGCGCGGCCCGGCGCTTTGCCTCAGCGGCGACGCCGGCATAGCCATGGTGTTGGGCGAACTGGAACTCGTCACGCGTCTGGACCTGCCTGTCGTCACCGTCGTTCTCAACGACGGCGCGCTGGACCTCATCCGCCTGGCGCAGTTGCGCGCCGGCGCGGCGGCCTGGGGCACGGAATTCGGCAACCCGGACTTCGCACAGATCGCCAGGGCATTTGGCATTCCCGCGCTGCGCAGCGGCAACCTGGCGGCATGTGAGACTGCAGTGCGGGACGCCCTGCATACGCGGCAGCCGCTTCTGGTCGACGCCCTGATCGACCCGTCAGGTTACTGCCTGCCTGGCTGAATGGTTTGGCTGCTCAGCGACGGCGAACGATGCGTCTCTGAGTCTGGCGCAACTTGATGATATGGTCCGCCGGGTAGCAGCCCGGGGCCAGCGACGTGAGCGCATAGACCAGGCTGCGCGGCCCGATGAGTACGCCCGGGTTGGTGACGCAGTTGCAGCCCGTTTCCACGTCATCGCCCAGAATGGCGCCCAGCTTGGTCAGGCCGCTGTCGAAGCTTGCGCCATCGCAGTGCAGCATGATGTTGCGCCGCGGCGCGTCCGGTTGCGCGCGCGAGGTGATGCCCACGTTGGACAGCTTTGTGCCGGCGCCGAGGTTGACGCGCTGGCCGAGAATGCTGTCGCCGACGTAGGCGAAATGCGGCGCGGCGGCGTGTTCCAGCAGCAGGGCGTTCTTGGTCTCGCTGGCGTGGCCCACGATGGCGCCGTCGCCCAGAATCGTGTTGGCGCGCAGCAGGGCGCCGTGACGAATTTCGCAGTCCGCGCCGATGATGGCCGGGCCCTCGATGTAAACGCCAGGGCCGACGACCGTACCCGGCCCGATATACACCGGTCCCGGGCCGATGACCGCCGTCTGCGCCACCTCTGCGCCCTCGTAACCTGGTCGCAGACCCTCCGCATAGCGTCGCTCGATCCATGGCCCGATACGCGCCACGGCCTGCCAGACGAAGTCCGTGCCGTCGAAGAGTTCGGCCAGCGCCGTGGTATTCAGATCGAAATAGTCCGCGGCAGTGAGCATGCAGGGTCATCCCGCCCTTGCGCTTGCGTCTTGTTCCCGAGAATGTAGTCTATGACGCGGCACGCCGCAATTCTGTGAGGGCGAAGCTCCCCGTGATTTCCCAACCCCTGCATCAACCGTTGCCGCAGCAACCCTCCGTGCATTGCGCCACACTTGGCGCGTTGCCGGACGGGACCCTGCTGGCCGCCTGGTTCGGCGGCACGCGCGAACTGGCCAGCGACGTCGTCATCCTGGGCGCCCGTCTGGAAGCCGGCCAGGCGAAGTGGAGCGCGCCGGAAGTGCTGGTCGCCGTGCCAGGCCACGCCCTGGGTCAGCCGGTATTTCTGCCGCTGGCGGACGGGCGTCTGCGCCTCTTTTGCAACGTGGTGCCGCCCGGCGAACGCTGGACAAGCGCGCAGCCGCATTTCCAGGACTCGGCGGATGGCGGTCGCAGCTGGGGACCCTTACAGTCCCTGTTGGACTACCCCGGCCTGATGTTCCGCAGCAAGGCCCTGCGCCTGCCCGGGCGCATCCTGTTGCCGGCCTATGACGAGCGCAAGTGGTGCTCGCGCATGCTGGTCTCCGAAGACGGCGGCGACTCCTGGCGCCTGGGCGAGCCGATCGTCTCGCCGCCGGGCAACATCCACGCCTGCCTTGTTGAGCTGGATGGTGAAAGACTGCTGGCTTACCTGCGCAGCGGGGGGCAGGGCGGCGTCATCTGGCGCACGGAGTCGCGCGACGCAGGCGAAAGCTGGACGTTGCCGCAGCCGACGTCGATTCCCAACCCCAACGCCGGCCTCGACCTGATTCGCCTTCACAGCGGTTACTTGCTGCTGGCCTGCAACCCGGTCGCGCGGGGTCGCACGCCGCTGGCCCTGCTGCGGGCATCAGGCGAAGAAGACTGGGGCCAACCCCTTCCGATTGAAGCAGGGTCGGGCGAATACTCCTACCCCACGCTGCTTCAGTCACGCGACGGCTTGATTCACCTGGTCTACACCTGGCGCCGCGAGCGCATTCAGTATGCGCGTTTTGACGAAGGCTGGTTACAGCGGAATTTGGCGACTGCGATCTGACCTGTCGGCGAATCAGCCCGCCAACTGTTCCAGACGCGCTGCGTCCAGAATCTCCACCTGCTCGTCGCTCAGGCGAATCAGGTCCTGAGCTTCCCAGTCGGCCAGCAAATGCTCGATGACGTCCACGTCGGTGGCGGTGGCCCGCGCCATACGGTTGACGCGATAAGGCTGCAGCAGCGGGCTGTCGGGAATGTCGTCGGCCATCAACAGCAGCAGGCTGGCCACGCGCGCCGCCGCATCGCCGATGGCGTTTTCGCGCACCAGCAGGTTCATGCGATACAGGCGCAGGGCGAGTCGCTCCTGCACGGCGCGCAGCAGGCTGTGATGCCGGTCACAGAGCGCCAGCCAGGTCGAGCGTTTGAGCACGATCAGGGTGCAGTCGGACACGGCGACGACCGTGCCGGTGCGCGGCTGGGCAGCCAGCATGGAAAGATTGCCAATCGGATAGAAAGGAATCTCCGTCGCCAGAATGACCTGTTCGCCGTCCTCGTACTGACGCAGGATATGGATCTGTCCGTACTCCAGCACGTAGAGCGCATCGCCGGGCGCGTTCTGTTCGAAGAGCGTCGCACCGGCCAGCAACTCGATGCGCGAGCAATGTAGGGCCATGTCGCGCAGCGCATCCTCGTCCGCGGCTCGAAAGAGATCGACGTCACGCAGATGTTCTGCCTCAACTACCATCATGTCCCTCGCTTCCAGGCGTCCGATCCGGGATCCTGTATTCCCCGATTCTACAATGACCGGTAACGCGCCGCAAAGCCCCGTGCGCTTGTGGCAAATGCCAAAGGCGATACACTTCGCCGCGGAAGGGAGGACGCATGTTTAGTGACCAGCAATTGCGGACCCTGCACGCCGCCATCGACCGCGTGATCCCGCCGGACGATTTTCCCGGCGGCGTCGAGGCCGGCGTCGCCGACTATCTGCTGCGGCAACTGGGCAGGGACCTGGCCCATCTGGCGCAGGACTACCCGCGTTTCACGGACGCCCTGGAGGCGGAAGCGCAGGCCGCCCATGGCCAGGCTTTCGTTGCCCTCGGCGATGCGCAGCAGTACGCCCTGTTGGCGCTTGTGGAGCGGGGCGAGGTGCAGGCGGTCTGGCCGCTGGACCCGGCCACCTTTTTCGCGCAATTCATCGAGCATTGCGCGGAGGGCTATTACAGCGACCCCGGCAATGGCGGCAACCGTGACGGCGTCGCTTGGCGCATGATCGGCTACGAGGTGAATGGATGAGCCACTACGACGCCATCATCGTTGGCGCCGGCGCGGGCGGCGGGGTGGCCGCCGGCGTGCTGGCCAGAGAGGGCAAACGCGTCCTGCTGCTGGAGCGCGGCCCGCATTCGGAATTCGCGCAGGTGCCGCGCGATCACCTGCGCAACCAGCGCATGTCCTTTTACGGCCACAACGCCGGGCCCGACGTCGACGGCAATCCGCGAACCCTGGAGGACGGCAGCATCGTCCTGCCGCACGAGCGGGGCTACCAGAACAACGCCGCCATGGTGGGCGGCGGCACGCGCGTCTTCGGCGCCCAGGCCTGGCGTTTCATGCCGCAGGACTTCCACATGGCCAGCACCTACGGCGTGCCGGAGGGCAGTTCGCTGGCGGACTGGCCCATCGATTACGAGGTACTGGAACCCTGGTACGAGCGGGCGGAGTGGGAGATCGGCGTCTCCGGTACGGATTCGGCCATGACCCATCTGCCGCCCTACAAACGTCCCTATCCCATGCCCTCGCTGGCGCCCAACACCTCCATGCGCACGCACCTGAAGGGGCTGGAAAACCTCGGCTGGCAGGCCCTGCCGATGCCCCAGTTCATCAACAGTGAGGACTACAACGGCCGCCAGGCCTGTATCCGCTGCCAGCATTGCGTCGGCTTCGCTTGCCCGGTGGAGGCCAAGAACGGCACGCACAACACGACCATTGCCGCCGCCCTGCGAAGCGGCAAATGCGAACTCAAATCCGGCGTGATGGTCGAGCGCATCGACTGCGACGACGGCGGCCGCGTGCGCGGCGTGAAATGGATCGACAACGGGGGTCGGCGGGGCAGCGCGACGGCCGAGATCGTGATCGTCAGCGCCGGCGCCGTGGAGAGCGCGCGTCTGCTGCTCAACTCCGCCACGACGCGCGAGCCGCAGGGTCTGGGCAACCACAGCGATCAGGTCGGCCGGCACCTGCAGGGCCACTACTACCCGATGGTCATCGGCCTCTTCCCCGAGCGCATGATGGACAACCAGGGGCCGGGCGGCGGCGTGGCCACCTGTCAGTTCAACCACGGCAACCCGGACGTCATCGGCGGCGGCATGCTGGCGGATGACTTCATCGTGCTGCCGATCATCTCCTGGAAGATGTACGCGCCGCGCGACATCCCTCGCTGGGGCCACGCGGCCAAGCAGTTCATGCGCGACAAGTACCGCTGCCTCGGCGACATCAAGGGGCCGGTGCACGAGATCCCCAGCCCCGATGGCCGCGTCACGCTCGACCCGAAGGTGCGCGACAAATTCGGTATCCCGGTCGCCCACCTTTCCGGCACGACACATCCGGAAACCGTGCGTACGGCGAGCTTCATGTACGAAAGGGCCGAGGAGTGGATGCGGGCATCGGGCGCGCAAAAGGTCTGGGGTTACCGCCCCGACCTGCGCCTCAGCGGCGGCCAGCATCAGGCGGGCACCTGCCGCATGGGCGAGGACCCGGCGCAGTCGGTGGTCGACCCCTGGCAACGCGTCCATGGCCACGACAATCTCTTCGTGCTGGACGGCTCGGTACACGTGACCAATGGCGGCTTCAACCCGGTTTTGACCATCATGGCCACCTCGTGGCGCGCCGCCGAACGCATCGTCGAGCAGTGGTGAGCGGCCCTCACCCCAAACCCCTTTCCCGTCCTGGGGGACGGGAGCCCTTCCCTCAGGGAGAGGGCGCCATGATATGGCGCCCCTACAGCAGTGGCGAATTATCAAATCGCCCGTCACGCGCTGACCACACATCGAGGACGGCGCGCTGCCTGGTGCCCTCACCCCAACCCCCACTACCTCAGGCAGAGGGGCGTTACTGACGCGACAGGATGATGCGGGTAACCCTCGACTTCGCGGCCCGCGTTGTGGCCGTATAGCGAGAGGCGCTGGTTGCGCAGGTGGTCGCGTCCGATTTCTCCGTAACTCAGGTCCGG
>JAGWBD010000051.1 GCA_021296065.1 Anaerolineae bacterium
TCGTGCCGGTTGAAGAAGAAGACGGTTCCGTCCACACCCACTTTGCCCCCACGCTCGGCACGCGCGGCCACAAGCTGGCCATCGTGCTGGAACGCGCCACGCCTTTAATCCTGACCGCGCTTTCTGCCACCGTGGCTATTCGCGCCGGCATGTTCAGTATTGGCCAGGATGGCCAACTGGTGTTGGGCGCTGTGGCAGCAGTCTTCCTCGGTTACTGGTTACCGGACCAGATTTACCTGATGACCGGTACCGACCCGGATACGGCGCCGGCCCTGCAACTGGCCCTGATGCGATTGACCATTCCGCCCATTGCGATGGCGGCCGCCATGGTGGTGGGGGCCTTTTACTCCTGGATCGCCGGTATTCTGAAAGTTCGTCTAAACGTCAACGAGCTCATCAGTACCATCATCCTCAACGCCATCGCCGTCCAGTTCGTCACCTTCATGGTGAATTTTCCGTTGCGCGCCGACTTCAACAACATCGCTCGCACGCGCACCATTGACGATACGGCCTGGCTGACCCCCTTCACGCGCGCGTTGTTGAGCGATGTAGACTGGTTCCGCGGTTCAAGACTGGGAATCGGGTTGCTGCTGGTGCTCATTGTGGCGCTGATCATCTGGTTTTTCCTGCACCGCACCACGGCCGGCTACGAGCAGCGCATGACCGAAGGCTCGCGTCTGTTTGCACGCTACGGCGGCATCCCTTCCGCGCGCGCCACGTTGCGCGCCATGCTCATAAGCGGCGCGCTCAGCGGGCTCGCCGGCGCCCTGATGATCCAGGGCGTGGAGCGCCGCATCGTGGATGGCTTTGCGCTGGGCGGCACGGGCTTTGACGGCGTTCTTGTCGCCATTCTTGCCCGCGAGTCGGTCGTCGGTATCCTGCTTGTGGCCAGCTTTTTCGCAGGACTTGAACAGGGCGCCATCAATTTGCAGTTTGAAAATCTGCCGCGGCAGCTCGGCGGCATGATCATCGCCTTCATGATCCTTTTCGCTTCCATGGAAGACTTCTTCCGCGAAAACATCACAAGGCTGCGCGTTCGTCTCTTTCCCGATTCCGTCGCGCCATCGCAGCCCGCGAGCGAGGCCTGAGCAATGCTTGACCTGCTCAACACCCGACAACGCGAAATCCGCATCGCCCTGCAGGTCTGCGCTCTCATTGTGGCGATCATCTTTCTCTTCGGCCTGCCGGACTCCCTCGTGCAGAGCAGTATTCGCCTTGCCACGCCTTTCGTGCTTGGTTCCCTGGGAGCCTTGCTGGCCAGTCGGGCCGGCGTTCTGAATTTGGCGATTGAAGGCAAGATGTTGCTGGGAGCCTTTATCGGCGTGGCCGTCCTTTTTCAAAGCGGCCTCGACCCCTTCGTGGGAGTAGTCGCCGCGTCCGTGTCAGGCGGGATCCTCGGCCTGGTCTTTGCCATTTTCTATTTGCGAATTCGAATTAATCTGATCATCCTTGCCCTGGCCGTAAACCTTCTGGTCGCCAACGGCACTGTTTTCTTCATGCGCGCCAGCTTTGGGGTGTATGGCACGCTGGCGGACCCCAGCATACGGTCCCTGCCCACCCTGCACATTCCCCTGTTGGAAGGATTGCCCTTTTTGGGCCCCTTGTTGAGTGGCTATAACGCCATCGTTTACGTCGGCTGGATCATGGTCGCGGTGGTTTGGGTCATGCTGTTCCGCACGCGATTCGGCCGGCACATCCGCGCCGTCGGCGAAAACCAGGAAGCTGCCGAATCCGTGGGGATTAACGTCACCCGGGTGCAAATTTTTGCACTGACCTTGAGCGGAATGCTGGCCGGACTGGCAGGAGCGTTTCTTTCCCTGGGCGTTCTCAGCCAATTCCTGGAGAACATGACGGCCGCCCGTGGCTGGATCGCGCTAACCGTGTCCCTCTTCGCCTTTCAGCGACCGGTGGCGGCTTTCTTCACCTCCCTGTTCTTCGGCTTCGCCGAAGCGCTTTCCTTCTTCATTCAGGCGCAACCCCACCTCAACATCCCGGCGGACCTGGTGCTGGCCCTGCCCCAGCTTGCCACCATCGCCGCCCTGGTCATGGTCGCCCTTCGTATCCGTGCCTCGGAATTAATGAAACGCCGGGACTTTGCGGCCCGTTTCGGCCAGGAAATTACTGACCTCAAGGACATCGTCCGACCAGGCAAGGCGGAGGCGACATGAGCGTACCGCAATGGCAACAGGACCCCTGGACACGTGTGCGCACTTGCCATGACTTCGCCGCAGACGAAGTCATTTCCGCGCTGCAGAAAGAAATCCGGCGAGGCAATTTGGATAACGCCGCCTTGCTCGCCTGGGAGATGCTAAACACCAGCGAGGAACTGGAGGAAGTCCTCTGGAGTCGCGTGCAGGTCATTTCGGTCGAAGACGTTGGCTTTGGCAATGTACAGGCGCCCTTGCTGGTGGAGACTCTCTATCAGATGCACCTGCGCCTGCCCCGGCCGCGCGGCGACCGTTATCTCTTCGCCATTCACGCTGTACGTTTCCTCTGCCAAAGTCTGAAAGACCGGTCCAGCGACGAGTTGCTCAACTGGCTGAACCGGGCGGTGGAACAGGGCCTGCGGCCGGAGATCCCCGACTACGCCCTGGATATCCACACCAGACGTGGCCAGCAAATGGGTCGCGGCATGCAACACTTCCTGCAGGAAGGCGCACAGGTGGCGCCGCGTCTGACGGAAGACGACAGTCCCTGGCGTCAGCAATTGCTCAAACTGATTGAAGGAGAAAACTCCAGTTGAAACTGATCATTGACACGGACGCCGGCGTTGACGATGCCCACGCCCTGATGATGGCGCTGGCCTGCCTTGACGCCCAGGTCGAATGCATCACCACCGTCGTCGGCAACATCGACCTGGAAAACGTGGTGCGCAACGTAGGCACCGTGCTGGACGTGATGGACCTGGACGTGCCTTTCTATCGGGGAGCGGCACTGCCCCTGGTAGCGCCCTGGAAGTTCGAGACGGAATTCGTGCATGGCTCGGACGGTCTGGGAGATCTGAAACTCAGGCCGCCTGCCCGACATTTTCCGGCTGCGGGACACGCCGTGATCCAGATTATCGAACGCAGCAAGGAATCTCCGGGGGATATCACGCTCGTCGCAATCGGCCCGCTGACCAACGTCGCCCTTGCTCTCCGACTGGACCCCGACCTGCCGCATCGATTAAAGAGACTCGTCATCATGGGCGGGTCTCTGAATGCTGTCGGCAACACCGACATCTTCCCGGCCGAATTCAATATCTATTGCGACCCTGAAGCGGCCCACATGGTGTTCGAATCGTTCACAGACAGTCTGCTGGTCTCCTGGGACGCGACGTTGGCCAACCCCTTGCCCACGCCTGTCTTTGAAGAACTCATCAGCCAGCCTGGGCCCCGCGCCGCCCTGTATCGCGAGAGCTGCGACGGGATGTTGAAGCGTTTGAGCGAAGCCGGTTACGAGGCCTCTGTGCTCATTCCGGACACCCTGACCATGGCCGTCACACTTCGGCCGGAGCTCATTCTGGCCAGCGAAAACCACCACGTGTCCGTCGAACTCACGGGGTCGCTCTCCCGGGGCCAGACGATCACCGACCATCGCAACTGGGTCAGGGTAAAGCCCAACGTGGTAACGGTGACCGAGGTTGAAATGGGAGGCGTTGCCGACCTGTTTCAGCAGTTCGTGGCGCCCGTTTAGCCCGACTCTGGCGGTCTCAGTCAGAATCCCGCCCAGGCAAGAGTCGCGCCCCGGGGCCGGGCCGGCAAACTATGGTCCGCCATCCCTGGCTGCCCTCAAGCGAATTCACCGCCTGCAGCACGTCACCCACCTGGTCCTCCATGCATAGCAGGTGCACGGTCGGACCGGCATCCAGGGTGAAGTAGACGTCCATACCGGCCTGCCGCCAGCGCTGCACTGCATTGATCAGTTGCAAGGTATCGGCCACCATATAGAAGATTCCCGACTGCCATGCGCCCCCATTCTCGTGACCGGAGGTTTGCATGATTGCGTGCATTTCGAGCGCTTCGGACTCAACTTCCCTGCCGAAGCGATGAAAGTCGCGTTCCAGCAGCGCCTGTCGGATTTCTGCAAGTCGAGACGAGATCGTTTGGTTTCGCGTTTGCCAGAAGGGACTGTTGCTCGCCAGCTGGTGGCCGTCGCTGGAACGGACTGCTTTTTCTTCGTCCGTGACCAGTACGGCCACGTCGACCAGATTCCAGTGCCGGGGGTCGGCCAACTGCGTGGCAAAGGAACTGTCGCTGTCCCGCCCGGCTTGCCATTCGACGAAACCGGCACAAATGGATCGACAGGCTGAACCGGACCCCAGACGAGCCAGCACGGAAAGTTGGCGGCGAGACAGTTGCAACCCAAGTGCGCTGGAGGCGGCGCAGGTCAGGGCGGCGAAGCCCGAAGCCGAAGAAGCGAATCCGGTGCCGGCCGGAAAATTGTTGTGCGTGTTAACGCGGGCCGCCTCTGAACTCCCGCCAATTGACCTGATGCGGTCCAGGTGGGCCGCGACGCGCCTGGCGAAGGCCGGTCGCGCTGGCCTTTCGGACAGCAACACTTTGTCCCGCTCCAAACCGGGAACGAATTCAACCCGCGTCGTGGTGTGCGCCGCATCCAGTGTCATGGAGATGGAATTGTTCATCGGAAGGTTGAGCGATGCATCCCGCTTGCCCCAGTATTTCACAAAGGCCAGATTGGCACAGGCCCTGGCGGTTGCATGCGACATGTGGGAACACCTGTCATACACTGTGAGCAGAGCGTAGAATACCATAGGGCATCAGGCAACAAGGGAATGGTGCGATGCAGGTTTCTGCCAGTGCGCCTGGCAAACTGGTCCTGTTCGGTGATCACGCCGTGGTCCATGGCTACCCGGGAATCGTGACCGCCGTGGACCGTCGTTACTATGTCACAGCCTCAATCGGTGACAATGCCATGCTGCAGGTCAGGACGTCCCCGGATCGCCAGCATGAATTGCCATTTGGTGCACTGCCAGGGGTGCAGGAACCGGACATCGCGTTTGTGGTGGCCGCTGTCAACCAACTCCTTTCCCGGAAAATGTTGAAGCGTGGTTTGCGACTGGTTACGTCCGGGCCTTGCCGAAGCCTTGGGCTGGGGAGTTCATCAGCAATTTCAGTGGCTACGCTGGCCGCCGCGTCGCAGCTCTTTGGTCTTGACCTTTCTCCTGAGGAAATCTACAAAATGGCGCGCGCCGCGGTTCTGGATGTACAGGGTGCGGGTTCTGGCCTGGATGTGGCAGCAGCCGTCTATGGGGGCACCTGCTATTTTGAACGCGCAGGAGAAGTTCCCGAGATGCTGTCTGTGGAGCGGCTGCCGCTCGTCATCGCTTACAGCGGCAGCAAGGCAGGCACTGTCGATCTCGTGCAAGAGGTCGCTGCCTTGCGCTCCCGTCACCCGGACCTGGTAGAACCCGTTTTCGCCATGATCGGTAGAATCTGTATTCGGGCGCGCTCCTGTCTGGAGGAAGGGCGCTGGTGTGACCTGGGCGCGTTGACCAACATAAATCAGGGCCTGCTGGAAGCGCTGGGCACCGGCACAGCCAAACTGGCCAATCTCGTTTACGCCGCTCGCTCGGCGCAGGCGTGGGGCGCGAAACTCTCGGGCGCAGGCGGGGGCGATTGCATGTTCGCATGGGCGGATGACTCCAGACGCGCGCAAGTAATCGACCGGCTCGAGGCAGCCGGTGGAGAGGTAGCGGTCATCGCCTGTGGCGTTCCAGGAGTGCAGGTGGTTGATGAGGCCTGACGACATTTTCGCTATATTCTTTGCCCGGCACGGATTTGCAGGAGAATCAGGGTGAAAGAGGACCTTCGGGTTCGAGCAGTAGCATTCGGCATTACTTCGCGATTTGAAGGCGGCAACTATCAGACCTGCCAGACTGACGATGCCGGGATTCTCAGTTACGGCCGCTTCCAGTTCACCCTGGCATCCGGCGTACTGGGTCGCGTCATTGATCAATACCTCGACAATTCTTCCAGCCAAATCGCAAGGTCGCTAAAGGCTTATCGCTCTCGTATTGACAGTCGGGATGCCCGCCTGCGTCACGAGTCGCGCCTGCATGACTTGCTGATTGCCGCCGGACGCGAGCCTGAAATGCGCCAGATTCAGGACGACGAGGCGCGCAAGAACTTTTGGGATCCTACGCTGCGCGTGGCAATTCAGCCTCGCAATCTCAAGACCCCCCTCGCCCACGCATTGCTTTTCGACATTAGCATTAATTTCGGCATGGGCGATGGATTCCTGCGAATGGCAGAAAGAGAGTTTGATGTTCCGGAACGCTCCCGGGTCGACCAAAATGGCCTGGGTGAATCACGTTTGATCACGCGCGTTGCCGAGTTACGCAAGTTGTCCCATGATCGCCAGGCAACGCGTGACAATTTGCCCGGGCTTAGGCAACGGGGAGATTTTTGGCTCAACCTGGTGCATGCAGGTGACTGGCAGCTTCATGGTGATGAGAAGGGTGAAATCCTGGTCAGAAACCAGTCTCTGCAGGTGAAATCGCCGGACCTTAGCGCCGGAGACTCCGCACCGGGACTGGACCCGGAAAAATTCTATGTGGCCCCGACAGAGTATCGCGTACGTATCCGTGAACAACCCGAGACCGGAATCACGCTCACGATGACAGGTTTTGGTGACTTGCTCGAATCGCTGGAGCCTCACGACAGCACGCGGGCAAAGGTTGGCGACGATCACGCCTGGTTACACATTCGAAGTCTGGACGGAACCGAAGGTTACGTTTCCTGTATGTTTCTGGCCGTCCATCAGGACCCGGACCCGAGACATTTGCTGCCACCTGCCCCACGCCAGACCACGGGCCCGAATGTACTGACCCCGTTTGCCGCGCCGGTCGTCTCCCCCCTGCTGGTCACGCCGGTGGAAGACCGTATTCGAGTCCGGGCGCAGCCTGTGGACGGTGAAATGCTGGACAGCATTTCCCGGGGTGACGTGGCTGAAGTGCTGGAATCCCGCGATGCGGCCCTTGGAAAACTTGGCATACAGGATGAATGGTTGCGGGTGCGCACTTCCGGCGGAACGGAGGGGTATTCGGCCGCCTGGTATATGGCGTTGCATGATACCGACAAGACCGCGTCGGCAGGTTCACGCGGACCAGGCGCAACTCCCGGCCCAAATCTGGCGCCTGCTGCTGCCTCCGATACAACACATGCAAATCTGCATCCTTCAAGGGGCCTGCAGGCAACCATGCCTGAAGCACAATTGTTCGTAAGTCCTTCCATTCATCAGTTACAGGTCCAGTCTCACCCCCTGGAGGGTGAGCAGATCGCCGTACTGGCAAGCAATGAAGTTGCTGCTGTGCTTGAAGACCCCGACGCTGCTCTCCGGAAGGTTGGACGGGGCGGTGAATGGCTCCATGTGAGGACACCGAAGGGAATGGAGGGTTTCTGCGATGCCGGATTCCTCGACGTCTTCGACGGGTCCAGTCCGGTTCCGACGCCGGTCAAGAGCCAAAGTAGTCGATTCCCTTACGACGCTCCTGTGTATGTAACGGCAATTGAAGACAGCATTCGTGGTCGTGTGCAACCTGTAGATGGCGAGCCAATCGGGACCCTGTCTCAGGGTGACGTGGTCGAGGTCATTGAATCTCCCCCCCTGGCCATGGAGAAAATCGGTGTTCAGGATGAGTGGCTGCAAATCCGCACGCCGTCAGGCACAGAAGGTTTCACTGCCGCCTGGTTCTATGCCCTGGCCGAATCGCCGGAACCTCCCCGCCTGTTCATCACTCCGGATAGCGAACGCGTCCGCATACGGTCCGCCCCGGAAGATGGCGACCCTCTCGCCATTGTTCGGCCGGGAGACGTGCTAAAGGTGCTCGATCCCTATCAGGAAGCCCTGACGCGCATCGGTCGGGAGGGCGAATGGCTTTACGTTCAGTCGCGTGACGAGATTGAGGGATACACCAATGCGGAGCATTACATCGTCGTGGAAGAACCGGGACCCATCGTGGGAGACAACATCACTGGCGCAAACCTGGACCGCTATCATCGCCTTGGAACGCCAAACCCGGGCCGTCTTGGAAAAATGGGATGGGTACGTTTCAATTACAACGTTTCGCTAAACCCCGAGCTGCCGCCCGGCAATCCGGAACGCTATGGCAACCGGGACATCGTCAAGGCTTACGAGCGCTTTGGCCCGGTGATCAACGCCTATATTGACGCCGGCTACAAGGTCATTGTCGTCCTTGCTCACCAGACCTACGGAGAAGGGACGAGCGACGTCTGGCATCGAATGGATACCCGACGCTGGAATTTGCTAAGTGACCGCCTGGCCGAAATGTCCGGGAAAATAGCCACCCAGTATCAGGGGCGCGGCATCGTCTGGCAAATCTGGAACGAAATGGACGCGCATACAGGCCACCGGGCCTCTGTACCCTTGCCCCCGGCTGATTACGGTCGCATGCTCTCAAAGTGCATGACGGCAATTCACGAGGCGGACCCTGAAGCCATGATAATAACCGGTGGCCACAGCAGTGGCCCGCATTCCGGCCCGGATTATGCCCGCCAGACACTGGAAGCGATGCCAAGGGACCAACGGCCGGACGGCATAGCCTTTCACCCCTATGGCCGCGGCCCGGCCTTTGCCGCCGGCAAATACCGGCACTTCGGCCTGATTGACGAGTCCCTTGATGCCTGGGCGCGGGTCATGCCCGGCAAACCACTCTGGATCACGGAGTTTGGCGTCCTTAACGCTGAAGACGAACCGGTAGAAGACATAAGCAAGTACGCCAACGATTTCGTCACCTATCTGAAACAACGCTACGAGGGTCGCGTGGTCACGGCAATCTGGTATGCCTGGGGCGACGGCATGGACAACGGCTTTGGCCTGGTAGACCGCGATGACTTGCCACGTGAAGGCTTCACCGACGTCTTCATCAATCTCTAGCCATTCTCGACCTCTGGCCGATCGGCCTCAGGGTGCAGGCGCCCATGCCAGCTTTCCTTCAGTCGTCACGGCGGCCAGTCGCCACATATTGTCCGGAGATCGCAGGAACAGACCCTCAGCCGCCAGGACGGCCAACAGGTCAGACCTGTCAAGCGACCATGTCAGCGCCGGCCCGTCCAGCGCAGATGTCGTCACGCGGGACAAGACCCGGGTCGCAATGTCGAGGTGCCAGATGTTCCAGGGCGCGCCGTGCGCCATAACAGCGCCGGCGGCAGGACCGTCCCGTTGGATGCGGTCCTGCCGGTCACCGGAAGCGCTGAATACAATCGCCTGGTCGTCTGGCGTGAAGCGTGGCGAGGCGAGCGCGCGAAAAGTCGTGCTGCTCACCAGTTCATGCGCCGGGCTGCCATCGGATTGCGCCAGCATCAAGCCTTGCGACCCGCTTTCCGGATCCGGGCGCAGGTAAACCAGGCGCTTGCCATCGGAGGAAAGAGCCGCCTGTTCTGCGTTTTCCAGCAGCAAGTGACTTGTCCCGTCGAGCGCCAGCCGTTCCACATCCAGACGGACAGCCAGCAGGTCGCCACCGGGGTCACGCCGTACCCGCTGATGCGTCACCAGCAACCAGCCGCCTTCGTCCGACCACCAGGGATCGCGCCAGGACTCCAGCACGTCGGAGCGCAGGACGAGCGGTTTCGGCTCGCTGATCGGCAAGGCCATCAGCCATAAATCGGTGCTGCCTGTCTGAAATCCGGCTTCAGCAGGTGGCGCCCAGGCCACCGCCAGTTGACTGCCATCCGGCGAGACGGCGACGTCGCTGACCAGACTGCCGTCGGTCGGCATCCACCACTGTTCGCTCACGCCCGTTCGCAGGTCATGGCGCCACAACCCGTCGAAACCCTGTGTGTAATAGAGATGGCCGTCAACCATAAGGTCCGGCGGAAGCGAGTCGAGTCGCATCAGAGCCATGCCCAGGCGATGCACGACGCTGTTGCCTGCCACCAGCCACAGTAGCAGCAGCAAGCCGGCAATGGCCATGGGCCAATGCCGGCGCCTTGCGCGCATGGCTTGTCCTACAGGTAGTAACGTTTCTGCTTGCGGTCCTCTTCGTAGGCCGAACGCGCCGCCTTGACTGCTTCATTGTCCGACACTTCGGCTACAGCGACATCCCACCAGGATTCGTAGTTTCCTACCCGCTGATGACGGTCAACCTCAATGACGATGCACACGGGCCGGTTCTCGATCGTCTGCGCCTCCCGGACGGCGTCCGCCAGTTCGTCACGGTTGCCGGCTTCGATCACGTGCGCACCCAGGCTGGCGCAATTGGCGGCAAAGTCGATGGGCAGAGTCTCACCGTCAAGATGCCCGGATTCCGTGCGGTAACGGTACTTGGTGCCGAAACCGTCACTGCCTACCGCATTCGAAAGCCCGCCAATACTGGCAAAGCCGTGGTTGTCCATCACGATGAAGTTGACCTTGATGCCTTCCTGCACCATGGTCACCAATGCACTGTTCATCATCAGATAGGAGCCATCCCCAACGAAGACGTAAACCTCTCGCTCCGGATCGGCCATTCGCTGACCCATCCCGCCGGCAATTTCGTATCCCATACAAGAGAAACCGTATTCTGTGTGAAAGCCCCTGGCGTGGCTGGTCCGCCACAGCTTGTGCAGGTCCCCAGGGACACTGCCGGCGGCGCACATGACCACGTCTTCCGGCCGCGCAAGGGTGTTTACAACGCCGATGACTTCACCCTGACTGATGAGCGGCCCGTGTTCGAGATTGTAAATCCGCTCAACCTCGGCGTCCCAGCTGGCGTTGAATCGCGCAGCCCTGGCGCGATACTCTCCCTCCACCTGCCAACCGGCCAGCACAGGCGCCAACTCCTCCAATGTGACTTTGGCGTCGCCTGTCAGGGGCAGCGCAAGATGCTTAAATGCATCAAATTCACACACGTTAATGTTGATGAAGCGCACATTTTCGTGCTGAAAGGCTGTTTTGGAGGCCGCCGTAAAATCACTGAAACGCGTGCCCACGCCGATAACCAGGTCGGCCTCGCGGGCGATGAGGTTGGCACCCTCTGTCCCGGTCACGCCCACCGCGCCCAGGTTGAGAGGATGGTCGTAGGGCAGCGCGCCCTTGCCCGCAAAAGTTTCTGTAGACGGAATGCCGGTCTGTTCGACAAACTCACGCAAGGTGCCGGCAGCCTCACTGTAGAGCGTACCTCCGCCGGAAACGATCAGCGGGCGACGACTCTCGCGAATCCAGGCTGCCGCTTTGCGCAAGGCTGATGAGTCCGGTCGGTTACGCGGAACTTGCCACACCCGTCTTTCAAACATGGCCGACGGGTAGTCGAAGGCCTCAGACTGCACGTCTTGCGGCAAACTTAGTGTGACAGCGCCGCTATCCGAAGGGGACAGCAGCGTACGCATCGCGTCCGGCAGGGCCGTGATCAGTTGCTCGGGCCGGTTAATGCGGTCCCAGTAGCGGGAAAGCGGCCTGAAGGCATCGTTGACAGAAAAATCCTGGGAGTGGGTCGATTCCAGCTGCTGCAGCACCGGCGCCTGAATACGCTCGGCGAAAATGTCGCCGGGCAGCAACAGCACCGGCAGGCGGTTGACCGTCGCCACCGCCGCCCCGGTCAGCATGTTGGTGGCGCCAGGCCCAATGGACGAAGTGCAGGCGAAGGTCTGCAGGCGATTTTTTGCCTTGGCGTAGGCGATGGCGGCCAGGACCTGGGCCTGTTCGTTGCGCGACTGATGGAATCGCAACAGATGCGAATATTGTTGCAGGGCC
Organism: Anaerolineae bacterium; assembly: GCA_021296065.1. Lineage (GTDB taxonomy): Bacteria > Chloroflexota > Anaerolineae > Aggregatilineales > Phototrophicaceae > JAGWBD01. The sequence goes on from JAGWBD010000051.1 coordinate 11,692, forward strand.
TGGCCCAGGCCGGCCACGTTGCCATGCCCGAAAATACCCCATGAGCCGGCGAAAAAGCGTTGTTCGATTCCGTCGCGCTCGCTGTACTGGTTTGCCAGATACAGCACCAGCGCCTGTGACGTTGTGAGTCGTGTTGTTTTCATCAGCGTGCTCCCGGGATTAACGCTGCCGTCGTCCTGGCTCCATCCCCATGTCGACAATTGGCAGTCGCGGATCTTTCCATGTCCAGCTGTCTTTCACCCAGGCATAGTCCGGGTCATCGCTGTTGGCCAGCGACTGGGCGGAACCTGCCAGGAAATTCAGATAGTAGCTCGTGTAGCCATGGGCACTGACGACGGGATGATAGCCCTCGGGCACCAGCACGGCGTCATGTTCCTGCGCCATTATCACGGCATCAATGCTGCGGTCGTCATTGTAAACACGCTGATAGGCGTAACCGCCGGGACGATCAAACTTGTAGAAGTAAATCTCTTCAAGGTCCGCTTCGAGCAGGTTGCCATCTTCATCCACGCGGTGCACGTCGTGCTTGTGGCCAGGATAGCTCGACCAGTTGCCGGGGGGCGTATAGACCTCCACGGCGACGATCCGCTGGCAATTGAAGCCCGGCGGGAGGATGCCATTGATCTGACGTGTGGCGTTCGTGCCACCGCGAATCTCGATCTCGCTGTCCTGTGGCGTCACCAGTTGCGCCGGAAAGTCCCGTTCGGCCGGCACCTCGCAAATCGCCACCTCCAGGCCATCGGTCAAGGCCTCCAGCTCCCAGTCAGTTTGCCGCGGCAGATACACGGCCCAGGGCATGCCACTGAATACGTTCGGGCGTCGGCCGATATGCTCAAAGTTGGCGCGGGTGCTGCGGACGCTGCATCTTCCACCCAGAATGACAATGGCCAGTTCCATCCCTCCGGTCCTGGCGGAAAAGCGCTCGCCCCGGTTGAGACGCAGGGCGTACATACCCAGGTACTCCCAACCTGCCTGGCCGGGGGTCACCCTCGCAAATTCGCCAGATTCACCCCGGTCTCCGGACCGCACCAGCATGGTTTCTGCCGTGTACTGCACGTCTCGACTTCCTCCTGTTCAGTCCAGCCCGCCATATGCTGCAACGAATGCGTCGACTTCGGGCAGGGTTGGCATAAAATTTGCACACCCGTGTTTCGTAACCACAATGGCGCCGCAGGCATTTCCCAGCCGGGCCGAACGGTACCAGCCCCAGTCTCGCACAAGGCCGTAAAGAAAGCCCGCTCCAAAGGCATCGCCGGCTCCGAGGATATTGTATATCTCCACCGGAAATCCCGGCGCTTCGATGATCTCTCCGCCGCGCAAATGGATGCGGGCGCCCTGAGCGCCCACCTTTTCCACCACCGCCTCCGGGCCACTTTCCAGGATTCTTCCGATGGCAGCCGGCGTATCACCGGTCACTTTGGCATCTGAGACCTGCGAGTGGGTCAACTCCATTTGCTCCACGCTGGACAGTGTGGCAGCGTTGATCTCGTCCTCCGTGCCAATGACCACGTCGACCAACGGCAGCACCGAGCGCGCCACAACGCCGAAGGCGCGAATATCGAACCACTGATCAGGCCGGAAGTCGACGTCGAAGACGACTTTTGCCCCGGACTGGCGCGCCAGTTCGGCGGCAAACATGGTGGCACTGCGGCTGGGTTCAAGGCTCAGGTTTGTACCGGCAAACTGGAAGACCTGACAGTCCGTTATCGGCGCGGCCAGCACGTCATCAATGTTCAGGTTGATGTCCGCGCAGTTGTCGCGATAGTACTGCAGGGGAAAGCGGTCCGGTGGTTCGATACCCAGCAGGACGCAACTGCTGCGCATGCCGGCCTTGCGGGGAATGTAATCTGTAGTCACGCCCTCTTCGGCCAGAAAGTGCAGCAGAAAATCCCCCACCGGGTCTTCACCAACCGCAGTCAGCAAGGCCGCTTTCGCGCCAAGCCGGGTGGCCCCGACGCTGATATTGGTGGGCGACCCGCCAACATAGGCCGCGAAACTGTTGATATCGACGAAAGGGCTGCCCACGTCGTTGGAATACAGGTCGATGGAACTGCGACCCATATGCAGGGTTTCCCAGCCTTTGGCCATGCCTACTCCACGGGAAAGCGCTTACGCAAGGGGATTATAGAACGCGTTCTCAATCTCTTCCATGCGAACCGGACGGTTTAGCTCATGTGACATGAATGCGGCCTTGCCCATCACAACCGGCATCCGGCCGTCGTAGCCGTTCACCTCAATTGACGTATCGTCGGCCAGTGCCCGCACAAAGGATTCCATCTCTCGCGCAAAGCTCTCGGTATAACGTTCCATAAAAAATTCATAGGGTGGGTCTCGCCGGATGCTGGCGCCGTCGCTGATCGTCACGGCGTTGTCGTAGCGATTCTCGGTTTTGGCCGATCCGCCGCTGCCAAAGACTTCCACTCTCTGGTCGTAACCGAACACTGCCTTGCGGCTGTTGTCGATCATCCCCAGCACGCCGTTTTGAAAGCGCATGATGAGCAAGGTGGTATCCAGGTCACCCAGTTCGGCCAGTTCCGGCACAATGTTGATCGTACCTGCAGCGTAAATTTCCTCAATCTCGCAACCCATCAGATAGCGCGCCAGATCAAAATCGTGCACCGTCATGTCCACGAATATGCC
>JAGWBD010000052.1 GCA_021296065.1 Anaerolineae bacterium
CGTGCACAGGCCAGAAGTGGCTACCGCCAACCGCCGCCGTTTTGCCCACGTGGTGACGATCACGCAGATTCCTGGCGTCGACGTGCAATCGTATTTCACACGACACAAGGGCGCGCCCTTGCTTCCTGCGGAACGCAAGGAACTGCAGCAGCGGATTGCCTATGCAAGAGTCTGGCTGGAGCTCTTTGCACCGGAAAAGGCCCGTTTTGAAGTTCAGGAGCGTTTGCCGGAGGACGTGGCCACGCTGGACGACGATCAGAGTCGATTCTTGCGCGCCTTTACGCGCTGGTATCAGGAGACGCAGCCAGGGGATGGCGAGAGCATCCATGCGGCGATCATGGACCTGGCCAGACGGGAGCAGGGTGGCGCCGGATTTGCCTTTCGCGCGCTTTACCGCATTTTTCTGGGGCGCAGTAGCGGGCCTCGCGCCGGGGAATTCCTCGCTGCCCTGGGCCCGTCTTTCGTTTTGTCCCGATTGCAGGAAGCGGTTGCGGCGCTGGTCTAGGCCTCAGCCAGGTGCCGCGCAGCCAGCGCCGCGCCGATGATGCCGGCGTCGTTGCGCAGGGCGGCCGGAACGACTTCAGTCTCCAGGTTCAGGTAAGGGCTGAAGCGTTCAAAGCGACGGCTGACACCGCCGCCGAGGATGAACAGGTCCGGCGAAAAAATGAACTCCAGATGGGCAAGGTAGTCATTCAGGCGGGCGCCCCATTCTTTCCATTTGAGCCCCATGCGCTTGCGCACCACACTGGCCGTCCATTTTTCGGCTTCGCGTCCCCTGATTTCCAGATGGCCCAGTTCGCTGTTGGGGACCAGCACGCCGCGGTAAAACATGGCGCTGCCAATGCCGGTGCCCAGGGTAATGACCAGCACCAGGCCCGGATGGCCCTGGCCGGCGCCGAAGGTGAATTCAGCGATACCGGCGGCATCCGCGTCATTGCTGAGCACGAGGGGGCAACCCGTGTGTTGTCCCAGTTTTTCCTGGGCCGGGTAATTCACCCAGCCCTTGTCCACGTTGGCGGCGCTCCGCGTAACGCCAGACTTCACGATGGCCGGGAAGGCGCATCCAACCGGCCCCGTCCATTCGAAGTGCCGCACCAGGGTACAAACGACCTCAGTCACCGCTTCAGGAGTGGAGGGTTGCGGCGTGTCGATGCGCAGTCTCTCCGCTCGCAGGGTCCCGCTGACTGTATCCACGGTTGCGCCCTTGATGCCCGATCCACCGATGTCGATTCCCAGAATTTCCATGCCCGGTCCCGATTGCCGTAGAAGCTGCGGAAATTATAGCAGCGCCGCAATCAGGCCGGTTGCAGCTTCTTGCTGCGGGCGATGCGATTAAAGAGCAACAGGCACAGCATGGCAGAAGCGGCGAGAAATGGGCCAAGAATCTCGTAGCTGCTGACGTCGGCAACGGCCCCGAGCAGGGCGGGCAAAACAGAGAAGCCCAGGCCGGTCGCGCTCATCTGGAAACCGATGGCGTTGGTCGCGTGTTTCTCCCCCAGGCGCCCGGGAGTCATGGAGTAGAACAGGGGTGTGACCGGTGCCTGGGCCAGACCCACCAGCATCAGGCCGGTCATACTGACAATCATGGAATCACGCACACTGAACATAAGCCCACCCAGCACGACCAGCATTATCAGAATGCGAATACTGGATTCGGCCCGCAGCCTGTCCGCGATGAAACCATAGAGAATCCGCCCCAGAGAAAAACTGCCCCAGTAAAGACCCAACCAGGTCGCGGCTGTCGCCCTTTCGATGGCACGAAATTCACTGAAAAGTGTGTAGCTCCAGTTCCCGGCGGAAGATTCGATACCGGTGAAGATGAATAACAGCAGCATGGCGAGCAGCACGTTTGGGCTGCGAAGCGTGTCCAACATTGTTGGCGATTCCAGTTCTATGGAGGAATCCATCCTGCTGCTGGTGTGCCAGCAGGTTCTGGTGGAATAGAAGGCTGCGCTCACGATCACCTGGACCAGCGCCAGCACAAACCAGGTGCTGCGCCAGTCATAACCGGCCGATGAGGTCAGTTGAACGGCGAAGGGGCCGAGCGTTGCGCCAAGGGCAAAGCAGGCGTGCAGCCAGTTCATCAGGCGTGCGTTGAAATGGGTGGCAAAGTAAAGGTTCATGCTGGCGCCAAAGATGCCCTTGCCGGTGCCGGACAGGGCGACAATGACGATCAGCGGCAGCCAGCCGGGAGCCAGAGCAAAACCCAACAGACCAAGCGTTGTAACAGCGCTGCAGGCAAACAGGGTATTGCCCATGCCAAGACGGGTAACGAAGTAGCCACTGACGAATGAACCGGACAGAAAGCCACTGGTCATGGCCAGCAAAAGGATGCCGAGGCTGGCGGTCGGCAGGTTCCAGGTGTCGCGGATGGCAAGCCAGGCGACGCCGATGGCGCCGCCGGTAATCCCTCCTGCAGCGAAGGAGAAAAAGGCCAGTGCGATCCTAATCTGGCGCGCAGTGTTTCCGCGCTTGCCAGCCGCAGCGAAGCCAGTCATCGCGATGTCCTGAACCTGCCCATAGGGACCGGGTAACGCCGATCCTGCACGATCGACCCAGGCAGTTGCCTGCAGCAGAGAATGACGCCTTTCCCTGGCGGAAGCAAGCGGGGGAAACCCTGCAACCGTTCGTTCCAGTCTGCGATCCAGCCAATACCCTCCATGCGCCTGGCAACGCATGCGAGGGGACAAGAATGCAGGCGCGAATATGACAGTGCCATGCGCCACTGACAGTTGGTGGTTGAAAAAGCGCCCTGGCTGGATGCGTCAGGACTGGCGCAGTTGCCCCTGGCGTGTGATCAAGTAGAACAGGAACAGGCAGAGCAGGGCGGAGACCGCAAGAAAGGGCCCAAGGATTTCCAGGTTTCCGAAGGTGGCGAGGAAGCCCACCAGCGCCGGCAAACAGGCAATGCCAAGGCCTGCAGCGCTGATCTGGAATCCAACGGCGTTGGTTGCATGCCCTGTGCCGAGGCGTCCGGGCGTTGCCGTGATTAGCAGGGGAAAGACCGGCGCCTGCGCCAGGCCAATGAGAAGCAGGCCGGCTACGCTGATTACCATGTGGTCCCGCATGCTGAACATGATGGCGCCCAGCAATATCGCCACAAAGAGCACCCGCACAGCACTTTCAGACACGAAGCGTTCCGCGACGAAACCATAGACAATCCGGCCGAGGGCGAAGGCAACCCAGTAGAGTCCGGCCCAGGTGGCGGACAGGCCGTCGCTGACTCCGCGAGTCTCGTTGAACAGAATGTAACTCCAGCTGCCGGCGGTGGACTCGATACCAACGAAAACAAAGAAGAGCGCCATTCCCAGCAGCACCAGGGGCTGACGCAGTGTCGCAAGTGTGGAGGGTGTCTCTTCAATTCCGGACGTGCTTGTCTCGCCCGAATGCAACCATTTGCCGCGCGAAAAGGCGAAGCCCGCCGTCAGCAACAACTGACCCAACGCAAGTGACAGCCACAGCAAGCGCCACCCTTCACCCGTCGTGCCGACCAGCTGGACGGTGAATGGGCCCATGGCCGCGCCAATACTGAAAAAGGCGTGCAGCCAGTTCATCATGCGGGCACTGAAATGGTTGGCGAAGTGCAGGTTGATGCCGGCATCCAGGACCCCCTGGCCGGTCCCCAGCAGGAAACCCGTCAAAATCAACAGTCCCCAGGTCGGAGAAAGGCCAAAGCTGGCAAGTCCCAGTACGATGATGCCGCTGGACAGGAGTAGCGCATTGCCAAGTCCAAGGCGTGTGATGACACGTCCACTGACGAAAGCGCCACAGAGATAGCCTCCGGTAAACGCCAGCAACAAAATACCGAGATATGCTGTAGGCAGGCTCCAGGTGTCGCGAATCGCCGGCCAGGCGACGCCGAAGGCCCCGCCCGGGATCCCCAGGAAGACGAAAGAAAGCCAGGCCAGCGCCACGCGCGTTCCCCGGGATGACCTGGGGCCGTCGGCCTCTGGAGTTTTCTGGCTGTTCGAAACCCGTCCTGACTCAGGGTCCGCCTGGGGCTCGGCCTGTTGCGTCATGAAGTGGAAGCCAGGGGCGAGCCTGGCGGCACGTCCGACCGAAAGGTCAGAGCATCAGCTTCAGGCAGCATGAAGGGCAGGCAACGCTTGCAGGTGATCGATGGCTGCCTGCAATTGCTGGTCATGCTCCCGCACTGGCGTCTGGATGGACTGTACAACGTGAATGTCGGGCATGATGCCGCTCCCATGAATCCAGTGTCCTTCCGGTGTCAACCAGCGCGCGATCGTAAGTTGCAACCCGCCACCGTTGTCTAGCGGAAACAGGTTCTGCATGGTCCCCTTGCCAAATGTGGGCTCGCCTATGATGATGGCACGCCCTCGATCCTGCAAGGCGCCGGCGACCAGCTCTGAGGCGCTGGCGCTTTGTTCATTCACCAGGACCACCAACGGCAGGGTCAGACCCAGGAAACTGCCATCGGCGTCGTGAACCTCTTGACCCTTGCCTGAAGCTTCGATGAGCAAGGGCCCGTCCTCAATGAAGGCACTGGCAATCGCAATGGCGCTGTCCAGCAGACCGCCCGGGTTGTTTCGCAGATCCAGCACCAGGCCCTCCAAACTACCCGCGTCCATTGCATCCAGGGCCTCTTCCATCTGCTGACGCGCGTTGCCGTTGAAGTGTTGCAACTGAATGTAGCCGATTCCCGTCTCCTGAAACCTGCGCGATTCGACGTTCGGGATATCGATGCGGGCGCGCGTAATGGTGAAGCCCAGTGTGTCTTCGCCTCGCCGCATCTGAAGTTCGACATCCGTGCCGACAGGGCCGCGGACCATGGCAGCCAATTCCAGTTGGCTGGCCTCGCGCACGTCCACGCCATCGACTTGCAGGAATACGTCGCCGGCAGCCAGGCCCGCGGTCTCCGCCGGTGTGCCGGGCAACACCCAGGCGATCCGCTGTTGACCGCTCGTGTCGTCCCGTTCAACCACCGCGCCGATGCCATTGACGGCCCCGGCATGGTCTTCCTGCATGAGGGGATATTGCTGCGCATCCAGGTAGCCGCTGTGCTCGTCCCCCAGCGCGTCGGTCATTCCACGTATGGCCCCGTCTATGAGCACCGCGATTTCGGGAGCATTCCCCTTGGGATCGGCGAAGTCGACACGGATGTGCTCCCATACTTGCCAAAATGAATCAAACATGCGTTGCTCGTCGGCAGAAAGGGGTGGCCTTGTCTGCGCGTCCAGAGTCGTATGCGCTGAACCCAGGGTGTAGCCGAGCAGTAGCACTGCCAGCAGCAGCAGCGCAGGGCGCAAGGAATTGCTTCGAATCGGGTACATTGCTGGCTCCGCGGTCTTTTGCAAGAGTATAACGACGCATCCTGAGGCTCCGCTGAAAATGCTTGAAGCAGAAACGTGCGTGGGTAGAATGACCACGTTCCCTGGTCTGCCCCCGTCCGCAATTGCCTGTGGCCGGTCAGCAGGCTCCGTGACAAGCGGGCACTTTCCGAAAGGCGGATGCAATTTTTCGATATTGTTCATTGGCAAAAGCCGCCGACCTGCTGCAGGAAGGCCAGACGCTCGCACTGGGCGGTATGACGCTTTACCGTCGACCGCTGGCCTTCGTGCGGGCCCTTCTACTGCGGGACCAGGCGCCGCGAGACCTGACCCTGCTTTGCTTCACCGCCGGACTGGAATCAGATTTGCTGGTGGGCGCGGGCTGCGTAGAGACGGTCCGCAGCGTCTTTTTTGGGCTGGAGTCTTTTGGGCTGGCGCCGATGTTTACAGCTGCCGCGCAGCAGGGCAACATCCAGGTCCTTGAAGAAACAGAGTTGAGCATTGTGTCCGGCATGCGGGCGACCATGGCGGGCACCAGCTTCATGCCATCCCGCGCCTGGCGCGGCACAGACCTGCCTCGCCTGCGCCCCGACGTGCAGGCGACTGCGGATGCCTACGGCCAGGATGCGCTGGTTGCCTTTCCGGCGATTTCGCTGGACGTGGCCGTCCTGCATGGCCTTGCCGCGGACGACCAGGGCAACGTCCTGCTCAATCGCAATCTCGGCATCGACATGGAACTGGTGTACATAGCGAAGAAGGTCATTGTCACGGTTGAACGCCTGGTCCATGATGTGCGCGAGGAACATGGCGGCCATGTTTTGCCTGCGCCAGGCGCGGACTACATCGTGGAGGCACCGAAGGGCGCCTGGCCCACCAGTTGCTATCCCCTGTATCCCATGGACGGCGGCGCATTGCTGGACTACGTGGAGCAATGCAACGCGGGTTGCTTTGACACCTGGTTGCAGCGATTTCTGGAGCAGCCCTGACTAATGCGTTTGACGTGTTCAGGAAAAGGTGTTAAGCTCTGTTGACAATTGAGCCACCAGGGGAGTCCGTGCGAGCGGGCTGAGAGGATGCGTAAAGTCGCATCGACCCTCGAACCTGATCCGGATCATGCCGGCGCAGGAAGTGTAGCGAGGCGAAATCAACCACCCTGGAGGCAGGGTGGTTTTTTGGTTGGGAGGAGAGGACATGCGCATTGCAATGACATTGATGCTCATGCTGGCGCTGCTGACGTCCGTCAGCGCGCAGGAGAGGGTAGTGACGCTGGTCACCCACGACAGCTTCGCCATTGGAGAGGACGTGCTTGCAGAATTCACGGAAAGCACCGGAATCCAGGTTGAAATCCTGCAGAGTGGTGATGCCGGCGAAATGCTCAACAAGGCCATTCTCTCGCGGGGCAACCCCCTGGGTGACGTGCTCTTCGGCGTGGACAACAGTTTCCTCAGCCGGGCGCTGGCGAATGACATTTTCCTGCCCTACGAATCGCCGCTGCTGGAGCATGTGCCGGCAGAGTTTCAGCTGGATGAACAGTTCAGGGTTACGCCGATTGACTATGGCGACGTTTGCCTGAATTACGACGTCGACTGGTTTGTCGAGCAGGAGCTGCCTTTGCCGCAAAGTCTGGCGGACCTGACGGAGCCGCAATACCGTGGGCTGCTGGTCGTCGAAAATCCTGCGACCTCTTCACCGGGCCTGGCCTTCATGCTGGCGACGATCGGGGTTTTCGGTACGGAAGGCGACATGACCTGGCTGGACTTCTGGAGCCAACTGGTCGAAAACGAAGTGCGCGTGGTCAGCGGCTGGGAAGTGGCGTACTGGGGCGAATTCAGCCACAGCGGCGGGGAATATCCACTGGTCGTCAGTTATGCCAGTAGCCCGCCGGCCGAGGTGTTTTTCATGGAGGAGACACCTGAAAAAGCGCCAACCGGCGCCATCGTCGCCGACGAGACCTGCTTTCGCCAGATTGAATTTGCCGGCGTGCTGGATGGCAGCGAACAGGTGGAAGCCGCGCAAAAACTGATCGACTTCATGCTGGGCACGCGTTTCCAGGAGGACATTCCCCTGCAAATGTTTGTCTTCCCGGTCAACCAGGAAGCGGACCTTCCTGACGTGTTCGTCGAATACGCCGAAGTAGCAGAAATGCCGGCAGCGGTCTCGCCAGAGGACATTGACGCCATGCGCGAAACCTGGATTCAGGCCTGGACGGAAACGGTGTTGCGCGGCGGCTGATGACCCGACTGGCACGTCCGCTACTGCTGTTGCCGCTGCTGTTCCTGGCGCTGTTTTATGTCTGGCCGCTGCTTTCCATTCTTGTGTTGGGGCTGGCGCCGGACGGAGCGCTTGCCCTGGAGCAGTTGTGGCAACTGGTTTCACCTTGGCACCTGAACGTACTGGCTTTCACCATTGTTCAGGCGTTGCTCTCCACTGTTATCACGATCGCTCTGGCGTTGCCGGCGGCCTGGGTCTGCGTTCGCTGGTCCTTTCCAGGGCGGTCGATGCTGCTTTCGCTTTCAACGCTTGCCTTTGTGCTGCCGACGGTCGTCGTCGCCGCCGCCATTTCCGCACTGATTGGGTCGAGGGGGCTTGTCAATGATTTGCTGCGTCATTTGCTGGCGCTGGATGGCGTACCGCTTAGGCTGGAAGGCACACTGGCGATCATCCTGATCGCGCACGTCTTTTACAATTTTGCCGTGGCCCTGCGCATCATCACCGGCTACTGGGCCAATCGCAGCACCATGCATGAAGATGCGGCGCGCGTACTTGGCGCGCAAGGCTGGCGCCTGTGGTGGGAAGTGCGCCTGCCGCTGTTGCGGCCGGCCCTGCTGGCGGCGGCAACGCTCATCTTCATCTTCACGTTCACCAGCTTCGGCGTCATCGTCATTCTGGGTGAATTGCGCTTCTCGACGCTGGAGGTCGAGATCTATTTGCAAGCCGTAAACCTTTTCAACTTGCCGGTCGCGGCCGGGTTGTCCATTGTGCAGATCACCTTGATGTTTGTCCTGATGCTGGTCTATTCGCGTTTGCGCCAGCGCCTGCCCATAGCACTCAGGGCAGCGCAGGCTCCGCGTCCACAGGGCTGGCGGCAGTGGCTGGCGGTCTGCGCGGCAGGTGGCTTCATGTTGGTCCTGCTGGCCGCTCCGCTGCTGGCGCTGGTGATTCGCTCGCTGAGCGGCGCGGAGGGACTGACCGGCGCATGGTATGCTGCCCTTTCGCAGGACGTACGTGGTTCAGTCCTTTTCGTGCCACCTGTCCAGGCAGTGGGCAATTCCCTGTTCTTTGCCTTGTGCACCACAGCAATCGCGCTTGTCCTTGGTTTGCTGGCAGCATCCCTCATGCAGCGACGCAATCGACGTTGGCTGGACCCGCTGTTCATGTTGCCGCTGGCAACCAGCGCTGTAACGCTGGGATTCGGCTTCATCGTCGCCCTTGACGAACCGCCGCTGGATTTGCGGGCCTCACCGCTGCTCATTCCGATTGCCCATACCCTGGTGGCGCTGCCTTTCGTCGTGCGCAGCATCCTGCCTTCGCTGGACAGCATTTCACCATCTCTGCGGGAATCCGCCAGTGTACTCGGTGCGACTCCCTGGCAGGTCTGGCGACAGATTGACCTGCCACTGGTCAGTCGCGGCCTGATGGTTGGCGCCATCTTCGCCTTCACCATCAGCATGGGTGAGTTTGGGGCCTCGCTGTTCATTGCCCGTCCCGCGAACGCGACGATACCGGTCGTCATTTACCGTTTGCTGGGCCAGCCCGGCACCATGAACATGGGCCAGGCAATGGCCATGAGCGTCATCTTGCTGCTGACCTGCAGCCTGGGCTTTGTCGTGATTGAACGCGTACAGCGGGCCGGCAGCGGGGCGTTCTGATGCTGCACCTGCGCAAGATCTGCAAAAGCTTTGGCGACACGCAGGTGCTGAGCAACGTTTCTCTCGAGTTGCAAAATGGCGAAATCGTTTGTTTGCTGGGTCCCAGCGGCTGCGGCAAGACCACGCTGCTGCGAATTATTGCCGGCCTTGAAACGCCGGATGCGGGGGATTTGCGTTTCCAGGGCAGGGACCTTGGAGATGTCCCGGTCCACGAGCGCAATTTCGGTCTGATGTTTCAGGACCATGCACTGTTTCCTCACATGACCGTCGCGCAAAATGTTGCCTTTGGCCTGCGCATGCGCGGGCAGGAGAGGGTTGAGGAACGCACCAGCGAAACCTTGTCTTTGGTCGGACTGCAGGCCATGGGGCAGCGAGATGTCAGTACATTGTCTGGTGGCGAGCAGCAAAGGGTGGCGCTGGCGCGCAGTCTGGCGCCACGGCCGTCGCTGCTGATGCTGGACGAGCCTCTGGGGTCGCTGGATGCCGGCCTGCGGGAACGTTTGCTGCCTGAATTGCGTCAGATCTTTGTGGAGACGGGGCAAACGGTGATCACCGTCACGCATGACCAGCAGGAAGCCAGTGCCATCGCCGACCGCATCGCCATCTTGAATGCGGGTCGAATCGAACAGTGTGATACGCCGCAAGTGGTTTATGCGCGGCCACGCAACGCCTTTGTGGCGGGATTCATGGGGCTGGGAAATCCTGTTTGCCGGGAGTGGCTGGTAGCGCAGACCGGCGCAACTTTCGCGGGACACAGCTTCCTGCTTCATCCGGCCGGCATGCGCCGGGCCAACGCGGCCGGGAACGCGGGTGTCATGTTGGAGGGCAACCTGGCACAACGTAGCTACGAAGGGGAGAGTTGGCGCCTGACTGTACACGTTGCAGGCAAAACTTTTCGTTTTCGCCTGCCGCTGGAAGTGTCACCGGTCCCGGAGGCAGGCGCCAGGGTGCGGCTGCAAATTGACCGAGACTGGATACTGCCGCTGGAATAACAATTGTGACAGCCCTGATTGACGCTGCCGCAGGCCAGGGTTATGCTGCATGGCTGGTCAAATGAACAGGAAGGACAATAGCGCCGGTGGACGGAAAGCAGCTTAAACAGGCCCTGCACAGTGGTGGGCTGGTCTTCGGCACAGCGATTTACGCGCCCTCTCCCATGTGGGCGAGGCCGGTCAGTCAGCTGGGCATCGACATGGTTTTCATTGATTCCGAACATACGCCGCACGACCGCAGCATGATCTCCTGGATGTGCCAGACCTATGCGGCGCTAAACATGGCGCCGGTGGTGCGCATTCCGGAGCCGGACCCCTATCTGGCGCAGATGATGCTGGATGGTGGCGCCCACGGGATCATCGCGCCATATGTCGAATCGCCGGAACAGGTCAGAGTGCTGGGCGGCGCCGTGAAATACGGACCGGTGAAAGGCGACAAACTGCGCGGGATGACCCATGGTGGAGCCGCAGAGGCTGAACTGGAGGACTATCTGGCGCAGCGCAATGCGCGCAATAACCTGTTCATCAACATTGAAAGCGTGCCGGCGCTGGAAGCCCTGGATGACATTCTGGCAGTGCCGTACATCGACGCCATTCTGGTGGGCCCACACGATCTGTCCTGCAGCCTGGGGATCCCGGAACGCTACGAGCATCCGGACTTCGAGGAAGCCATCCGGACGATTATTTCAAAATCCAGGGCGGCCGGCGTCGGTGTTGGCATTCACCACAATTTCATGCGGCAGCAGATTCGCTGGGTGAAATCCGGCGCGAACCTCGTCATGCACAGCTCGGATGTGTCCTCGTTTGTGCGCATGTTGACCAGGGAATTTCAGGAGATTCGCGCTGCCGTCGGCGCGGACTCCGGCGCCGTGCGCGAACAGAGCGTCAATTTGTAAGACTCGCCGTCGGCAATCAGACGGAACGCATCTGGCCACCGTCGACGCGCAGGGACGCGCCGGTGATGTAGGCGGCGGCCGGTGACAACAGGAATGCACCCGCTGCACCAAATTCATCAATGCTGCCCAGTCTGCCCAGCGGGATGTTGGCCATGGCGCGTTCGCGCGCCTCTTCCGGCGTGATGCCAAGCCTGTTGGCAGTGATGCCATCCAGTTGCCGCACCCGGTCGGTGTCAATGCGGCCAGGGATCAGGTTGTTTACGCGGATGCCATCTCCGGCCAGCTCGTCGGCCAGGGTCTTCACCAGGCCCATGACACCGGAACGCATGACTGTGGAGAGCGCCAGACGCTCGATGGGCTCGCGGATGGACGACGAGGTAACCGTCAGGATGGCGCTGCCACGGCCCATGTGGGGCAGGGCGGCATTGATCATGCGAATGGAACTCATCAGGGTCAACTGAAAAGCCGCTTCCCACTGCGCTTCGCTGATTTCGCGAATGAAACCCGCGGGCGGCCCACCGGCGTTGACCAGCAGGGCGTCGATCTGTCCCCACTGTGCCACAGTCGCATCGACCCAGCTCTTGATGGATTCAGGGTCCGTCACGTCACAGGCTGTGGCTATCACTGCGGCGCCCGTCTCGCCCTTCAGCCTTTCAGCCGCGGCTTCAATGTCCTCCGCCGTTCGGCTGCAGATGGATAACCTTGCCCCGTCAGCGGCCATTGCCTGTGCCACACCGTATCCCAGCCCCTTGCTGGCGGCTGCAACCAGCGCAACCCTGTTTTCCAGTCCGAGATTCATGCAAGCACTCCTGTCGTTTCAAATTCGATTTTGCGGGTCGGGTCGCCGATGCCGACGCGCTCGAATACCCAGTCGATTTCCTGCAGCGTGCCCTCGTCGATGGCTGCACAGGGCGGGCGCGGCCTGGCGCAATCAAATGCGCCGCGCCGACGCAACAATTCCTTGCGAATACTCAGGTTGATGACCGGCTGGTTTTCAAAGCGGATCAGCGGCAAATAGTGGTCAAAGAGGGCCTGGGCGCGCTCCCGTTGCCCGCTACTCCAGGCGTCGTAGACGGCGATCAGGATTTCTGTGAAGGCGAACCCGGTCATCGTGCCGGATGCCCCGCGTCCCAACTCTTCCAGCAGAAACATGCCGCCCAGACCGCCGAAGATTTCCAGACCGTCGACTTCCGCGCGAATGTCGCTGATTTTCTGCATCAGGGGCGGGTCTTCCAGCTTGAGGTAACGCGCCGCCGGAATGCCCCGGGCGATGCCGGCAATCAGCTGCGCGGACATGAAAATGTCATTGACGGGCGGGAAGTCCTGCACCACGATGGCAAGGTCGCAGCCTTGCGCCAGGTTGCTGTATATGGCGTAGACGGCTTCGTCCGAAGGTGTCTCCATCCTGGGCGGCGCCACCATGACCCCGGCGGCTCCGGCATCCTCCGCAGCGCGGCACAGTGCCAGCCGCGTGGCGTCGTCCTGATGGCTGGCGCCCACCACGACGGGAACGCGACCATTCACAGTATCCATCACCGTGTCCATGACTTCGCGACGCTCATTCACGCTGAGTTTTGCCGCTTCCCCCAACACACCAAGTATCGTCAGGCCATGGGCGCCAAGTTCCAGCTGGAAATCGACGAGGCGGCGCAGTCCCGCCAGATCAAGAGAGTCGTCCGGACTGAAGGGCGTTGCCAGAATATTGAAAATGCCGCTGATCGATGATGTCATAATCTGCTTCCAGTGATCCCCCCTGGCGACGATACTATATCATGCCAGCAAGGTCTGGCCAGAGAAACCGGTACCCAGCAGGGACTTGATCGTTTCCTCATCCTGCAGGCAGTCTTCGGCGCTGCCCGAGAAAGCCAACCTGCCTTCGCGCAGGATAAAGACGTCATCGCAATGTCGCAAAATGCTGCGGGCATTCTGTTCAACAACCACCAGCGTCATTCCCTGGCTCTTCAATTGCAACAGAGTCTGAAATACGTCCTTGACAAGGTTGGGTGCCAGGCCGGCGCTGGCCTCATCAAGCAGCATCAGAGTGGGTCGGGACAACCAGGCAATGGCGATGGCAAGCATCTGGCGTTCGGCCCCGGTGAGTTGGCTGGCGGGCTGGTCACGCCGCTTCGCAATGAGCGGGAAAAGGTCACTGGCGGCTTCAACGGCCTGGTCCGCTTCCCTGCGGGCAAGCTGTCGGGTGGCCAATTGCAGGTTTTCACCAACGCTCAGTTCGGCAAACACGTTGTTGCGCTGTGGCACACATGCCAGCCCCAGTCTGACGATTTCTGCTCCGGTCAAACCGGCTATCTGCCTGCCATTCAGTTGAATCGATCCACTGAAAACATCCGCCAGACCAAAGATTGCCTTGAGAAGAGTGCTCTTGCCGCTGCCGTTGGGACCAAGAATCGCTGTAAATCGCCCGTCTGCAAAGGACAGGGACAAGTCCTGCAAGACCTTGAGTTTGCCGTATCCGGCGTTCAGCCCCTTAACCGCAAGCATCACAGACCGAAATAGACCTCGCGTACTCTTTTGTCGTCCACAATGTCTTGTGGCCTTCCCGATGCCAACACCTTGCCCATGTGCAGGACGAAGACCTGGTCCACGAAGTCAAACAAAATGTCCAGGCGATGTTCAACAATCAGGAAAGTCAGCCCCGCTTCCTGATTGAGTATGCTGATGTGCCCGAAAATCTCACGCGCCAGTTTGGGCGCCACGCCGGCGGTGGGTTCGTCCAGCAGCAACATGCGCGGTTCGCCGGAAACACTTCGACCAATATCCAGCAGTTTCATCTGGCCACCGGAGAGTTCGGCAGCGCGCCGTTCAACATGCCCACGCAATTGAAACTGTTGCAGTAGATTTGCGTTCCTGTGCGCATTGTGTCGCTCCTGTGCGCACCAGCGTGCTGTCCAGGGCGCGTGCCATGGCGATTCTCCCAACTGATTTCGTGCCGGTAGCAGCGTGTTGTCCAGAACGGACATCTGAAAAAAGAGCGCCGGATCCTGGTAGCCGCGTGCCAGACCGAGACGGTTAATGGCGTCAGGTGGCGCCTGTGTGATGTCCTGACCATCAAAATGAATGGTCCCCAGATCGGGGTGCAATTGTCCGGCAACCAGGTTGATGAGGGTGTTCTTGCCGCTGCCGTTAATTTGCCCTTCTTCAATGTCGAGCGACACGCCGTCAACCGCGCGCAATCCGCCGAAACTGCGGGTCAATTCACGAATCTGCAACATAAGTGTCCGGTTCTGTGAGCAAGTCCGGGGCATTTGTCGCCGCTGCCGGCTCTGGCAGGATGCCCTGGGGTCGGTAGCGCAGCATGAGAAGCAGGATTATGCCATAGAGGATGTAGCGAACGTAATTGAATTCCAGATCGATGGCGGACATATTCATCTGGATGGTGGCGATCGCTGTAAGACGATCCAGAACTGTGATGACCAGGGCCCCCAGCAACGCGCCCCGATTGTTGCCCAGCCCACCCAGCACGACCATCACCCACATATCAAGCGTCAGCGTGACGACGTAATCGTTGCTGCTGATATATCCCGTATTCAG
>JAGWBD010000161.1 GCA_021296065.1 Anaerolineae bacterium
TCTACAAATGCCTCGTTAGACGTGACGACCGGAATGCCGCAGGCCATGGCTTCCAGCACGGCCTTGTCCACGCTGCCGGTCTCGCTCAGATTGACCAAGATGTGCGCACGCCGTATTTCAGCGGGCACTTGTTCATGCGACACCGCGCCAGCGAATTCTACACAATCACGCAATGCGCCCTTGTCGACCAGGGCATGAAGATCCCTTGCGTACTCCCGGTCCTGCGGGTAAACCGTACCGACCAGACGCAAGCGGAACTTTGTTCCATGATTCTTCAACAACTGCGCGGCAGTGATGAGCGTGTCTGGCTGCTTTACTGGCGCAATTCGGCCAAGACAAAGCACGGTGAAGGTGCCGGTTGCCGGAGCTGCGGGAACAAATCGCTCCACGTCAATCCCGTGGCCGATGATGCGCAATTTATCACTGGGCAGTCGAAAGCTTTCACGGGAAGGCGACACCACCCTCGTGGCGGCCAGTTCGGCAAGGCGCAGCCGCAGTGTTACCGCCCGATGCGCATACCACAGCGTCAGGGGAATCCCATGCAATTGAAGCAGAGGCGCTCCCATCGCGGCAAAAAGGGGCTGCATGTGCGCGAAGCAGGCATCATACTGCCTGCTGCGCAGCAGGCTCCACAGGAGTCTGTAGAATCTGCCGGCGCGTCGAGCCTCGCTGTAGCCCTTTTCCTTGCCCAGCGAATAGACTTTCACATTGGCTGCCACGTTCACCCGGCCCTCGCGCATCGACATGACGTCAATGTATTCGCAGTGCGGCGCCAACGCGTTGATCCAGTCGCTGGCGAAGCCCAGATTGGGGGCGTCTGCGTCCGTCGCCAGATTGAACCACAGCAAGCGGAGAGGCCGATCGTTCACGGCCGCGCCTCGTTCCACGCCAGCGCAAAAAGATCGCCATAATGCTTCACGTAGGTCTCGCCCGAAAAAAAGCGGGTCGCAAATTCTCGCGCATTTTCGCCCATGCGTTCGACGTCGGCATCGCCAAAGGCATGCAACAATTTGTCCGCCAGGGCATTCACGTCACCCGGGGGCACCAGCCAGCCGCAAACGCCATCCTCGACAATTTCCGGGATGCCGTCCACCGCGCTGGCAAGCACTGGTGTGCCGCAAAGCATGGCTTCGATGAGGACCTTGGGCAAGCCTTCGCTGAAACTCGGCAAAACCAGCAGGCGAGCCTGGGCCATAAGCGATGCCAGCTCCGCCTGGGGCAAGGTTGGGACAAACGTAACCCGGGACTCCAGACCCAGATCGCTGACCTGACGACGCAGTCCGGCCGCATAGTCCCTGTTGGCTGCCTGACCGACGATTCGCAGCTGCATTTGCGGGACGACGTCTGCAACCCTGGCAAAGGCTTCAATTAACTCCCGGATTCCCTTGCGTGGAATGAGCACACCGGCGTACAGCAATTCCTGTCGTTGCGAGACGGCACGCTGCGCCTCTGTCCCCTGAAACAGGTTCGCGTCCGTCCAGCTCATGAATTGCCTTAGCGGCTTTTCCGGTGCGAATTCTCTTAGCTGCCCCGCCGATGAGGCGGAAACGGCGCGCAGGACATCCGCCCGGTTCAGGCTGTAACGTGCCAGTCGGTCAATCAACCTGAGCCAGAAGCCTGGAAAGGGCATCCGTCTTTGTTCAACAAAGCCCCTTTGGAAATCACCGCGTGTTTCCACGACCAATGCGACTCGTCGACCGGCCAGACGCGCCAACCCTTTGGTCAGCGCCGCCGCAGCGCCAATGACCGGGTCGTGGGCAATTAACACCTCAACGCGTCTGGCGAATATCAGCCACAGCACCACTGGCGGCACCAGAAGCCAGGCCGTCAGCCAGCGCAGCGGCGCAAACGGGAGGGCCGGCCACTGAATGAAGCGCGCATGTTCCCTGAAACATTGGGGGCGCAGGCCGGGTGCGAAACTGGCGACGTATATGTCAACGTCCAGGTCTTCTGTGAGCCGTTGCCACTTGCGCGCCTGCCCAGGTTGCAGCGGCCGGGTATAGCGCATCGTATCCACCCAACACACACGAAGCCCGCGCGCGTCGCGTCGCTTTGTCATGAAGGGGCGATCACACGCGCACGACCGCCACGTCGCTGCGGCCCTTTTGCGTCGTGTTGAATGAAATCCAGCGTCCATCCGGCGCACAGAGCGGATGCGGATGCGAGGTCTGCCCGGGCAGGCTGCCCCACTCCGTGTTGTGCGCGGCGATAACCTCGATCCTCGCCAATTCCCCGTCATGGTACAGCCAGGTCAGCAGGTTGTCGCTGACGTTGCCATCCAGCAACAGCGCCTCCTTTCCCTGCATGGCCGAGACATGGCCGTAATAAGGAGCGTCAGGCATGTCGTATTCGCGCAACACCTCGCCCCCGGGGGAACAGACTCCCAGAATCCAGCCGCCTTCCCGGCGGTTGCGCCCGTGATACAGCACACGCTCTCCGTCAAAGGACCAGACCGCGTGTGTATGGGCGCAATCGCGGTTGCGCGCCGCCAGCTCGGTCAGCGTTTTTCCTTCCGGTTGCAGGGCCCAGATACGTGTCGTGCGGCCGTCACTGCCGCTCCAGTAACGCGGCGGAAAATCGCGGTCCAGCAGCACCAGGTTTTTGTCCGTCGGCGAATATTCCGCATGAAAACTGCGGCCACCGTCCTCGCGCCAGAGGTCAACCACCTCTCCCCCCGCCAGCGCAATTGCATGCCCCGGCCGTCGGCAAAGTGATCAAAATAGTGCCGCGTCACGCGTGTGCCGGCTGCGATTTCGGGATGCAGCGTCGAAAGCGGCAGGATCACGCTGCTTTCATCCGCCGAGACGCTCGGATAGCCCAATTCCCAGGCGCCGGTATCGGCGATCAGGGTGCGTTCCTCCAGCGAATCCAGTTGTACCGCGTGCAGCGATCGTTCGCCGGTGTAGACCAGCCAGCGGGAGTGCGGCGCCAGGCACATACGGGGGTAAGGGCCGCCCTGAATGTGTGTG
>JAGWBD010000162.1 GCA_021296065.1 Anaerolineae bacterium
GCCGAACTGGAAGAGCCGCACACGTCCGGCAAGGTGGGCAGCAGCACCATGCCGCAGAAGCGAAACCCGATGCTCTGCGAGTCGATTCTGACCCTGGCCCGGCTGATGCGGGGCCAGGTCGCTGTGGCCATGGATACCCTGGTCTTCAACGAACACGAGCGGGACTGGTCGGCGGTGCAGATGGAATGGGCCTGGGTGCCCCAGTTATGCGTGATGTGTCAGGGCGCGCTGGAAATCACATTACGCGTGTTGACTGGCCTGCAGGTCAATGAAGCGCGCATGCGTCAAAACCTGGACCTGACCGGCGGATTGCTGCTGGCAGAACGCGTGATGTTTGCCCTGGCGCCACAACTCGGTCGGCAACGGGCGCACGATGTCGTGCATGCCTGCGCCATGGCCGCCCATGAGCAGGGACGTCCTTTCAGTGAATTGCTGGCAGCCGATCCGCGAATTACACGACATTTGTCAAGGGAACAAATCTCCAAGTTGCTTGATCCCGCAGGCTATACTGGGCTGGCAACTGCATTTGTGGACAGGGTGCTGGCAGACTCAGGCGGCGACAGGTCTGAGCCAAACCGGTGAGGTGAAGAAAGAGGAGAAAATGCTCAAACTGGACACCCATCAACATTTCTGGCATCTGGAAAAGGTGGACTACCCCTGGCTGGTGCCCGCCTACGGGCCGATCTACGCCAACTTTGAAGCGCCGGACCTGGAGCCGTTGCTGGACGAGGTTGGGATGCACAAGACGGTTATTGTGCAGGCGGCGGACTCATACGAGGATACGGATTACATGCTGGCGACTGCCGCGGCCAACGATTGGGTCGCCGGCGTCGTGGGTTGGCTACCCTTGCTCGACCCGGCCGGGATGGCGCGCAAGATCGAAGAGGACTATGGCCAGAACGCCTACTTCCGCGGTATCCGTCACCTCATTCACGAAGTCGCCGACCCGGACTGGGTGACCCAGGACCAGGTCATTGAGGGCCTGCAGGTGCTGGCCGATCACGACCTGACCTTCGACGTTGTCGCAGTTTTCCCCAATCACCTGAAACACGTCCCGACTCTTTCCGAACGCATACCGAAGCTCAAAATGGTCGTCGACCATCTGGCCAAGCCGCCGCTGGACGCGGACGACAGTCGGGTCTGGCGCGAGCAAATGGCCGCAGCTGCAGAAAACCCGAACGTGTATGCCAAGGTCTCCGGGCTGAATACGGCAACCGGCGATCCTGAAAACTGGACCTGGGAAGACATCAAGCCCTGGGTCGATAGCGCGCTGGAGATCTTTGGCGCGGACAGGTTGATGTTTGGCAGCGACTGGCCCGTCGCCATCCTCGCCGGCACCTACAAGAAAGTGCATGACGAGACGACGAAGGCGCTGGCTGACTTGAGCGAAGAAGAAAAAGTCGCTATCTGGGGCAGCACCGGCAACGCATTCTATGGTCTCGGACTGGACCCATGAACATCAGGCCGGAGGAGATCGCCTGGCGGCCGAATCTGCCGCAACGCATGGATACGGGAATAGGCAGCGTGGGCTGCGGCGGAATCGTGCAGTACGCCCACATGCCGGCCTATCGCAAGGCCGGCTTTCGTTCGGTCGGCGTCTTTGACATTAATCGCGAGGCAGCGGAGACGGTGGCAGCGGACAACAACATTTCGCGCATCCATGACTCGCTGGACGACCTGCTGGCAGACCCCGCCGTCGAAATCGTGGACATCGCCGTTCCGGCCTGGGAGCAACTGGCCATTGTGGAAAAGGTGGCCGCCGCCGGCAAACACATGCTCTGTCAGAAGCCGCTGGCCGAGGACTTCGGCGAAGCCCTGCGCATCGTCGAACTGGGGCGGCAGGCGGGCGTCAGGCAGGCCAGCAACCAGCAAATGCGCTGGGACGCCGGCATCGCCGCCAGCAAGGAATTGATTGGCATGGGCGCCATCGGTCAGCCCACGGATGCGCAGATTCTGGTGACCATCGCCACGCCCTGGCACCTGTGGCCCTGGCTGGCCCAGGCGCCACGTCTGGAAGTCATGTACCACAGCATCCATTATCTGGATTCCCTGCGCTTTCTCTTTGGCGATCCGCAGTGGGTGACCAGCCGCCATGCCCGCTATGCAGACCAGGCGCCGGTGGTCGGCGAGAGCAAGACGGTCACCGTGCTCGACTATGAAAATGGACTGCAGGCGACGGTGGCGGTCAATCATTACAACCTGCATGGAGAACCCGAGGCGGTGTACCGTTTCCTGGGCACTGAAGGCGCCATAGAGGGCACCATCGGTTTGCTCTATGACTACCCGGATGGACGTCCCGATACGCTGGTTTACCGCTCCGGTGATGCGGACCCCGTCGAACTGGAACTGGACGAAAAGTGGATCCCCGATGCCTTCGTCGGTCCCATGGCGGGCCTGATGATCGCCGTGGAGGAAGACAGCGAACCTGCCACGGATTGCGGCGACAATCTCAATACACTGCGCGTGGTGCACGCTGCCTACCGTTCGGCGGCCGAACAGCGTTCCGTGCAACCTTCAGAGATCAGGGGGTAGTCATGGCGCCTGTTGCGAACCGACACAGCGGCAAGGTCGCCATCGTCACAGGCGCCGGGCAGGGCATCGGCAAGGGTATCGCCACACGCCTTGCGCAAGAAGGCGCGACGGTCGTCATTGCAGAATTCAAAGA
>JAGWBD010000163.1:0-1489 GCA_021296065.1 Anaerolineae bacterium
GCCAACGACGGCGCAGCAGGTGACACGTCAGTAGCAGGCCCTGCGCGAAGGCGAACTCGGCGCCGATATCGGCCTGATGCGCTGGAGTTCCAATTTCACCTTCCTGACCTCGCTGCAACACGAAGAGTTGGCATTCATGGTCATCTACAAGCCGCGCAGCGGTGAACGCCCGCTCTGGGATTTCCCGGACGGCACCCTTTGCCAACGTGAAGTGGCCGCCTGGGAGGCTGCCCATGCCCTGGGCTGGGACATCGTGCCGCCCACCGTTCTGCGGGAAGGCGCGCACGGCCCCGGTTCAGTGCAGTACTTTATCGACCACGATCCTGATCAGACCTATTTCACCTTCCCGCCAGAGTCCAGACCCCAGTTACAGCGCCTTTCGCTCTTCGATCACATCATCAACAACGCCGACCGCAAGGGCGGACATTGTCTGCTGGACGCCAGGGGCCGACTCTGGGGTATCGACCACGGCATCGCTTTCAACGCCGAGCACCGTTTGCGGACAGTCATCTGGGATTTCGCCGGTGATGAAATCCCCGCGCCTTTACTGGCCGACATGGATGACCTGGCCAGGCGACTCAATGACCTGCACAGCCCGGTTTTGCGTCGACTTTCCACACTGCTTGACGAATACGAAATCGCCGCCTTGCGGCACAGGCTCGCCCGACTGCTGGAACAGGGCCGCTGGCCGCAACCCGGCCATGGCCCAAATGTCCCCTGGCCGCCGGTTTAGCAGTCCCTTTAACGCCATTCGGTGTTATGTTTACCTGAATGCCGGAATGTCAATCTGCTTCGGTGACTACCTTCCCCGAAACAGTTGAACATACTGAATCCCGCAGGACAGTCCTTTCCAGGAGGAAACATGCAACGCAACGTGGCACTTTTGTTCGCTTTTGTACTGTGCGTGGCGCTGGTCGCACCGCTTACGGCCCAGGACGACAGTTACGCGCTCACCATCATGCACACCAATGACGTGCATGCCGAACACGAACCCAACAGGGATGGCGATGGCGGCGCAGCCCGTCAGGCCACCGTCGTGCGCCAGATTCGCGATGAGGTCGCCAACAGTTTGCTCGTGGATGGCGGCGACCGCTTCACCGGCACGCTTTTCCACATTCAGTGGATGGGTCAGGACAGCGCGCAGATCATGAATATGATTGGCTATGATGCCATGACCCTTGGCAATCATGAATTCGACAACGGCGACGAAGTACTGGCCGCCTTTGTTGATGCGCTTGAATTCCCGGTCGTTACCGCCAACGTGGATTTCAGCGAATCGCCGCTGCTGGCCGGCAAGATCGACCCCTGGGTGATTCTGGACGTTGGCGGAGCCGCAGTTGGCATAATCGGCCTCGTCACTTCGGAAAGCGAGGTTTTGTCCTCGCCCGGGCCGGAACTGGTTTTCAAATATGACCTGGTGACAGTGACTCAAAATGCGGTGGATGCGCTTACCGCGGAAGGCGTCAACAAGATCATTTTGGTGCACCAC
>JAGWBD010000163.1:1560-5192 GCA_021296065.1 Anaerolineae bacterium
GCCGGCGCGGCCGGCGAATACCCTGCCGTTCTGGAAAGCGCCAGCGGCGAACCCGTACTGGTCGTGCAGGCCAGCACGAAGACCCGTTACCTCGGTCGCCTGGACGTCGAGTTTGATGCCGACGGCGTCCTTTCGGACTGGGAAGGCGATGCGATTCTGTTGTCGCGTTACATCGCGCCGGCGCCGGACGCTTCAGATCTCGTTGCCGGCCTTGCCGAACCCATCGCCGCCCTGCGTGAACAGGTTGTGGGCGAAGCGGCTGTCATGCTGGATGGCGCTCGCAGCATTTGCCGGGTCGAGGAATGCAACCTCGGCAACCTGATTGCCGACTCCGTCCGCGAGGAAACCGGCGCGCAGATCGCCTACATGAACGGCGGTGGCATCCGCAGCGACATCGATGCCGGCGAGATCACCATGGGCGAAATCCTGACCGTTCAACCCTTCAATAACGTGACCAGCACCTTCGACCTGAAGGGTTCGGACGTGCTCGCCATGCTGGAAAACTCGGTCTCACGCATCCAGCTGAACGAGCAGGGTCAGGTGCAGCGCGGCGGCGCCAGTGGCCGCTTCCTGCAGATCTCCGGTGCGCGCTTCAGCATTGATCCCACGCAGGACGTCGGCAGCCGCATCGTCAGCGTCGAGGTGCTGAACGATGCCGGTGAATTCGAGGCGCTGGATCCGGAAGCAATTTACAGCGTCGCAGGCAACAACTTCGTGCGTGGCGGTGGCGACGGATTCTCCGTGCTTACCGAGAACGCCATCGACCCCTATGACGGTGGACGCGCATCGTGGCCAACAGCCCGGTGTCACCCGTGACCGAGGGCCGCATCACCTACGTCAATGCCGAGGTCGAGCCGCTGGACGGCTAGCCTCAGACGGCTGCATTTCAGGCCGGCGACCCCGGGCGCCGGCCTTTATGTTGAACCTGCAAAATTAATTCCGGTGCTGACAATTCGCGGAATATTAATGATAATCAGGCCAGTCCGATTCGACCGGCAAGGGGAGGGAAACATGCGTCACCATGTGTTGGTTTTATTTGCCATTGTCACTTGTCTGGCGTTGGTGGCGCCGCTTGCTGCCCAGGATGGCAGCTTCAAACTCACCATCATGCACAGCAACGATGTTTACGCCGTGCATGAACCGGAGTGCAACGGCGACGGCGGCGCGGGCAGACTGGCCACCGTCATCCGCCAGATACGCACCGAAGTTGCCACCACCGGCAACCGCTTCTCGGGCACGCTGTTTCACATCGCCTGACAGGGCCAGGACAATGCGCGCATCATGAATCTGCTGGATTACGATGCCATGGCGACCGGCGGCCATGAGTTTGACGATGGCGACAAGGTGTTGGCGGATTTTATCGGCGCGCTTGAGTTTCCGATGGTCGCGGCCAACATAGACTTCAATTACACGGCAGAACTGGCGGGCAAAGTTGAACCCTGGGTTATTTTGGACCTGGGCGGTGAGCGAGTTGGTGTCAGCGGCCTGGTGACCGCAGTGCATGCCATGCTTTCAGCGCCGGGGCCATAGGCAGTCGTCAATCGCGACCTTGTTTCCGTGGCGGAAAATGTCGTCGAGGGCTTGCAGGCTGAAGGCGTCAACAAGATCGTTTTGCTGACCAGCAGCGGCGTGGCGGGCGCCCTCGAACTGGCGTCGCAAGTCAGCGGCGTTGATGTAATGATCGTCAGCCAGGGCAACGAAATCTTTAGCAACACCTACGCCGACGCTGACAACAGCTATCCGCTTTTTCAGGAAAGCGCTGCAAGTGAACCGGTCCTGATCGTAATGGCCGGTGAACACACAGAATATCTGGGACGGCTGGGCGTCGAATTTGATGCCGACGGCGTGCTTGCAGACTGGGATGGTGATGTCATCCGGCTGTCACGCTACATCGCCCCGGCGGCGGACGTCGCCGAAGAGGTTGCGAAACTTGCGGAGCCGGTTCAACAAATTGGCGAGATGGTCATTGGTAAGGCGACGGTGGCCCTGGAAGGCAGCTGGCGCGCCTGTGGCGTCTCTGAATGCCCGCTTGGCAACCTGATTACCGATGCACTTCGGCAACACACCGGCGCGCAAATTGCCTACATCAACGGCAATGGTTTTCCGGCAACCTGCCGGCTGGCGAGATCACGCTGAACGACCTGCTTGAGATGCACCCCTACAACGACATCATCGAGACTTTCGACCTGAAAGGCGCGGACCTTGTCGCCGTCCTGGAACAGGCCGTCATGAACATCACCTTGAACGCAGCAGGCCAGGTACGTCGTGGCGATGCCAGCGGCAACTTTTTGCAATTGTCCGGCGTCCGCTTCAGCGCAGACCCCACGCGTGAAGCGGGAAACCGCATCCTCTCTGTCGACGTGCTCAACGCTGCCGGCGATTACGAGGCGCTGGAACCCGACACAGTCTACAGCATCATCGGCAACGACTACATTCGCAAGGGCGGCGAAGGACACAGTGTCCTGGCGGAGAAGGCCTTCAACCTGCAGGCTGTCGATCACGAAGACTATCATTTGACGATGGACTACATTGAGGCCTTCAGCCCTGTCTCACCTGCCATCGAGGGACGCATCACCTGGGTGAACGCCGAGTATGAACCCTACGACAGGGGGTAGACGGTATACAGTGCCCCGGTCGACAAATGTCATCGTGATGAAGCGCTCGCGATGTTATACTGGGCATCCAGGGCGGGATGATTGCAATGGCGACCATTAGTCTCAAGGCCTATATCAGCCGCGTCGACACTCTGTTGACAGTCGGCAACCTGGACGAGGTGGCCCACCACTGCCGTCACATTCTGGTCAGTTACCCCAAAAACCTGGAAGCCAGCCATATGCTTGGGCAGGCTTTGGTCCAGATGGGAGGCAACAGTTCAGAAGCCCAGGCGGTGTTGCGCGGCGTGCTGGCCATTACGCCCGATGACGCCGCCACACACGCCGCCCTCAGTGAAATCCATGAAAACAGCGCTCAATATCTGGAATCAATCTGGCACCTGGAGCGTGCCAGCGAACATGCCACGGAAAACAGGAGCTACCGGGAGCGACTTCGCAATCTGTATCGAATGCAGCGTGGGGAGGGGGCTGAACTGCCCGAAGGCCTGCCCGGCGCCGTTGCCCGCCGCCAGATACGTGAAGGGCAACGCGTGCAGGCCATTCGCACTTTGAAAAAGGCTCTGCAGGGCGAGCCGGGCCGTCAGGATTTGCGCCTGCTGCTTGCACGCGCGCAGTGGGACGCGGAAAAGCGCCTGGATGCCGCTGAGTCAGCCCTGGATGTACTTGAGGCCCTTCCCTGGTGCCTGCATGCCAATCGTGTTGTCGCCAGCCTCTGGCTGGCTGAACTGCGCCCCTCGGATGCCCGCCCCTTCCTGGAACGCATTCATGATGTTGACCCCTATTTGTCTTTGCGCCTGGCGAGCAACAGCCCGCCCGATGAGCATACCTGGACCCTGACTGAACTGGATTACCGGCAGATTGGGCAAAAACAGCCGACCCTGCGTCAATCGCCTTCGACTCCCGCACCCACAACCGGCGGAGACAGCTGGCAGCGCCGCGAGGATGGCTATCCCCCGGATCTGACCGATGGCTCCCTGCCCGACTCGTAGCAACAGGGCGTGCCCGCCGACCCAGCGAGCG
>JAGWBD010000053.1 GCA_021296065.1 Anaerolineae bacterium
CGCCACCAAAGAATACGCCGGCATCGATGTTTCGCAGTTCGGTCTCCACACCGATCTCCGCCCACCACTGTTTGATCAACGCCTGGGTGCTCTGGCGCACGGCGTTGGTGGAAGTCTGATAGAGAATTTTCAGCGGGACACCGTCAAGTTCACGTACGCCATCGCCATCGCTGTCAATGATACCGGCCTCGTCCAGCAGCGCATTGGCGCCGGCGATGTCTTGCGTCAGGCAGCCATCGTTGGCCGTGGAGGCATAAATGGCCGGCGCCGCCAGCACGTTGCAGGTGGCGCGCCCGGCCGCTCCGTAGAGCTGACCCGAGATAACATTGCGGTCGATTGCCATCGACAGGGCCTGCCAGACACTGTCATTGGTCAGGAAAGGATGTGCGTTGTCGCCGCCCATATAAATGGAGCGATCTTCTCCCAGATCGGGGTCGGGGTTGGTCTGATTGACCATCAGGCGCTCTACGCCAGTGCCGTAGGCAACAACGACCGTGCCGTTGCCCGCCGCTTCCATACTGTTGAGCACGGCTGGCGCGATCTGCAGGTTCCACGCGTAATCGGCTTCACCCGTCTCAAGTACAGCGCGCGCAGCAGACTCAGCGTCTCCGCCGCCCTTGAAGATCACGCGCGAAAAGTATGGCTTGCCTTCTTCGCGATAGTTGGGGTTGGGCACGTAGGTGATGACGTCATTGGCGCGGAAATCCTCCACCATGTAGGGGCCGGTGCCAACCGGGCCAAAGTTCTGGTCCGTACAGTTGGGTGCATTGGCGCCTACGCAGTCCGCAAACTGGGCCGCCTGAATGATCGGCGACACCTGGCTGACGAAAGGCCCATAGGGGAAAGGCTTGGAGACGCTGAAGGTGACCGTGACAGTGCGGTCATTCACCGCCTCCACGCTCTCGACGTCGGCGAAGTTTGACAACGCGTTGCAGCCGGCATCCGGATGGACGCAATACTCCCAGGTAAAGACGACGTCCGCAGAAGTTACGGGCGTTCCGTCAGACCAGAGGATGCCCTCACTCAAGTTCCAGGTGATGCTTGTCAGGTCCTCGGCGATGCCACCATTGGCCTCCGTCGGAATCTCGTCAACTAGGGTGGGAACCAACCCGCCATTTTCGTCATAGCGGGCCAGGGGTTCCAGAATGATTGAGGAAGCGTGAAGGTCCTTGGTGCCACCGGAGAGATAGGGGTTCAAAATAGAAGCAGCCTGCCAGTAAAGGATGTTGCCCTCGTCATCCATCTGCGCGCTGACCGGAGCCAGAACACCCGTACACAACACCAGCAATAGCGCCACTACCACAATTTGCTTGCCAAACATGATGTTCTCCTGTCAATTTGTCTGCCTGATTCGGGTCAATTGCCCACCCAGAGTATACCCAGTCTGCAGCCCGCCGCAACTTGCCGCCAGGGACTATACGCCATGGTTCAGGGTCCATTCCATCAAGGCGGCGACCACCCAGGTGGGCGCCGGCTGATTGTAGATTTCACTTGAGTCGGTGAATGTAAGGTCCAGCACCCGACCAGACATCGGCCCGCGCAGCCAGCTAAACACCTGACCGGCATCGCGCGCGTCGCTCCTGGCGGCCACGCAGTGCTGGTCGTAACCCCAATAGTCGCCTTCCCCCAGAATGGCCATGCCCTCTTGCAACACCTGATGCGCCCGAGCCAGACCCTGTTCATCCGGCCACATGGCCTCCTCCGGCGCATCGCCGTAGCCGATGCCATGGTGGAAGGCGTCGGCCGTCGAGACGATCACCGCATCCTCCGCCAGTCGTGCCAGTTCCTCAATGCCCGGCAGGTCGCCCGGTCTGCCGCCCGCCAGGTAAGGATAGCGCTCAATGACCTGCGGCATTCGCGACTCGTCGATCCCGCGTCGCTCCAGCTCCGCGCGCCAGAAATGGCGCCAGCTGTACAGCGCGTGGTCGCCGCGCCACTCCTCACGTCCCTCAAGCCCGGGCCCCTGGATCCCCCACAATGCCTCAAGACGCGGGTCTGCCCCGCCGGAGACGCGCTGGCGAGCCTCCTCCATCGCATCGCTGAAGGCGTGCAACACGCTGATGACCAGCACCCTGTCCGCGCCGCTTTCGAGGCAGGCGCGCACACAGGCCGCTATCTGGTAGCCGCAGTCCTTCACCCCGGCGTGTGGGAAGACAAGCACGCCGCCCGCGTTCAGCGTTGGGGCCAGCGGAAAGTCCGCGGCGCGCTCCAGCATGGCCAGTGTGCCAACCGCGCCCAATTCCTCATGTTCACGTCGATAGTGTCTGTGGATGTCTATCTGCAATTGTTCGCGGTCCAGTTTCATGCCTGTTCCCCCTCACCCCCCGCATGCCCTTCCAGAGTGTGCCTGCCACTGTCCGCTCGACAAGAAATGACAAGACCACAGCTGTTGCCAACATGGCAGCCAACAACCACAACAGCGCTTCGAAGCCGGTCAGGCCAATCAACAGGCCACCGGCCACGGGGCCCAACACCTTGCCCAGATTCTGCAACATGCCGACCAGGCCCATGGCCGCCCCCAGGTTTCCGGCAGGAATTTGCCGCGAGACCAGACCGAGGGTCGCCGGGAAAACCAGCGCCTGGGAGATGCCCGTCGAAATTGCCGGAACCAGCAAACCGACGCCCTCCGTCAGTGGCAAAACGGCCAGGCCGGCGGCCAGCAACAACACGCCCGCAGCGATTGACGGAACATAACCGATCCGATCGGCCAAACGACCGCCCGGAGCGCGGGCCAAAAGATGCGCAGCTTCCTGAATGGAAAAGAACAATCCGACCAGCGCCACGCTCGTCCCGGCGGCCAGCGCATACACGGGCAGAAAGGTCTTGACGGCGTAAAGCGCGACAAACAGCGCCATTTCCAGCGCGCCCGCCAGCCAGATGCCGGACGAGCGGCCCGCGGCCTGCAGGGCAGCGCGCATCTGTCGCAGCAGCGGTTCCTGCCTGGCGTGCACAGGCATGCGTCCACCCCGGACCTTGAGCACGGGCACAAGGGCCAGGGCGCTGAGGAGACCGATGAAGGAAAACACCGTGACAGGATCATGCTCAAGCAGCAGCCAGCCCGCCAGCGCCGGGCCCACGATGTACCCGCCACTGCGGGCAATGCCAAACCAGCCGAGGCGCTCCGCCACGCCGCTGCTGCGCAATTCGGCGATGCTGGCCAGGGTCACCGGACCGTAGATTGCGGTGGCCAGACCGTGAACAACGCGAACCAGCAACAGTTGCTCGGGGCTGCTCACGAAGCGGTAGACAAATGGCATCAACACGAAAAAGGCAGTGCCGATCAGCAGCCAGACGCGTCGCCCCTGACGGTCGGACAGCAGGCCGATCAGACGCTTCAGCAGCAGACCCGTCAAGGTGGACACGGAGACCACCAGGCCAAGGAACAGGTCCGTCGCGCCCAGCGAGAGGGCGAAGATGGGCAGCAAGGGCGTCTTGCCCATCTGGTAACCGCTGCGAACGATGAAATCGGCTGCACCCAGGCGCAGGAAGTCGCGCGGAATTTTCATGCGCCGACTGGTGTCACCTGCGCCTGTATCAATGACCGGTTAAATGAAGCCAGTTCTCCAGATTCCAGGTCGGCCAGTCTCTTCAGAACGGCGCGGATCTGCCCGTCATACATGGCGAACACCTCCTGCGCCTGATCTGTCGGACGGTAGTCTCCGGCAGACACGTCAGCGCTCAGCGTAGCCAGCTTGTTGGCCAGTTGAACACCATGGTTGAGAAAGTCGGGCCAGCCAGCTTTCAGATCCGGCAGCATCAGTTCCTTCTCAATGGCCAGCACCTGATCATGCAGCGCCTGGGCCTGTATCGACACCGACTCGTCGATGTCCCTGCGCCCGGCCAGCGCGGCGAGGCTGGCACGCAGTTCACGCATGCGATTCACGGCAGCGTGGGTTTCGGACAACAAATCACGAATTTCAATGAGCAAATCGAACTGCGCCTGCAAGTCTGCCTGCTGTGCATCGGAATGCGGATCTTTCACCACCTCAAAAACTTGCTCCAGAACGTCGTCGCCGACCCTCAACCGCAGCGTGTACTGACCAGGGTTGGCCACAGGCCCGTCCACCGCTCCGGCATGCGCGTCATGGGCTGCCAGACGCGGCGCCTCCTCATAACGAAGGTCCCATACGAAGCGGTTCCAGCCCTTGTTGGCGGTAAGAAATACTTCACGGGGCGCCTCGCGCGGCAAGGTCTTTTGCAACGCCCGCGTCTCGTCGTCCAGACTTCTGAATCGGCGGACCACGTTTCCTCCGGCGTCCAGCACCTCGATTTGTATCGCCTGTTCAGGCTCGTCCGACAGCCACCAGGTGAAGACTGCGCCCTTCGGTGGATTGCAGCCGGAATCGAGGAAAGTCCGGGTGACCTGATTCTCTTCTGAAGTCGTTTCGGTATATGGAGAGAGGACTCCCAGTACGCCCATGTAGGATTTACCCGGCACATCACCGAAGCCGCGTTCAAAGACTTTTGGCGCCAGCCGGGTGGCAGGCCGCGGTTTCAGGAGCGTCGTTGCTGCAGGCGACGCGTCAAGCTGACGCAGGGCCGTCAGGTCATCAAGAATCCAGAAGGAACGTCCGTGCGTGGCAGCGATGAGATCACTACCCTTGACCAGCAGGTCATAGACCGGCGCGACGGGCAGGTTGAACTGCAACGCCTGCCAATGATCACCGCTGTCGAAGGAAACGTAGACGCCGGTCTCGCTGCCGGCATAGAGCAGCCCTGGATGTAACGGGTCTTCGCGAATGACGCGCGTGAAATCGCCTTCACGAATGCCCTCGTTGATGGCATGCCAGCTGGCACCGTAATCTCGCGTACGCCACAACATCGGGCGGTTGTCGTCCAGTTTGTAGCGGGTACACGCCATCCACGCCGTGCCGGCCTCATGCGGTGACGCCTCAATTGTCGAGACTTGGGTCCTGGCTTCAAGATCGGAGGGTGTGACGTTCATCCAGGTCCGGCCGGCGTCCCGGGTAATGTGCACCAGACCGTCGTCCGAACCGGCCCAAAGCAGCCCTTGCTGCAGGGGAGATTCGGCCAGGGCAAATACCGTGGCGTAGGTCTCGGCGCCGACGGCTTCGCGATTGACCGGGCCGCCGCTGGCCCGCAGGGTCTCGGGGTCGGCGCGCGTCAGGTCCGGGCTGATCTCCTCCCAGCTCTGCCCTTCGTTGCCGGAACGCAACACCTGGTTGCCACCGACATAAAGTGTGTCTGGATCATGGGGCGAGATGACGATGGGATAGGTCCACGCAAAGCGATAGCGGCAGTCAGCAGGCGCTTCTCCGCGCATAGCTTCCGGCCAGGTGCTGATCAGGCGAATCTGTTGCGCGCGGTGATCATAGCGTTGCAGGGAATTGCCGCCGCCCGGCGAACTGCCGATAGCGCCGACATAGAGCACGTCGGGGTTATCCGGTCGCACGGCGATATAGCCGCTTTCACCCGTGCCCGCCGGCCAGCAATCTGCCCAGGTGATGGACGTAAGAGGACTTTGCGACGGCACTGCCACGCTGCTGTTGTCCTGCTGCGTGCCATACACCACATACGGGTCCCGGCTGTCAGCCGCCATGCGATAGAACTGGGAGGTCGGCTGATTGAACTGGGTCGACCAGGTGGAGCCGCCGTTCAGCGACACACAGGCGCCGCCGTCGTTGCCCTGGATCATGCGCCGGGGATTGTCTGGATCGATCCACAGGTCATGATTGTCGCCGTGGGGCGTCGAAATCTGCTCATAATTGTGGCCGCCGTCAACGGACTTCCAGAGTTTCAGATTGTTGACATAGACGGTGTCGCCGTCCAGCGGGTCCGGCGTCAAATGCATGTAGTACCAGCCGCGTGAGATGAGTTCGTCGTTGGCGGCCACGTGTTCCCAGGTGGCGCCGTAATCGTCGGAGCGGAACATGCCGCCGCCAACGGTGGCTTCCATCAGGGCCCAGACCCGGCCAGGTTGCGCGGGCGAAGCTGCGACGCCGATCTTGCCGCGGATGCCATCCGGCAGACCCGGGTTGCGCGAGATGTCCTGCCAGCTTTCGCCACCATCTTCGGACATCCACAGGCCGCTGTCCGGCCCGCCACTGGAGATCTGCCAGAAATTGCGGTAGGCCTCCCAGAAGGCGGCGTAAACGATGCGAGGGTTGTTGACGTCCACGGACAGGTCGATGGCGCCCGCCTTTTCGCTTTTGAAGAGCACCTGCCGCCAGTTTTCTCCGCCATCCACCGTTTTGAAGACGCCGCGTTCGCGGTTGGGGCCAAAGGCATGGCCCAGGGCGGCCACCCAGGCGATGTCAGGATTGTCAGGATGAATGCGCACTTTTGCGATGTGGCGCGTGTCCTGCAATCCCGGATGAGACCAGCTGCGGCCGCCGTCGGTCGATCGGTAAACGCCATCGCCATGGGTCACGTCCAGGCGGATGGTCGTCTCGCCCGTGCCGGCATAGATCACATTGGGATCGGCTTCCGACACGGCCAGCGCCCCCACAGAAGCGGTGTTGAACCAGCCGTCGCTGATGTTTTGCCAGTAGGTGCCGGCATCGTCACTCTTCCATACGCCACCCGCGCAGGCACCAAAATAAAAGACATTTTGCTGCCGCACGTCCCCGGCGACTGCCACCACCCGTCCGCCACGAAAAGGGCCGATACAGCGCCATTCCAGTATTCCGTCGAGATTCATGCGTTCTCCAGAAACAAAACCGTTCTGCCATCGGTCTGTTTTCTCCGGGTGTAACCGGACCGATTCGAAACTGCCGCAGCCAAAAGTTTTCCAGCGTTCTCATTCGCCATCCAGGAAGCGACGGTGCACGGAGAGGAAGCTTGGGTGACCGACGTTGTCAGTTTCTCATGGAGTCGCCAACTCACAGTCGTCCTCCATCTACAGGAAGCACCTGCCCGGTAATCCAGCCGGCGTATGCGGACGCCAGAAAAAGCACGCCTTGCGCAATATCGGCAGGACTGCCCAGGCGCTTTAACGCGAGACTCTCCAGCAAGGCGCGTTGCCCCTCCGCACCCATCGTGTGCCACTGTTTCTCGGATGTCGGGTTTGATCTTACAAAGCCGGGGGCAATGTTGTTGACCGTGATGCCCCAGCGGCCGAGTTCCCAGGCCAGTTGCCTCGTCAAATGTATCTGTGCCGCCTTGGCAGCGGCGTAGGCCTGCACGCCCGTCATGCTGGGGCGCAGGCCGGCCCCGCTGGAGATGTTGACGATTCGTCCGTAGCGCGCCTGCTTCATCCCTGGCGTCACCGCCTGGCTCATCCAGAAAGCAGCGCGAAGGTTGACTTGAAGTACGCTGTCCCATGCTTCCTCGTCGATCTCTTCCAGGGGCCGACCCACCTGTCCCAGCACGCCGCCGGCGTTGTTCACCAGCACCTGCACCGGTTTCCCGTCACTGCAAACTTCGCCGACGAAATCCTGCACTTCGGCCCGCTTTCTGACGTCTACCCTGAGCGCCTCGCAGCGTCCGCCCGCGCCGACAACGAGCGAACGCGTCTCTTCAATTTGGTCGCCCAGAATGTCGCAGACCCAGACTTCTGCGCCCAGCCCTGCAAATGCCTGGCTTGTTGCCCGCCCAAAGCCATGTGCGGCCCCGGTGACAATGACGCGTTGTCCGGAAAAGTCGTATTGCATGAGTCAGGAAAGGGTCCTGGCAAATTCGTCGACGTTGGAGCGAAGCAGCGAACGCTCCCCGGTCTCAATCTCGTGGATCATCGCCTTCATGCGCCGCGTCAGGGGCATGGCTTGGCCGACAGCAGACCCTTCAGCCAGCACCTGGTCGTACATGGCGACTTCAGTGGGCCTCTTGCGCACAGCCAGGTCCCGCCAGATGCCGCTGTGAGTCTTGGCCGAACGGCGGTTGAATGCCACCATGTCCGCCAGAGAACGTGCAACTTCCTGCTCGCTGCCGCCCGGCAGGAAGGCCTGGGGGTCAAAGCCGTTGAAGGCTTCGGGCCGAATGCCCCTGGCGCAGGCGACCGCCAATACTTCCCTCGCAATGGCCACGTAAACATCCCTGTGCTTGCAGTTGGCCAACGCGTCCGCGATGGAGTCATTGGTCAGGGCAGTCACAAAGAGCATCGCACCGTAGGCTTCCTTGCTCCACAAATAGCCGAAGATATTGTTGGTGATTCTGGCGTCCTCGTCAAAGGCGAGCAGCGCCGATCGCAGCGCCTGCACCCGTTGCGTTATTCGACCGCCGACTTCACCGACCACCACGGCGCCCCGACCCCCAAAGTGCATGACACCCGGCGCCAGATAGTCCGCCCCGAAATTGACGAAGGCGCCCATCGTCCGTTCGGCGCCAACTGCGTCGGCGATCAAAAGTTCGTTCAGCCCGTTCTGCATGGAAACGACAAAACCCTCTGGCGCGAGAAAGGAATTCAGCATCCCCAGCGCCCGCTGGGTGTGTTGCGACTTTACGCAGAGCAAGATGACCGGAAAGCTGCCAATGAGTTTTGCAGGTGTGCATGCCTGTACAGGGCTGCAAAAAGACGCCACCGGCCCACAGATTTCCAACCCTCGCTCCTGCATGGCGGCAACGTGCTCCTCGTCGCGATCGACAAGGGTGACGTCATGGCCGCCACTGGCAAGGTGCGCGCCGATGCACCCGCCGATTGCGCCTGCGCCGAAGACCAGTAGCTTCATTTGCCCTGGCCGATGACCACATTCAATGCTTCGAGACAGGAACGTCCGAAGCGCATGCAACCGTCCGCCAACAGGGAATCTCCGAATCCCGGAACTTCCGGGAAGGGCATCTCCAGCGTCCAAGCGGGGCAGCCATAGGTGGTCGCGATGTAGTTGACGGACATGCCCGCTTCAGCAGCGTCTTCACCTTCGATGCCTACGGGCGGCGGTTGCAGCTCGGGGTGCAGGCGCGCCAGTTCCAGCACAAAGTGCAGGGCCTTGCGGGCGGCCGCCGGGTCCAGGTGCGCGCCTGGCGGAACAACCCAGATGTAGGGACGCGTCTCGTCCCCGTGCAAGTCGATGAAATAGTCCACGCCGTCATGGGCGATGGCCCTTTTGATGGCCGCCACTTCGCGACTGGCGCTGGCCGGTTCCTTCCAGTCCCGGTTCAGGTCGACCCCGTCGGCATTGGCGCGCAGGTTTCCCAGCGCGCTGCCGTCCGGATTGGCGTTGGGGATCACCGAAATGGTCGTTTTGGCCTTGAGCTCCTTGGCGACCTCGTCGGCCGGATCCAGCAGGCGACGGACCAGGCCTTCGGCGGCCCACTCGGCCATGGGCTCGCCGGCATGCTGCCGGGCGATGACCCAAATTCGTTCGCCACCGGTCTCCTCGCCAAACACCAGCATGTCAAGCGAACGGTCCTGCACCGAGCGACCAATTGAACGTCGCTCAACACCTGGCGTCCCTGTCGCCACCGTCAGCAGGGCGCGACGGCGCGTTTCGGGATAGGGTACAAAAAAGGCATAGCTGGCGGTTTCAGGGGCCTCTTCATGGGTGAATTTCAACACGCCTTCTTCGAAACTGGTGGGCAAACGATTCCACATGATGTGGTCCGCTGAAGCCAACACGCGGTATTGGGACCACGCGCCAGGATAACTGGCGCCGGCGGCATTGCTGATGGCAAACTGTCGGTTCTCGCCCGCAACGCCCTCAGCGCGAAAATAGAACCACTGGTAAAACGGCGCATTGCTGTCCGATCGAATTCTGAGTGATGCCGAAGGCCCTCGCACCTCGTCAACGAGGATGTTGCCTCCGTCGAAATCTGCCGTAATTTCCATCGACCCACGCTCCCCATGCACTGGCGCAAAGCGTAGACCAGGTTGGCGGGTCGCGCAAACATCCCTGTCTGGCGTTTTCCCGCCCAGGCAGTATACTGCCAGGCAGGAACGGGGCCTTGCGCAGCATCGCCCGGGGTGCCGATTCGCCCACCGCATCATTAGGAGGAAGTAATGAAACTTGTAGTACGCGTCGCAATTTTGTTGCTGGCGTCGGGCGTGTCCCTGACGCCGGCGGCCGCTGACGGTCACCTGCTCACCTTTGCGGCCCCCGACTGCGACTACGGTGGCAACCTCAGTTCCATCGAGGCAGTCGATGCCCACACCGTCCGCGTCACGCTCTGCAATCCCGACGCAATCTTCGATCAGGAAATGGCCAGCCTCGGCATGTCCATCCACCCCAGCGAATACCTGGAAGCGACTGGCGGCACCGGTGACCTGCTGACCAAACCGATTGGCACCGGCCCGTTGAAACTTGTGAACTGGGACCAGGGCAACGAAATCGTCTACGAGCGTTTTGACGACTACTGGGGCGAAACAGCCATTGAAGACACCGTTATTCTGCGCTGGAGCGCGGAAGCGGCTGCTCGCGCCACCGAGCTGCGTGCCGGCACAATCGACGGCATGAAGTTTGGCAACCCCGGCGATTTCCAGGTCTTCCGCGATGACCCCAACTACACCCTGATCGACATTCCGCCGCTGACCGGCGTCTACGTCGGCATCAGCAACTACTTCTCGCCGCTGGATGACCTGCGCGTGCGACGGGCGATCTCCATGTCAATCAATCGCAATCGCATCGTCGACAACTTCTTCCCGGAAGGTTCGCCGCTGTCTCCGGACTTCGTGCCACCGGCCGTCTTCGGCCACGTGCCGGACATTGGTGCGCCCGACTACGACCCCGACATGGCGCAGGCGCTACTGCAGGAAGCGGCCGATGAGCTTGGCTTCTCCCTGCCATTGAACAGCGTCACCGACCGCCGCACCGGTGAAGAACGTCCGTTGACGCTCACCTGGCGCGACGTGGTGCGCGCCTACCTGCCCACGCCCGGCATCATCGCCAATGACCTGCAGGCGCAACTGGCCATGACCGGCATCGAGGCCGATGTCCAGGTGATGGAATCGGGCGCATTCATCGGTTCCTCGCTCTCCGGCAACGAACCGCTGCATCTGCTGGGCTGGCATGCCGACTTCCCGGATGCCTCCAACTTCCTGACCTGC
This sequence comes from Anaerolineae bacterium, assembly GCA_021296065.1. Classification (GTDB taxonomy): domain Bacteria; phylum Chloroflexota; class Anaerolineae; order Aggregatilineales; family Phototrophicaceae; genus JAGWBD01. The sequence goes on from JAGWBD010000053.1 coordinate 10,940, forward strand.
TGCCTGGGCGAAAACCTGCACCAGTTTGGCGACCCCTACCCCGACATCTACGAGCCGCTGGTCGCCGCCGGCCAGGAACTCGATCCGGCCCTTCGTCAGGAACTCTTCCGTGAAGTCGCGGCCGGCATCGAGGCCAACGTCCCCTGGGTGCCCTTCGGCCACGCCGGCGCCGCCGACGTCTGGCAGGCGCGCATTCTGGGCGTTCACCCCGGCGTGCTGGACGGCACCGAGCAGTTTGCCCGCGTTGAAGACCCGGATGACAACAACATCATCTACATGCAGGATGCCGAACCGATTTCGCTCTACTGCAACGACACCTTCGACGGCGAATCCTTCCGCGCCTGCCACCAGGTGCAGGAGGCCCTGCTGGACTTCTCTCTGGGCGGCGTCGACGTCGTGCCGGGCCTGGCCCAGAGCTGGGAAGTTTCCGACGACGGACTCGTCTGGACCTTCCACCTGCGGCAGGGCGTGAAATTCCATGACGGTTCGGACTTTGATGCCAATGACGTGGTGACCACCTGGCAGGCCGCCGGCGATGCCTGCAGCCCGCTGCACACCGGCACCGGCGAGGGTTTCGCAATCTACATCCCTCACTGCCCATTTGCCCGCGGACTCGCCCTGTTCTAATGTGCCGTGGCCCGGGCCCCCTTGGGGGCCGGGCGCCTGCTTGTACTGGAGCAAACATGATCAGATTTGGTGTCTGTCAATGGATTATGGACTGCAGCGGCGTAGAGGCCCTGCCACGCGCCGCCGAACTGGGCTTTGAAGGCATTCAACTCGGCATCGCCGAAGAAAACAGGGCCATTCACGAGCCTGCCCTGCAAAAGGCCTACTTGCGGGCTTCACAGGAAACCGGCGTAGCGATCGTGGGTTTCGGCATCAATTCGATGAACGTCCTGCCCCTCTTCAGCCCACCGGACAGCGACGAAGGCCGCCGCTGCCATGACCTCATGCGCAGCGCCCTGGACACGGCCCTGGCCATGGGCGTCGGTCTGGTCTATTGCCCCGGTTTTTTTGACGCAGAAATACGCACCGACGAGCAGCTGCAGCGGGCAGCCGCAATGTTGCGCCGGGGCTGCGAACTTATCGAGGGCCAACCCGTGTTGCTCGCCACAGAAAACACCCTGGATGCAGCACGTAACCTGCGCCTTCTTGAACTAGTCGACCACCCTTCCCTGCGCGTGCTGATCGACAGTTACAATCCGGTCCTGTACGGTCACCAGGCCGCTGCACTGCTGCGCGACCTGCCTGCCCGTTATCAGAGCAAGCAAATGCACGCCAAGGACGGTCGAAACCAGGTGATGGGCAACGTGCCACTGGGCCAGGGCGAGGGTCGCTTTGAAGATTTCGTTCAGGCCCTGAAAGACCTTGTCTTCGCAGGTTGGCTCCGCTCGGAGACAGACTACCGCCGCAACGCCGATGAACTCGCGGCTGCGGACCTCGCCACCATGAACGCCCTGATTGCCAGCGACCAGGCCCCTTGAGAGCCCCGTTTAGTTTCGATTCAGGCGCGGGTCCAGCGCGTCGCGCATGCCATCGCCCAACAGGTTGAAGCCCAGCACCGTGACCATGATGGCGATGCCAGGGAAGAACACAAGGTGCGGCGAGGTGAATACGTAGTTGCGTGATTCACTCAGAATCTGGCCCCATTCGGGTGTCGGTGGCTGCGCGCCCAGACCAAGAAACGACAGCGCCGCTGCGTCCAGAATGGCCGTGCCTATGCCCAGCGTGCCCTGCACAATGATGGGCGTGACGGCGTTGGGCAGGATGTGAGCGAATATAATTCGCAACGGGCCGGCGCCCACCGCCTGCTCCGCCGTGACGAATTCCTGCTCCTTGAGGGACAGCACGCTGGCGCGCATCAGGCGCGCGTACTGGGGAATGAAGGTGATTGTGATTCCCAGCAGCGCGTTGGTCAGGCCAGGCCCCAGAATCGTCACAATCGTGATGGCCAGCAAAAGCGCGGGAAAAGCCATGACGACGTCCATCAGGCGCATGATGACGTCTTCCGTCCGGCCACCAACGTAACCCGCGATCAGTCCCAGCAAGGTACCGGTCACAATCGACAGGGAAATGGTAATCATGCCGACCGAGAGCGACGTGCGCGTCCCGTAAATCACCCGGCTGTAGAGGTCGCGGGCGTTCAGGTCGAGCCCCATATAATGCACGGCGTCTTCGCAGCCCAACAGCGGTACGCAGGGCGCTTTCGCCTGCAGGCGACCGGTCTCGCCTGGCTGACCGATCATCGAAAGGATGGGGTCATGAGTCGCCACCAGCGGCGCGGCCAGCGCGACCAGCACCAGCAGACCGATGACGAGCATGCCGGCGATGGCCGAGGGGTTGCGACGCAGGTTACCCAGCGCTTCCAGCCACAGGCTCTGCGAACCGGCGCGGCTTGCGCCCGTCTTTAGCGAGGCTGTGCCCGACGCCATCAGCCGCCCTGCCCCAGACGAATCCGCGGGTCCAGCCAGCCGTAAAGGATGTCGACGGCGAGATTGAGCATCACAAATCCAAAGGCGATGATCACAGTGAATCCCTGCACCAGGGAGTAATCGCGCGAGGTGATGCTGTCCACCAGAGTGCGTCCCACGCCCGTCAGGCCGAAGATCGTCTCCGTCAGCACCGCGCCGCTGATGACCAGGCCGAAATTGAGCCCGATTACCGTCACGACTGGCAAAAGGGCGTTGTTCAAGGCGTGCCGCATGACGACCAGGCGCTCGGCCAGGCCCTTGGCGCGCGCCGTACGCACGTAGTCCTCGTTGAGCACTTCCAGCAGGCTGGAGCGAGTCATGCGGGCGATGATGGCCAGCGGGATCGTGCCTACCGCGACGGCCGGCAGGATGAGGTGCCGCAAGGCGTCAATCAACAATTCGCCGTTAAGCGTCAGCATGGCGTTGAGCAGATAAAAGCGCGACAGGAAGACCTGGAAGGCATTGCCGTCTGCGCCCTCCGCCACCAGCCCCCAGACCTCGTACCAGGGGGCGGGACTGGCTCCTGGAGTCAGGCGACCGGAGGGAGGCAACGCCAGCGGCGTATCGCGGAAGATGACGCCAAATATGTAGGCCAGCATCAGGCCCAGCCAGAAGACCGGCATGGATACGCCCATGTTGGCGCCAACCATCGTGCCCACGTCCAGCGCTGACTTGTGGCGACGCGCGCTTAGCACGCCAAGTGGTACGCCAACGACGATGGCGAAGAGCATGGCGCTGAAACCCAATTCCATGGTCGTTGGCATGCGCTCCACCAGCAATTCGCTGACGGGGCGCCGGAAGCGGAAGGAATGGCCCAGATCGCCCTGGGACACGTTGCGCAAATAGACCAGAAACTGCAGCGGCAGGGGCTGGTCCAACCCATTGCGCCGTTCAAATTCTTCGCAAATCTGGTCCGTGGCGCGTTCGCCCAGGATGGCGCGACAGGGGTCGCCCGGAATGGCGCGCGCCAGGCCGAAAGTCAGCAGCAGGATGCCAAACAACACCGGGATCGAAAAGAGCAGGCGTCGCAGAATGAAATGGATCAAAGGGCTGCCTTTCCGGCGACCGGTGACTTTCAAGTTTAGGCGAGCCCTGTACATCCTGCCAGCCAGGCTGCTGGCGGGCCCTGCGTGGCTGCGCTACCCTTCGGCGTGTTTCAGAAAGAGGACAGGGATGCGCGCCCGCTTCGGTCCCCGTGACCTTGATTTTCCGGATGCACAACTTGGGACCATGCGGGCCAGTCGGCCGGCGGACAGTCCGCAATTGTTGCGTGAACGCATGGCCTGCGACGGCTACCTGTGGCTGAGGGATTTGCTGCCCCGCGCTGACGTGCTGGCCGCGCGACACGTCATTCTTGACCACATGGCCGCGCGCGAGGTGCTCTCTCCCGGAGAACCGGTGACGGAAGGCGTGATGCCCCCGGGCGGCCGCGGACTGCCCATGAATGGCAACCGCGGCATCTCACATCTCGCGCAGGTCCTGAAGGTCATGGAGCATGAGGCCCTGTTTCGTTTCTTTGAGACCTGGTTCGGCGAAACGGCCCTGACCTTCCATTTCAAGTGGCTGCGCGCCGTGGGCAACGAAGCCTACACCGGCGCCCACATGGACCACGTCTACATGGGTCGCGGTTCCGCGCGCCTGCATACCGTCTGGATTCCTTTGGGGGATATCCCCGTCGATCAGGGAACCCTGGCCGTCTGTGCCGGCTCGCACCGGCTGGCGGGCTTCGGCCGCATCCGCGACACCTACGGTCGCATGGACGTTGACCGTGACGGCGTCGAGGGCTGGTTTTCGCGCGACCCGCTGGATCTCTCCGCGCGCCACGGCGGCAGCTGGCGCAGCACGCCTTTCCGCGCCGGCGACGTGGTCGTCTTTGGCATGCATTTGATGCACGCTTCGACTACGAACCTGACGCAACGCTTTCGTCTCAGTTGCGACGTTCGCTACCAGCCGGCCAGCGATCCGGTCGATCCGCGTTGGGTGCGGGACGGTAAAGGCCACAGCAATTTGCCTCCGGAAAAGACCATGGAGCAGGCCCGCGCCGAGTGGCAGGTCTGAATTTGCGTAGGGAAAAATGGCATGAAATGTGGTCTGAGTATGTACAGCCTGCTGGCGCCGGTGCGGGCCGGCCAACTGGACCTTTTGGGCTTCCTCGACTATGCCGCCCAAACAGGATTCGAGGGCGTGGAACTGCTGGACATGTTCTGGACGGACGAAGTGGGCCAGATCCCTGAAGTGAAACGTCGCTGCGCCGCGCTCGGCCTGAAACTGCCGGTCTATTCCATCAGCACCAATTTCTTTCGGCCTGATGCAATGGCCAGAGACGCTGAACTGGCGGGCCTGAAACATGGCGTCGACGTGGCCGCACAACTGGGCGCGCCTTTGCTACGGGTGTTCAGCGGCGAACTGCTGCCCGCTTACTCATTTGAACAAGGCTTCGCCTGGGTCGTGGACTGTCTGGCCACCGGCGCTGAATATGCATCGCAATCCGGAATAACGCTGGTGCTCGAAAACCATGGTCAAATCGCGGGCCGCAGCGATCAGGTGCGCGCCATCATCGAAGCCGTTGGATCACCTGCCCTGCGCAGCAATCTGGACACCGGCAACTTCCTGCTGGTCGGGGAAGACCCGCCGCAGGCCGCCACGGCTCTGGCTGACCTGGTCGCCCTGGTACACTTGAAGGACTTCACACACGCCAGTCCGGATGAAGGCGGACACGCATACAGGGACCTGGTCGGCCAGTTGTACACGGGCGCCATCGTCGGTGAAGGTCTTGTTGATCTGCAGGCAATCCATGACGTCCTGACGCGCCAGGGTTACACGGGCTGGCTGTCGCTGGAGTACGAAGGCAATATCGAGCCCCTGCAGGACGCCGTGCCGCGCTGCCTGGCGGCGATGCGGGCGCTACTACAGCCTTGAACGCCTGTTGACTCAAATCAGCGCTTCATCCATGTCCACTTCCTGATCAAAAAAGTCGCGGGCAACCACGCGGCTGATCCACTCGGCGATGACGTCATAGCCGCGTTCGCCGGTGCTGGCCAGCGCAAGGGCCGGGTCGCCGATGTGGCCGTAAGGCGTGTGGGCGCGGTAGCTGCGAGTGGCATAGAAGATGCCGCCGCCGGTCTTGAAGTGTTCCGGCCCCTGCACCTTGCGCATTTCTTCAGGGTCCACGTGGTGGCGAACGGAGCGGTCCAGCTTCACAAGGTCCGGATGCGTGACCAGGATCCTTGAAGTCTCGCCCTCGCCGCCGTGCCCCTCCATTTTTTTCGAAGTCTGGATGTGGTGATAGACCTTGCTGAGCGGCGCCAGCCAGTTCAGCACCATGACCTCAGCGTCGTCCGTGGCGTCCACCAGTTCCTGGGCCGCCACCATCATGCCCGGCAGGTTGCCATCATGCCCGTGCACAAATGCGAATTTGCGGAAACCGCTGGCATGCAGGCTCAGACAAATCTCTTTTGTCAGGGCGATGAATGTCGTGGCGCTGAGCGATATGGTGCCGACAAACCCCATGTGAAAGCTGGAGGTGCCGAAAGGGATTTCCGGGCCGATGGTCACCGAACATCCGCGCGCCTCCAGCCGCAGCGCCGCCCGGCGGCAATTCTCACGCGCCTCGTAGGTGTCGGTCCCCAGCGGCAAATGCGCCCCGTGCGCCTCCGTCGCGCCGAAGGGCAGCAGCAGAACGCGGGATTGCTGCAGGCGGGCTTCCAGTTCCGGCCCGCTCATTTCCGGAAGCGCCGGCGGCCCCTTTTGCGATAAGACGATGTCTTCAGACATGTATACCTGCCCGTTCCTTGCTTGTATCCGGCCATTGTAGCGACAGTGATTGCCCGCCGGTAGAATCCGGTACGCAGGCAGGGCTCAACCACCTCCATTTGCGACTTGCCCTGTCGCCCGGCAAAAGCCTTACTTTCCCCGCAGGATGTCTCTTTGATGGATGCGCATTCGCTCTTGTCTCACCTGCATGCCGACGAACCCGTCGATCTGGCGCAGCAGATGATTCGTATCCCGTCCTTTTTGTGGCGGGAATCGGAACTGGCCTACTGGCTGGCGGACTGGATGCGCGAGCGAAACTTCGAGGTCGAACTGCAGGAAGTCCCGCTCGCCGGGGGCGGCTGCACCCATCAGGCGATCGGCATCCTGCGCGGCGATGGCAGCGGACCCTCCCTGATGCTCTGCGGACACACCGACACCAGCGACTGGCAGGGCGGCGTGTTTCGGCGCGCGGACTGGCGGCACGATCCCTTTGCCGGGGAAATCGAAGACGGCATGCTGTACGGCCTGGGCGCTATCAACATGAAGGGCGGCCTGGCCGCGGTCCTGATGGCTGCAGAAACCTTGCGAAGGTCTGCCCTGCCCCTGCGCGGAGATCTAATCGTGGCCTGTGTCGTGGCCGAGACCGGCGGCGGCGCCGGCGCGCAACATTTGCTGGCCAGCGGTCTGCGCACAGACTATTGCATCGTGACCGAGGCGGGCAATCTGGACGTGGGTCTCATATCCGTTGGCTATGTACAGGGACTGGTGAAGGTTGTCGGCGAGTTCAAACACCGCGTGCCTTACGTCAATCCCATTGAGAAAATCACGAAAGTGTTGGAGGCCTTTGGTCCCTCTTACCATCCCCTGCCGTCCGTCGAGGCTGGCGGCTGGCTGCGCTTTGAGACCCATCCCCTGCTGCCTGGCTTTCCAGCCATGGCCGTTCGCGACATTTCCCATCACCAGGACGTCACGACCCTGGCTTTTGACCTGCGCATCGTGCCAGGGATGAGCGAGGAAAGCGTTCGCGCAGACATGAGCGGACTGCTCGAGGGCATCCGCCAAAAGGACGTGGATTTCCGCTATGAACTGGTCATCCCCCAAAGCGAGCGCCACCAGAGCATGCCGGCACGTGAGGCCACGGACCCCGACCTGCCCCTGGTGCAGGCACTGTTTGCCGCGCATGCCCGCATAAATGGACGGGAACCGGCGGTCGGCGCCGGCCATCGCATCGGCGCAACTGCCGACACCTGCCATTTCAAGGGTGCCGGCATCGCTTGCGTGGAGTACGGGCCGGGGTATATTCCGGTCTGGCCCATGGTGGACGAATGCATAGCAGTCGATCAGATTGTGTCCGCCACACGTACCCTGGCGCTAACCGCAGCAACGCTATGCACGGGGAGGTCACATAATGAGTGACGTGCAACCGGCCGTCGCGCTGGATATTTACCGGCGCGTCCTGAATATCCGCCGCTTCGAAGAAGAGGTTGGCCGCCTCTTTACCGCTGGCGAATTGCCTGGCGTTGTGCATCTTTACATTGGCGAGGAGGCCGTCGCGGCGGGGGTTTGCGCGGCATTGCGCGACGACGATTATGTCACCAGCACGCACCGCGGCCATGGCCACGTCCTTGCCAAGGGGGGCGACCTCAATCGCACAATGGCCGAAATCTTCGGCAAGGAGACCGGCTACTGCCGTGGCAAGGGGGGCAGCCAGCACATTGCCGATTTCAGCATCGGCATGCTGGGCGCCTGCGGCATCGTGGGCGGCGGCATGCCGATAGCGACCGGCGCCGGCCTGAGCATCAAACTGCGCAAGACGGACCAGGTCTCCGTCGCCTTTTTCGGGGACGGCGCAGCCAACGAAGGCAGCTTTCACGAGTCGCTCAACCTGGCGTCAGCCATGACGCTGCCGGTCATCTTCGTCTGCGAAAACAACCAGTATGGCGAGTTCACACCGGCGCGGGACACCATGAACATTGAGGACATCGCCGTGCGCGCCGGTGGCTATGGCATGCCCGGTCACATCGTGGACGGGACCGACGCGCTGGAGGTCCATGCCGTCGTAAACCAGGCGGTGACGCGGGCCCGTAACGGCGAGGGGCCGACCCTGATCGAGGCCAAGACCCACAGGCGTGGCGGCCACGCCGAAGGCGAGGAAGCCTTTCTGGCCGGGCAGACCTACCGTCTTCCGGAGGAAGAGGAGATGGCCAGGTTACGCGACCCGCTGCTCATTTTGCATGAACGCATCCTGCACGAAGGCGTGGCAGATGCACATGCCCTCGAGAACATTGAACAGGAGACCACCCGGCGGGTCGCCGACGCCGTGACTTTCGCGCGAGAGAGTCCCTGGCCCGCCGAAGAAAGCGTCCTCGAAGACACCTGGGCCTGACCGGGAACACGAAGGGGGTTCCGCAACATGCCACGAAAAGCGTCCGTTGATGCCATTCGCGAAGCCTTGCGCTCGGAAATGCAGCGTGACGAAAGCGTTGTGGTGATGGGTGAAGACGTGAAACTGGCTGTCTTTGCCGGGACACGCTGGCTGCATCGCGAATTTGGCGATGAGCGCGTCATCAACACGCCAATCTCGGAACTGGCCGTGGCCGGCGCCGGCATTGGAGCTGCTGCAACCGGCATACGCCCTGTGATCGACCTGATGTTTGGAACTTTTTTGTACCTGGCCCTCGATCAGATCGCCAACCAGGCCGGCGCCATGCGCTACATGTTCGGCGGTCAGACGAAACTACCGCTGGTCTTCATGACTGTGAACGGCTCCGGCATCAGCGCCGGTCATCACCACAGCCAGCCGATGCATCCATTGTTTATGAATATGCCGCTCATTAAGGTGATCGTGCCTTCCACACCCTATGACGCCAAGGGCCTGCTCATCACAGCCATTCGCGACGACAATCCGGTGCTCTTCCTCAGCCCGCTTGCGCTCGGCAGCCTGCGCGGCGAAGTGCCCGACGAAACTTACACCATCCCTCTCGGTGAGGCCGCCATCCGTCGCGAGGGCGATGACGTCACGATTTGTACGGTGGGCGCCATGTCCAGGCGATGCATGGAGGCTGCCCGAACGCTTGCGAAAGAAGGCATTGAGTGCGAGGTCATCGACCTGCGCACGCTGAAGCCATGGGACAAGGCCTGCTTGTTGCGTAGCGTACGCAAGACTGGTCGCTTCGTCGCCGTGGACGAAAGCTTCCCGGTCTGTGGCGCTGCCAGCGAATGGGCGGCGACCGTGGCGGAAAAGGCCTTCCAGCATTTACGTGCGCCGGTACAACGGGTGAGCAATCTGGACGTGCCCCTGCCCTTCAGTCCAGTGCTGGAAAGCGCGGCCGTCCCAACGACAGAACGCATCGTCGATGCCGTGCGCCGCTGTATGCAAGCGGAGCCGGCCTGACATGGCGCGAATTGCTGTGCGCATGCCGAAGTTTGGCATGACGATGGAAGCGGGCATCATCGTGGAGTGGCTTTCGCAGCCGGGTGATTCCCTCTCCGCGGGCGACGGTTTCGCCGTCATCACAACCGAAAAGGTCGAGGTTGAACTGGAAACGCCCGTGGCCGGCAAACTCGCCGAGACTTGCGTCGAGCTTGATGTCGAAGTCCCGGTTGGCGATGTAGTGGCCTGGGGCGAAGAGGAGTAGGGCCCTTGGGTCGCCTGTCGAGTAAAAGCGCCATCATCACGGGCGCGGCCCGTGGCATCGGCGCCGGCATCGCCCGGCGCTACGCCGCCGAAGGCTGCGCGCTTGCGCTTTGTGACCTCAATGACGAGGGGTTGCAGACCTTCGCCAGCGAGTTACGTGACCAGGGCACGGACGTGCTCGCGCTCGTGGCCGACGTTACGCAGCGAGACTCCGCGCAGTCATTCGTGGATGCGGCCGTAGCAAAATTCGGACAAGTCAACGTGCTGGTCAACAATGCCGGCATTTTTTTCAATGCCGTCTTTGAAGACATGGGCGACGACCAGTGGGACCGCATGTTGCAGGTGAATGTGACGGGTGTTTCCCTGATGTCGCAAATCGTCATCCGTCACTGGCTGGCCGGTAGCATTCCCGGCGCTATCGTCAACCTTGCTTCAATCAGTTCGGTGATTGCCTTCACCCATTCGGCGGCCTATGGCACGTCCAAGGCCGCTGTCGCCGGCCTGACCCGCCACCTCGCCCTGCAATACGGGCCACAGGGAATCCGCGTCAACGCCATGGCGCCGGGCATCATTCACACCGACATGCTGCCAAACCTGGAAGACATGCAACGTTGGGCGCAGGAACGCATCCCCTTGCGCCGGCCAGGCACGCCGGATGACGTGGCCGCTCTGGCCCTCTTCCTGGCTTCGGATGATTCGCGCTATATCACCGGAACGGTGATTCCCGTGGATGGCGGCTGGTTGCTCGATTGACCGACAGATCCTTGCAGGAAAAAGTCGTCATCGTGACCGGTGCCGGGTCCGGCATCGGCGCTGCCAGTTGTCACGCCTTCGCCGGCGCCGGCGCCAGCGTGGTCTGCGCAGGCAGGACTCTGGACAGCGTCCAGGGGACGGCCGCCGCCATCGGCCATGAAGGGGGGAACGCCCACGCCGTCCAAACAGATGTCAGCGACGACGACAGCGTGGGCAGCCTGGTCAACGCGACCATTGACCGCTTTGGACGCCTTGACGTCCTCTTCAACAATGCCGGCATAAGCCCTTCCGGTCGCATAACGGACATTGAGGTGACTGACTGGGAGGAATGCCTGGACATCAACCTGAAAGGCGTCTTTCTGGCGTCCCGTCGCGCAATCCCGCACATGCGCAGCCGCGGCGGTGTGATTCTGAACACCGCCGGTACCTATGGTTTGCGGCCTTCATCGGGCAAGGCGGCCTATGCCGCAGCCAAGGCCGGCGTGATCAATCTGACGCGCAGTATTGCGCTCGATTACGCGCGCGACAACCTGCGCTGCAACGTGATTTGCCCCGGCTTCGTCGATACACCTTTGAACAAAACGCTCAGCGGCCCGGAGCGCGATGCCTTCCTTGAGCGAAGCCAACCGCTTCCCGGCGTGATTCAAGCGGAAGACGTCGCCCAACTGGCGCTCTGGCTGGCGTCCGATGCCGCGCGCATGATTACCGGTCAGGTGTTCATCATTGATGGCGGGCAGCAGGCCGGGATATTTTCGCCGTGACAGACAAACGCCACATCGTGCATGCCGGTATCGGGCTGGTGAACGATGACTTTCAGCGCGACGTCGCCCTGCTTGTTGAAGGGGCGAGCATCCTGGAGATCGGCGGGCGGGCCGCGCTGGCAAACAGACATCCGACTGTCCCGGTTTTCGGCGGCGAAAACCTGCTCCTCATGCCGGGTCTCGTCAACAGTCACGATCATGGTCGCGCCCTGGGCACAGTGGCACTCGGCCTGCCGGATGATTTGCTGGAGGTCTGGCTGGCAGGCCTGGGCAGCCTGCCGCGCATTCCGCCCCAACTGGCGGCGCAATACGAGGGGTGGCTACTCATTCGCTCCGGCGTCACCTCGGTCGCCCACAGCCACAACCCGGCCAGCCTGGCCACCATGTTTGAAGAAATTCCGGAGACCCTGGCCGGCTATCGGCAGGCCGGCCTGCGCGTGGCCATGTTCCCGCCGCTTTTGGACCAAAACACCCTGGTTTATCTCGATGAGGAAGGCTTTCTCTCGTCCCTGCCAGCGGAACTGCGTGCACTGGCAATAACCAGGGCAACGCCGCCTGCCCTCAGCCTTGACGCCTGGCTGGATGGCCTGCAACACCTGTATGACCACTACCATGACGCTAGGGAGCATCGGGTTCACGTTCAGGCCAGTCCGGTCGGCGGGCAATGGGCCAGCGATGCGCTCATTCAGGGCGCTGCCGAGTGGGCCCGGGCCAACGGGACCCGCGCCCAGATGCACATGCTTGAGTCTCCTTATCAACGGCACTACGCCTGGCGCCGCTGGGGCCAGGGTTTCATCCAAAAACTCGACGAACTGGACGCGCTGGGCGATTGGCTAACCCTGGCCCACATGGTATGGACGGAGGCGGACGACCCCGCCCTCCTGAGCGATCGCGGGGTCAGCGTGGCGCACAATCCCTCCAGCAACCTGCGCCTGCGCAGCGGCATTGCGCCTGTGGCCCAATTTCGCAAGGCCGGTGTAAACGTGGGCATCGGCATGGACGGTCATACGCTGGACGAAGACCAGGACTATCTTCGTGAAATGCGCCTGGCCTTCACGCTCGGGAATCGCCCCGGAGCCCACGCGGAGGATTTAACGCCGGGCGACGTCCTGACGATGGGCACGCGCGGTGGCGTCCACGCCACCTTTGGCCAGGAAGTTTCACTGGGGTCGCTAAAGGCTGGCTGGCTGGCGGACCTGGTTTTGCTGGACTGGCAGGCCATCCGCGGCGACTGGGCACCGCCACAGATTCCCTCGATAGACCACCTGCCGGAGTTTCTGCTGCGGCGCGCCAACAGAAGCCACGTCCGGCACGTGATGGTGCATGGTGAATGGGTGCTGGGTGACGGTGTGCACACTCGACTCGACGAAAATTCGCTCCACGACTCCATGAGGGAAGCGCTGGCGCAACAATTGCCATCCTCGGCTCACCTTCTCGGACCTCTGTTGAGGCAATTCTACGCCAACTGGCCCGACTAAAGGCCGCGTCAGGGGCCAACTACCGACAGAGTCGCAATTCCGCCCGGCAATTGCAATAATAAGATCGGAACATCTCAGGTCTGACAGTCAATGCAAAGGAGCGTTTATAATGCGAAAACTGTTTACCTTGTCTTTGGTCCTCATTCTTGTCCTTGTCTCGGGTGCAGTCAACGCCCAGGAACCGCGCCAGGGTGGCACGCTGGTCGTGGCGGCCGAAATTATGGGTGATTCGCTGGACATCGGCTTCTGGCACGGCTTCGGCGGGCTGCACGTCATCGATTCAATTGGTGAAGGGTTGGTCCAGGCTGACTTTGAGACCGGCGCAGCCAAACCGGGGCTGGCCGAAAGCTGGACGATTTCGGAAGACGGCCTTGTCTATACCTTCAACATCCGCCCGGACATGGTCTTTCATGACGGCGAACCGGTGACTGCCCAGGCCGTCGTTCGCAGCATGTTGCGCCCCGTCGCCACGGATGACCCCAGCTACATTGAGGGCATGTACATGTACTTCAACCAGGGATTCGAAAACTGGGAGTCTCTGGAAGCCCTCGATGACCTGACTGTGCAACTGACCCTGATACAGCCCAACGCCACCCAGTTGCTGGTCTTCACACGTCCCGACGGCTACATCATCAGCCCGAAGGCGATGGACGAATACGGACAGGAAGTGGGCCTTAACATGTCCATGGCCGGTCCCTATCGCGTGGAGCGCTTTGTGCCCGGCCAGGAAGCCGTGCTGGCGGCCAACGAAGACTATTGGGCCGGACGTCCCTGGCTGGACCAAATCATCATCCGTGCCTGGCCGGACGAAGCCTCAATTCTGGCAGCGCTGGAGGCCGGTGAAGTCGATCTGACCTTGTACGCCCCCTTCACCTCGGTGGACCGCATTACCGCCGACGAGGGAGATGACCTGCGCATCGAGGTGGGAGCGCCTCTGGTCAATCTCTTTATGCCCCTCAACGTGACCCAGGCGCCGCTTGACAACGTGCTGGTGCGCCGGGCCGTCAACCATGCCATCGACCGCGACGCCATCATTGAGGGCGGCCTAAGCGGGCTGGCCCAACTCCCGGCCAGCATCCTGGGTCCCAACGACCTGGGTTTCGACGCGGCCGCTACGACCCCGATCTGGCCCGCGAACTTCTGGCTGAGTCGGGCCTGGAGACGCCGATTCCCGTCACGGTTACCTTCGAGAACAACCGATTCTGGCCCTTGCTGGCCGAGCTCGTCGCGGTGGACCTTGAAGCCGTCGGCTTTGACGTCACCCTCGACCGGCTCGACACCGGCTCCTTCCTGGGCAAAGTCAACGAAGGGCTGGCGCAGATTTCGATGACCCAGCGTTCAACCTTCCTGCCTGATCCGCATGACAAGGCCATCATCCTGAACACCGTCTACGGCGGCGGGCAGACCCACCACGCCGGTCTCGAAGAGGCAGACTATCTGAACGAACTGGTTGACATGGGAATCGCCGTGGTGGACCCGGCTGCCCGCTCAGAGGTCTACCAGGAGATCCAGTCGCTGGCCCTTGACATGATGATCATGGCTTATCTCGGTTACCTGCAGCCGCCAATCTTCGTGCGCGAGCACGTTCAGGGCGTGGATACGCAGGGAACCGCAGCCGGTCGCGCGAATTTCCGCAACGTCTGGCTGGACCAGTAGAAACAACGGAGTCGCCAGTGGCGACAATGCAGGTCGGGGACGGGGCTGACGCCCTGTCCCCGATTTTCAAATCACGGTCCCCATTGCTCCTGCGCCTGTGGCGCACCTGGGACATCGCACTGCCTGGCGCCATTTTTTTTGCCTTCATCTTGCTGGCCAGCTTGCTGGCCTCCACCATCGCTCCGCGGGACCCGGGACAGCGGGACATCAAGAACCGCCTGAAATCACCTTCGCTCGAGTATCCCTTTGGCACGGACGAGATCGGTCGGGACGTCTTCAGTCGCGTCCTTCACGGTGGACGTAGTGTGTTGGGCACCGGCTTCCTGGCCCTGGCGCTCTCTTTTTTCTTCGGCCTTGGTATCGGTATACCCGGTGGCTACCTGGGGGGGCGGCTGGATGTCCTGCTGATGCGTTGCATGGACATCATGCTCAGCTTTCCGTCCATTTTGCTGGCAATTCTCGTGGTTACCACGCTGGGCACAGGGCCCGGCAACCTGATTGTCGCCGTTGGCGTGGCCCAGGTGCCGGTTTTCGCGCGGCTCGCGCGCGCCGTCGTGCTGCTACTTATGAATCAGGAATACGTGGTCGCCGCCCGCGCCCTGGGCGCCAGGGATCCCGCCATCGTTCAGCGTCACATCCTGCCAAACATGCTGCCACCCGTTCTGGTGCACGCCAGCGCCATGCTGGCCGTCACCATTTCTTCCGCAACCGCGCTCAATTTTCTTGGCCTCGGCGTCGAGACCGGTACGCCGGACTGGGGCATGATGATTGCCGACGGCCAGTCCCTGCTCTTTGACGCAGCCCACGTGCCCTTTTTTCCCGGCCTTTGCCTTACCCTGACCGTGCTCAGTGTCAATTTCATCGGCGACGGCCTGCGGGACCGCCTCGATCCTTATATGCGCAACCAGTCCAGGTGACTCGTGCTCGCCTGGTTTATCCGTCGTCTGATCTGGCTGCCGTTCGTTCTCTGGACTGTTACGACCCTCACCTTCTTCGCCCTGCGTCTCGTACCGGGCAACCCGATTCAATCCATCAGCAACCAACTCGTGGACCCGGTCGCCATTGCGCGGATTGAGGCCCAGTGGGACCTGGACAAACCGCTGCACCTGCAGTACCTGAATTTCATGCGCGCCCTGCTATCCGGCGACACCGGCATTTCCATGAGTTCAGGTGTGCCAATCAATCGCCTGCTTTTCGAACGCGTCCCGCCAACCATTGAGCTGGCGCTGGTCGCCATGCTGTTCAGCACGATCGCCGGCATCGTCATTGGAGTCATGGCGGGCGTGACGCGCCGCCGTCTGGTCGACAACGCTCTGCGCCTGCTTGCCATCACCGGCATGTCCCTGCCCTGGTTCTGGGTCGCCATCATGCTGGTGATCGTTTTCGCAGTTCGTCTTCGAGTCGCGCCCACCAGCGGTCGCATCGACCCCCGCCTGAGTTATGAAATCATTACCAATTTCATGCTGGTAGACCATTTGCTCACCGGCAACCGGGAAGCGCTGCTGAGTTTCCTGCACCACCTCATCCTGCCCTCCCTCGCCATCGGCATCACCTCGACCGGTTTCGTTACCCGTCTGACGCGCGCGGCCATGTTGGAGGAACTGCACAGCTCCTATGTTCGCACGGCCCGGGGCAAGGGTCTGGGTGAACGCCAGGTGGCCCTGCGCCATGCGCTGCGCAACGCCATCCTGCCAGTCATCACCCTGCAAGGTCTGCAATTTGGCGCCCTGCTTGGCGGCGCCGTCATCACCGAAGCGGTCTTCGCCTGGCCGGGGTTGGGCAGGTTACTGCTGGAAGGAATTCTTTCGCGCGACTATTCCGTGGTGCAGGCCGCCGTCATCGTCGTGGCCCTGGCCTACGTCCTCATGAACACGCTGGTTGACATGCTTTACTACGTCGTCGATCCGCGCCTCAATCAGTCCTGAGATCGAAGCAACAGACAACTCACACTGCCGCCCGGCACGCGCACAGTTACGCTGGTTTCCGACTCTTGCGCGATCGCGTCTCCGGTCAGGTCGGCAATCAATACCAGACCCTCCAGTGCGACCTCTTCTTCGCAGTCCTCCGCAGCGGGATTGACAAGGAACCAGGCATGCTCGCCCTCCAGCTGTCGCCGCCGCCGCAACAGGACGCCACATCGGACCGGCCTCACTCCCGCTCCTTCCAGCAGGCGCAGGACAAAGTCGTCCGTACCCGGATCAGCTGCACGGTGGGCCATGGCGCTCATCCCGAGGAAGCTGCCCAACAAAATGGCCTGCCCTTCACCGCAAGCGTTTCGGGTTCCTGCAACCTTTTCCCCTGCCCGCAATATCGGCTCCGCCCGTTCCGGCCGCAAGGTCTGCAGCCAGAAGTTTGCCAGTACCCGGGCTCCGCTGAAGTCTTTAACGCCCTGCAAAACGGTCGCGGCTTCAAATTCACCGTAGCGCCGCTCCTGCGGCATCCAGCGGCCAGGTAGCGCCGGTTCATGCACCAGCGTCAGACCTTCATGTGAAGCGCCGAACAAGGTTTCGGCTCCATCAGCAAGTTGCGCACGGGTCGTCCAGCCGAGGCGGTCGTAGCGGCCCGGGCAGGCTTCGCTGATCAGGGTGCCACCCTCGCCGACAAATCTGACGAGATGGGCAAACCAGTCCGCTTCCAGCGCGAGAGGCATGCACAGCACAGCCGCCCTGTAATGTCGCAATTCCCCGGCGCTGACGTCGGCAGCGTCGACGAAATCGACGGGGATGCCGAGGCGCCACAGGCGCGCGTACCAGCCCCGCAGGTTGTACATGTAGTGATATTGCACGTCGCCATTGCAGGCCTGAAAGAAGTGATACAGGTCCTCGTTGACCAGCAACGCGACCCGCGCCCGTGGCGGCTGGCTTTGGGAGAAAAAGTGCGCATGCTCCTGGATTCTGCGGCCGATTGCGCTGGCGGCAGCCATGCGCTCCGTCGTTTCTCCAAAGTGGTCCAGCAGGCCGAAACCGTTGCCCTCCTTCCAGAAGCGCTCGGGCCGGTGATTCCAGAAACTGATGCCGGTCATACCGCAGGCGAGGCCCGCCAGCATCCAGCGGCGCAGGTCGGCCCCTGTCGGCGTGCGGCTGATATGCAGTGACGTCACGATCGGGCCGCCCTGAAACTCCGCGCCCCACAGCGCACGGTCGCGGCCGTTGTTGCTGCGCGCCAGGTCGGTGCACATCATCATCTCTTCCCAAAGCTCGTTGCAGCGCGCCCCGGCTTCATCAGTGACCGGGTCGTCCCAGGCCTGGCCGTTGTTCCACATCGGGTAGTTGCTGGTGCCGAAGAAATCGGCCGCGCGCGCCCAGCGCCACTCCGCGCCCGAACCGATGCGCGGCGTATCCGCGTGGCTGAAGACCGGCCGCTGTATCGGATCATGCGCGCGCAGGACGGCCGTTTTGAACTCGAGATTGCGCGTCAGCGTGACGTCATCCATGAAATAGCGCCAGTCGATGAACGGCGCAACTGGCTCCTGGCGCCGCGGCGGCTCGACGTCCCGCCAACTGGCGTGATTCAATTGCCAGGCAGCGTTGAGCGCGGACAGCGAGCCATAACGCTCTGCCAGCCACTTGTGAAAGCGTTCCAGTGTGTGGGGACAGTAGCAAAAGCCGGTTTTGCCGGCCTGATTCGGCCAGAAGCCAATCTCCTGAAAGGTGTTCCAGGCCCAAATGTTCTCGTGGCGGCCCAGGCATTGCGCTAGTTCGGCGATGAAGCGTTCCGCCGCGCTACGCGCTCCAGGGTGGTCCCAACAGGGGCCGGGTTTGCCGTCCATGGGGATGGTGTATTGCGTGGGAGTCATGTGGCTGTGCCCGTCCGCGCCGACAAGGTGGCAGTCAGGGAATTTGCGCCAGAGCCACATCGGCGCCTGTTCCATCGTCAATCCCAGATAGATTCCCAGGCCAAGCTCGCCGGCGCGGGCGATCACGCGGTCCACCCGGCCAAACTCGTAACGGCCTTCCTCCGGCTCGTCCGCGCTCCAGTGCTCCTGAATCTTGATCATGTTGAAGCCGAGGCGCTTCAGCAGCGGCAGATCTGCCAGCACGGCTTCCAGGTCCAGACAGGGTTCACGGTAGACATGGGTCCCAAAAGGGAACCGCCCGCCAAAGTCCGGATTAACTGACATCTCCTCCCTCACCTTGCAGACTGTCGACCTTATTCCTTCACAGCGCCCAATCGGATGCCGGCGACGAAGTAGCGTTGCAGGAAGGGATAGACCACCAGGATTGGCACCGTTGCCACGATGATTTGCGCGCCACGAATTGCCCGGTCGGAGAGGCGCAGCAGGTCTTTCGGCGTAATGCCCACTCTCGTCAGGTCCAGCTCTACCACGACCGTGCGCAGATAGGTCTGCATCGGATAGTTGTTCGAGTCGGTCATGTAAATCAACCCGTCAAACCAGGCGTTCCAGTGGCCAACCGCTGCGAACAGCGTAAGGGTGGCAATTGCCGGCAGCGACAGCGGAAGGTAAATGTGCCACAACACCTGCCAGTAGGAAGCGCCATCAATCAGGGCCGATTCTTCCAGTTCAGGCGGGATATCGCGAAAAAAGTTCATCATCAGAATAACGCTGAATATGGGCACGGCGTTGCGCAAAATCAGCGCGCCCAGTTTGTTGATCAGGCCCAGGCTGCGGATCACAAGAAAGGTGGGGATGAGCCCGCCATCGAAAAGCATGGCGAAGACAAACAGCCAGATCAGGAAGGTGCGGCCACGAAAAACGCGTGGCGACTTTGAGAGCGGATAGGCGCAGAGGACAATCAACGCCATGTTGAGACTCACGCCCAGAATGACGCGTTGCAGGGAAATGAAAAGGGAGCGCAGGAATACCGTTGAGCCAATGAC
>JAGWBD010000054.1 GCA_021296065.1 Anaerolineae bacterium
CAATTTCGAGCGATTCTTCGAAGGCACAGACAAGGAGTATATCCAACAAATTTTTCGAGACGCGAGCTTTGAGTTTGAATATAGGCTTCCGCCAACACCAAAGAGTGCAACCGAGGTTTACGGCGAAAGGATCGATGCCACCATTTCAAACTATTGTCTTCCTTCGCTCTTGAAGCAACAGGACACGCTGGAAATGTCAGAACCTCAATTCTATATGCTAAGCCTGCTCGACGTTTCCGGATACGTTTTTGTATTGACGCCCAGATTCATAATGCATGCAAACCGTCGAGATTTGAGACCTATCGTCAGAAGCCATTTGTTAATCCCAGAAGTGACTGTAGAACAACATGAGCCTGAAGTTGATGGTCTTATGAAACATTTGCGCCCTGCCATTGATGCAGCTTGGCAATCGCCAGGATGGCCCAAGTCACCAAATTACGATGAGGAAGGAAACTGGCGTGGCCCGAAACAATAAAGGGCAGACCCACGTCTGCCCCTGATTCGCGCCAAATTGTAAATCCGCCGCTTTTTCGCCAGCTACTTCCTATCCCAGCAGCTTCAACGCCTCGCGCACCATCTGGTTGGTGTAGCCCCACTCGTTGTCGTACCAGGTCAGCACCTTCACCAGGTCGCCGTCGACCACCTGCGTCAGGTCAAGGTCGACGATTGACGCGCGCGCGTCGCCGATGACGTCGGCTGACACAATCGGGTCCTCCGACACGCCCAAAATGCCCTGGTAACGCGCGGTCTCCGCTTCCTCGCGGAAGATGTTATTCACTTCATCGACCGAGGTGTCGCGCGCGGCCAGAAAGACCACGTCGGCGATCGAACCGACCGCCACCGGCACGCGCAGCGCCAGGCCGTCAAAGACGCCCTCGATGGCCGGCAGCGCCTTGGTCGTGGCGATGGCCGCGCCCGTCGATGAGGGCACGATGTTGTCGGCGGCGCCGCGGCCGCGCCGCATGTCCTTGCCGCCCGGGAAGTCCACCAGCGCCTGGGTCGAGGTGTAGGCGTGTACCGTGGTCATGACGGCCTTCTTCACGCCGATGCGGCGGTTCATGACCTCCATAACGGGGGTGATGTTGTTGGTGGTGCAGCTGGCGCAGGAGACCACGTGGGCCCCGTTGGCGCTGTTGACGCCGTGCACGACCATCGGCACGTCGGCGCTCTTGGTCGGGCCGGAGATGATGACCTTGTCCGCGCCGGCCGTGACGTGCTTGCCGGCGTCCTCAATCTCGGTGAAGAAGCCGGTGCACTCAAACACCAGGTCGACGTCCAGTTCGCCCCAGGGCAGTTGTGCCGGGTCGCGCTCACTCAGGTAACGGATGCGCTGGCCGTCGATGACCAGGTCGCCATTGTCGGCGCAGACCTCGCGGTCGTAACGGCCGTAGACCGTATCGTAGCGAATGAGATAGGCGAAGTTCTCGGCGGAGCCGAGGTCGTTGACCGCCACCAGTTCCAGTTCGGGCGTGTCCAGCACGACCTTGAGCGCCGCGCGCCCGATCCGCCCCAGCCCGTTAATTGCAACCCGCGCCATCATGGCCTCCTGCCCCTGTGAGTCATTGTCCGAGTGGCGCGACTATAGCGCAGGCCCCGCGCACAATACAGGGCGGGCCGGGGGGTGAGGGCCGCCAGACTAGAACATCCGCTGTTGCTGCAGGGGACGCTGACCATCCAGCAGGATGAAGGGCGCCATCTGCTCCGGCGCGCGAATGCCGAGGGCCCGCAGTTGCGAAATATCGCGCAGATGCGTCTGACGGCGCGCGCGCAACAGGGTCAGCGCGCTTTTCGGTCCGATGCCCGGCACGCGCAGCAACTGCGTGCGTTCGGCCTTCATCAGGTCCAGCGGGGCATGACGCAGGTTGTCTTCCGCCCAGGCGCGCTTGGGGTCGATGTCCAGACGAAGGTTGCCCTCGTCGACGAAGGGCATGTCCTCCAGCTCCCACTGGTAATCGCGCAGCAGGAAGCTGGACTGGTAGAGGCGAAACTCGCGGATGGCGGGCGTGGCCGCCAGGTTCTCGAAGGGCGTGCCAACCACCGGATGAAAGGCCGAGAAGTAGGTGCGCGCCAGACCCAGCTGGTTGTAGAGGCGATCGCCCAGCGCCAGCAACTCAAGGTCCGTGTCGCCCACCGCGCCGACCACGAACTGCGTCGCCAGGCTGGCCAGGCGTTCATGCCGCTCGCGGCGAAACTTCGACGCCGTTTGCAACAAATTCAGCAACTCGCGGTCGAGGTCCTTCTTCGGCGCCAGGGCCCTGAGCCGCTGCGGCGTCGGCCCCTCCAGGTTGATCGAGACGCGGTCCGCCAGTTGCATGGCGCGCAGCAGCTGGTCTTCCTCCGCGCCCGGCATGACTTTCAGATGGACGTAACCGCGATAGCGGTACTTGCGCCGCACGATGTCGATGGTGTCCAGCAGCTTGTCCTGGGTCGTCACGCTGCCCTTGATGATGCCCGAGGACAGAAACAGCCCGTCCACCAGACGCGCCCGCACCATCTGGTCGAAGGTCTTCGCCAGCTCTTCGGGACGAAAAGTGACGCGCCGCGCCTGACTGCGACCCGCGCGAAAGGGACAATAGTTGCAGTTGCGCTCGCAGGCGGTGGTCAGCAGGGTCTTGAGCACCGGCATGGGGCCCTTCGGCGTCTGCAGCAGGGAAACGCAGTCCTGCAGGCTGCTCTTCTGCTGCGGGATGCGCTTTTCTTTTGAGCCGGGTTCGCCGCCGGGTTCGTGCAGGGTCACGTTGCCCATGCGCGCCAGCTTCTGCGCGGCGTCCGGCTGGCGGCGGACCTGCATTACAGCCGGCCGTAGCGCTTGAGCGCGACCAGCACGTTGACGGTGGTGATCGGCTGCCAGTGGGCCAGGTCGTGCTCGTCGACCCAGCCGCCGTCCTCGCGCTGCGTCGTCGCCAGGTGCTCGAGGCAGCGCTCCAGCGTCGCCTGCGGCAGGGCCCGCGCCACTTCGGAATCAGGATGCGGCGCGAAGAGGAAGAGCGTGTAATGGCGCTCGGGGACCAAAGTCTCGGCCAGCGCCAGCGTGTGGTCCAGCGTCGCCTGACGAAATTCGGCCAGGCGCGGGAAGTCGTCGATGTTCATAAAGTAATCGAAGGCGTGGTAGGTCATGAAGAGCCAGTCGTTGGCGCGGATGCCCTCGATGCTGTGGTTCTGCTCCGCCCAGTGCCGCGTCACATTTAATAGAGAGGGCGTCGCCAGGCCCAAGGCGTGCAGGTTGCCGACGATCGAGTCCGGCTGCTTCTGACCGCCCCAGTCCTTCCACCACCAGGCGATGGGCCAATCGGCCAGGTTGTCGGGGTTGCGCAGACTGCCGTCGGGACGCTGTTGCCGCTCCAGCCAGGCGACCGTGCCATCCAGCAAGCCGCCAATGGGGATCTCGTGGTAATGCAGCATGGAGAGCAGGTACTCCAGCGCCGCGGTGTGCGAGACCGGCGCTTTCAGGTCCAGCTCCAGGCCATGGCCCCAGCCGCCGTCGTCATTCTTGTAGCAGAGCAGGCGGCGCTGCAGCTGCTCCAGCGGGCCGTCGTCAAAGTGCCAGCTGAAGAGCGCCCGCTCCCAGGGCATGCCATTGGTGAACACGTACCCGCGCGCCCGGTCAAGTGAGATGGTCACAATTGCCTCCTCCAAAATTTGCGAGTCTTAGTCCCAGTTTCACGGTAAGTGTTCTGTGGCATTCTTCTACGGGAAAAGAGAGGCCGCAATTCGCTCAAGGAAGTAACCAAGGAACAAGAGTGCCGCTGGTCCAACTAGTTTAGCTGTGCCTTTTGCTGCGGCTGTCCCGTACTTATACGCTTTGATTTTCCATGTACTTGGCACTAGAGGTGGTACGCCGAAGGTTTCAAAGCGACCTTCTTTTTTCCATTTGGGAACATTTCCCATAACCAAACAATGATTGTGAAACCAGGAGAAAATGTCGCCCTGTTTGCTAGAGGAAGGGTATTCCCACAATTTGTTGTGAAAGGCAGCACAACATAACAGTTCCCAATATTCTTCCTCGGTGACCGAGGTCGCATACGCCTTCATTTCAACAAATTCATTCGCGAGACGCGCCAAACTGCTGGCCCGAGAAACCTCTCTTCCAAAGAGCTTCCTTATGACAGCTTTTCTTGCTTCCATTCCCTTGTGGTACGCCCACTGAATCTGCTTCCGCTCACTCTTTGTCAATGGTGCTCGCGCCGGCATAGTGCCTCCGCAAATTCCTGCAAGTGACCAACACTTAGATTACGAACATATGTTCCATTTGTCAACCCCCTCCCCCAACCGCGCATCTTGAGACTCACCCCTGCCCCGGCTACACTTCGGCGCATGTCCGAGTTGCTGCCCTTCCCCACCGGCGGACGCCGTAACCTGCGTATGCTGCTCTTCGTCGTCATCCTGGCGACGGCGCCGCTCTATTGCATCGGCTTCGTCCTCTGGGGCGTCGCGCCGGGCGCGCAGCCGGCGGCCACGGCGACCCCGAGGCCCAGCGCCACATTGCGCCTCAACACTGCCACGGCCACCCGCACCAATACGCCCTTTCGCAGCGTCATCGTGACGGCCACCCGACCCCTGCCGCCCACGCCGCGGCAGTTCCGCCCGCCCGCGCAGCAGCCGGAGACGGGCCAGCAGCCGCAACAACAACAACCGGACACGCAACCGGACAATGTCCAGCCTGTGATCCCCATACCAGTGCAGCAGCCGGTCACAGGACCCGAACCCACGCCACTGGTCACCGAGACCGCCGTGCCCATACAATTCCTTGAAGACGACGAATGACAGAGTCCAGGAGGGCCTGTGTTTGAATTGAACGCCCATTTGCGCGATATGGTGGAGGCCCACGCCCCCTCCGGCCACGAGGGGCCGCTGCGCGACTACCTGAGCGGCGTCTGGGAGCCGCTGGCCGACGAACTCTCGACTGACGGCCTCGGCAGCCTGATCGCCAGCAAGCGCCCGACGCGCGAGCAGCAGCCTTCGCTGCGCATCATGCTGGCGGCCCACATGGACGAGATCGGCCTGATGGTGCGGGAAGTGGTCGATGGCTTCATCAGCCTGCATCGCATTAGCGGCGTGGACAACCGCGTGCTGCCGGCCCAGGCGGTGCTGGTGCACGGTCGCCGACCGCTGCCCGGCCTGGTGGCCGCCAAACCGCCGCACATGCTGCCCATGGCCGAGCGCGAGCGCTACGAGCCCATGGACCACCTGCTGGTCGACGTGGGTCTGGAGCCCGCGGAGGTCGAGGCCCTGGTGCAGCCCGGCGACCTGATCACCCAGGACGCGCCCATGATTGAACTGCAGAACGGGCGCCTGGCGGGCAAGGCCATTGACGACCGCGCTTCCGTGGCCGCACTGACGGTCTGCCTGCAGCAACTGCAGACCCTGCATCACGGCCATGAGGTCTACGCCGTAGCTACCGCGCAGGAGGAGACCGGACTGCTGGGCGCGCGAACGGCCGCCTGGCGCGTCAAACCGGACGTCGCCATCGCGCTGGACGTCGATTTTGCCGTGCAGCCCGGCGTGGAGGCCGACAACAGCGTCGAACTGGGCAAGGGCCCCGCCCTGCCGGTCGGCCCCAACTTCCATCGCAAACTCGGCGAGCGCCTGCGCGCGACGGCCAGGCGGCACGAGATCCCGCTGCAGGGCGGCGTGATTTCCGGTGCCAGCGGCACCGACGCCTGGGCCATTCAGGTCGCGCGCGCCGGCGTCCCGACCGCCCTGCTGGGCATTCCCGTGCGCAACATGCATTCGCCGGTGGAAACGCTGGACCCGCGCGACATCGAGCGCGCCGGGCGTCTGCTGGCGCATTTCATCGCGGAAGTGGAGGGTGACTTTCTGCTGGCCGCCACCGCGGAAAGCGACAAGGCATGAATCAGGACCTGATGCGGCAACTTGCCAACGCCCGCGGCGTCTCCGGCCAGGAAGAGGAGGCGCGCGACCTCATCCTGGCCGCCATAGACGGCCACGTTGAGGATGTCCGTGTGGACGCGTTGGGCAACGTGCTGGCGCGCAAACCTGGCGCGCAGGGCGCCGGGCTGCCGCGTGTGCTGGTGACGGCGCACATGGACGAAATCGGTTTCATGCTGCGCAGCATCGACAACGACGGCCTGCTGCGCATCTACCCGGTGGGCGGCGTCG
The DNA here is from genome assembly GCA_021296065.1 of Anaerolineae bacterium. Taxonomy (GTDB): domain Bacteria; phylum Chloroflexota; class Anaerolineae; order Aggregatilineales; family Phototrophicaceae; genus JAGWBD01. The sequence continues at coordinate 6,121 of JAGWBD010000054.1, forward strand.
ACGCGCGCATCCTGCCCGGCCTGCGGGTCAGCGTGGGACCGGCCGGCGTGCCGGGCGTGTTTGTGTGGAAGCCGATTCATCTGGGGCGCGAGCAACGGACGGTGCCGCTGGACAACCTGCGCATCGATATCGGCGCCAGCGACAGGGCCGGGGCAGCCGCGCACGCCAAACCCGGCGACATGATCACTTTCCCTGGCGAATACATGACGATTGGCGACGAAGCTGTGCGCGGCAAGGCGCTGGACAACCGCGCCGGCTGCGCCTTGCTGGTGGAACTTCTGCAGGGCGATCCCCTGCCCTGCGAGCTGCTGGTCGCATTCACCACGCAAGAAGAGATCGGCCTGCGCGGCGCCAGCGTGGTGGTCGAGGCGCTGCAACCCGACCTGGCCATCGTGCTGGAGAGCACGCCGGCGCATGATCTGCCCGACCTCGCCGCCGACCCCGACGAGGGCATCGCCTTTAACCCGTCGACGCGGCAGGGCGCGGGCCCCGTGTTGACCGTCATGGACTCGCGCACCATTGTGGACCCGCGTCTGCTGCACTGGCTGCGCGCTACCTCGGAAGCGGAAGGTATCCCGTACCAGTTGAAGAGCGCCCATGGCGGCGGCAACGACGCCGGCGCCATCCACGTCGCCGGCCGTGGCGTGCCCACCGCCGCAATCTCGATGCCCGCGCGCTACGTCCACGGCCCGGCTGCCCTGCTGCGCGTGAGCGACTTCGAGCACTCACTGGCCCTGCTGCGCGCCGCCCTCAATTCCGTTTCGCCGGCACTGCTGGCCCATGACTGACCTGTCCATACGACACCACAGGGAGTGAAGACAGTGAATGCACTCATTCGCAGACTGGTAGAGGCCTGGGGGCCGTCCGGCTACGAGCACCAGGTGCGGCGCCTGATCCAGGAGGAAGTGGCCGACCTCGTCGATGACATGCGCGTGGACGCGCTTGGCAACCTCATTTGCCGCGTGGGCAGTGGCGGGAAGAAGGTGATGGTCTCCGCCCACATGGACGAAATCGGCGTGATGGCCCTGTTTGCCGAGCCGCAGAGCGGATACCTGCGCTTTGACCCCATCGGCGGCCTGTTGAACAGCAGCCTGGCCGGCAACCGCGTGCGCTTTGAGAACGGCGCTACCGGAGTCATCGGCGTGTATGACAGTTTCGGCAGAGGGCGCACCAGCGTGCCCGCCCTGTCAGACTTTTACATTGACGTCAGCGACGGCAACGGCGGGGCCGTGCAGGCGGGCAGCCCTGCCGGTTTCTGGCGCGAATTCGAGACGCGCGGCACGCGCATCATCGCCAAGTCGCTGGACGACCGCATCGGCTGCGTGGTGGCCATTGAGGCCTTGCGCAAGCTGCAGCGCGAAGCGCCCAACGAAGTGCACTTTGTATTCAGCGTGCAGGAGGAAGTTGGCCTGCGCGGGGCCCGCACGGCAGCCTACGGCATCGACCCTGAGTTGGGCATCGCACTGGACGTGACGGCCACCGGTGACGAACTGCGAAATCGCAAGATGGCGGTGGCGCTGGGCGGCGGCGCGGCCATCAAGGTGCACGACACCGGCCTGGTGGTCCCGCCGGCCATCGTGTCCTGGATGGAAAACTGCGCCAGGGAGCATGGCATTCGCGTGCAACGGGAGTTGCTCTCCGGCGGCAGGACCGACGCCTCCGTGATTCAAAGCGCGCGCGCCGGTGTGCCCAGCGGTTGCATTTCCATCCCCTGCCGCTTCCTCCACACGACCAGCGAGACGGCGGACACAGGCGACGTTCAGGCCTGCATTGATTTGCTGCACGCCCTGCTTTCCGCGCCGATTGACTTGTAGGGGTGGCGGAGGACGAATTTATTCCGCGGGCGGAGGGACCGGCAAGTCCTCGACGGGGGTGTCTTTCCACTTCGCGCCTTCATCGACCAGCATGACCGGGATGCCGTCTCGAATCGGGTACTTGTAGCCGGAGTCCGCGCAGACCAGCCACGCGCCCTTCACAAGCTCCAGTTGGCCCGGGTCCACGCCGCGGTCTTCGTAGTGTACGGCCACCGGGCAACGCAGGATCTCAAGCAGTTCGGGGGCGAGGGTCTCTTCGGTCATGGGCAACTCCGCGGCAGCCGATCAGGGCGCGCACAGTATAGTCTCGCCCACGCTCAGGGTCAAACTGGCCACAGCCAGGCCTTTCTGAACGAAAATTTGCAAAATATTTCAAGTCCATGTTAAAGTCAGGGTACTTACAAGAGAAAGGAGCGAGAAAACACAGTTTCACAGGTTTCTGATCCGAAGGGGAGGAGAGGAGAACCGTCATGGTAGTTGACCCCGTATCCTTCATTCCTGCACTGCTCTTTGCCTTTCTGCTGGCCAGCGCCATAGTCGCCTTGCTGGTCTACGCCACGCTCCGCGCGCCCGAAACAGAAGAACAACCCGTCTGCACCAGCCTCATCAGCACGCGTTACGAGCTGCGGCGTAACCTGGCGCATGCGCAGGTCCAGGAAAGCGAGATGTTCGACTGGCATCAGCGCGTCTGACAGCATTTACGGGCCTGTTGCTGGCTCTGCTGGTCGCGCCTGCCACTGGCCAGGCGCAAAAAAGGCAGGAACCCGGTCGCAGGCCCGTACAAGTATGGTTACAACAAGATATTGACGCAGCCGGTTTGGACCGGCTGCGTTTTGTTGACCGACGCAACGGCAATGACCTCAGCGTCGACTTGCCAGGTGAACGCTACACGCCGCTCGCGGAGCATGTGCTCTATTTTGACCTGGAAGAGCGCCGCGTGCGTCTGGTCAACGCGGCAGGTGACACAAAAGACCACCCCTTTATCCAGTTGCCAGGCGCCACCCTGCGGGTTGACTGGCTGGTCGCCGCGGATGTTTCCCGTATCGCCTGGACCTTCACCGAACAGGGCGCCGACGGTCAGTTGCGCAGCTTTACGCGCGTATCCAACATTGATGGCAGTGACCTGCGCGACGTGTTGGTCGACGGGCCGCGGCCGGAACGGCACGCCGTGCCCGTGGCCTTCAGCGGAGATGGCGCCACGCTGTTTATGGACTTCCGGCCACTGCGGCAGGCAGGTGACCCGCCGCGCGCAGGATTCGCCGATCTCTTTTCCCTCGCGCTGGGCGAGGGCTTCACCCGGCCACTGCCGGACGAACCGGGTTGCCTTTGTGGCGCGGCCTTCGGTACTGAAACCATGTTGCGTCTGCAGCTCGCCGCAGACCTTGACGGATTTGAACTGGTCCAGCGGGACCTGAATGGTGGTCTGCGCGGGCGAATCACCGTGCCGACCCTGCCAGGATTCACGGCCGCGAATCACCTGCTGCTTGCGCCGGACGGCTCGCGGGCGCTCTACACCCTTTCCCAGGTGCGCGCCGTTGGTGCCGGCGAACAGGCCGTACGCAGCGTTTTCGTGCTCGCTGACCTTGTAGACGGCAGCAGTCGCATCCTGGGCGAACCCGCCCACGAATTGTTGCGACCGGTGACCTGGAGCGACGGCGACAACACGGTGCTCCTCACAAGCGGCGACCCCTTGCGTGACGGCACCTGGAAACTGGACCTGGTTGATGGCGCCCTGCTGCCCGTCGCCCGCGCCACCTGGCTGGGCGCCCTGGCGAACTGATCCCCGCGTACTACAATCGACCCATGCGCTTTAACATGCCAGCGGAAGAATTCGAAGGGCGGCGGGCGAAGGTGGCCCCGGTGGCCGCTATCCTGGGCGAATGTCATGGCCATCCGGTGTGGCGCGCGGGCGTCGACCCTGTAGACGAACTGGTCAGCTGCGTTCTTAGCCAAAGCACCAACGACAGCAACCGGGACCGCGCCTTCGATGCCCTCAAGGCGCGCTGGCCGGACTGGCGTGGCGTCGTTGAAGCGCCGACCGACGAGGTGATCGCGACCATTCGCGTGGCCGGCCTCGCCAACCAGAAGGGGCCGCGCATCCAGGCCTTGCTGCGCGACATTCACGAGCAACAGGGCGCTTTCAACATCGACTTTCTCGCGGACTTGCCGCTGGATGAAGCCACGGCCTGGCTGACCTCATTGCGCGGCGTGGGCCCCAAGACCGCGGCCATCGTGCTCTGTTTTGCCTTTGGCCGGCCCTCCCTGCCGGTGGATACGCACGTCCATCGCGTCGGCAAGCGTCTGGGCCTGATCCCTGAAAGGATGAGCGCTGAACGCGCCCACCCACTGATGGCAGCTCTCGTGCCGGCGGAGCAGCATTACAGCTTTCACATCCAGCTGATTCTGCACGGCCGTGAACTCTGCCACGCCCGCCGCCCGGACTGCGCAAACTGCCCCCTGAGCGCCATTTGCGACTGGTACAGCGATCAACAGGCGGAGGCTTCGTCAACCTGACGGAGGCCTCTCTTTACAGTCGACGCCTTTCATGCTACATTGCGGCCAGGAAGGGCAAGCAGCCACCGCGACACGGTTCGCGCGGTGTTTTTTTAATCCCTGGCGCCGGTGGCGTCGGAAAACGTTCAGGGAGTAACGTCATGGTCGACCAGCCGCAATACCTTACGCCGGAAGGCTTCGCCGAACTCGAAAAGCGACTCGGCTTTCTGACCTCGGTGCGCCGCGCCGAAGTTGCCGAACGCCTTCACCAGGCCCTCGCGGAAGGCGGCGACCTGACCGAGAATGCCGAATACGAGGACGCCAAGAACGAGCAGGCATTCATCGAGGGCGAAATCCAGCGGCTCGAAATAATCCTCAACAACGCCGAGGTCATTGAGGACAGCGGCAGCCACGACGTGGTCGCGCCGGGTTCGCGCGTTACAGTGAAAGAAAAGGGCTCGCGCGAGTCCGAGGTCTACCAGATCGTCGGCTCGGCCGAGGCCAACCCGGGCGAGGGACGCATCTCCGCCGGCAGCCCTCTGGGCAAGGCGCTGCTGGGCGCGAAGGTGCGCCAGAGGGTCACCGTACAGGCGCCCGACGGCGACATCGTCTTCACCATCCGCAAGATCGACTGAAGCAGCGGCCAACGCCGTGCGCGACGAGGCGGGCGGGACGTCGGTCATGCAAGCCCTGCGCGACGCACTCTCCGGCCTGACGCCGCAGTTCTTCGACGCCCTGGTCATCGCCGTCATCGCAATTGGCCTGGTGCTGGCCGCCTTACGGCTGCGCGCTGACCTGAGACGGCCAAGTGAAAACGAAGACACACAACCCCTGCAGGAGTGAAGAATGCTCGATATCGCGCTGATCCGCGCGCAGCCCGACGAGGTGAAGGAGCGCCTGGCCCGTCTGCATGACCCCGGCGCCGTGGAGCGCGTCGACAAAATCCTCGAGCTGGATGCGCGCCGCCGTGAATTGCTGGTAGAAGCGGAAAGCTTGCAGGCGCAGCGTAACCGCCTCAACCGGGCCATGGGGAAATTACGCGGTAGCAGGCAACTAAGCGATAGACAAAAAGCCGTGCTTATGAAGGAAGCTGCTTCGCAGGTTAATGCTGCACATTACGATTATGCGATAGCCACATTGCAGAAGGATCCAGGCGAAATAAAACCTGTATCTGGGGGACTGAATGTCACTGAAGAGTTACATGACAGTGAAATTCGGCAAGGTCTTGCAGATAAGGGAGGAATTCAGTTTGAATCTGATGCTCCTATGGAAGCCCTCATCAAAGCCCTGCGCGGTATGAGTGAGCAGTACAGCCAACGCCAGGCGGAGATCCGCGCGACCGAAACAGCTTTGCGCGACGAGATGCTCTGGCTGCCCAACCTGCCGCACGCGAGCGTGCCGGTCGCCGCCAGCGAGGACGACAATCGCCCCAGGACGCCCGAAGGCAACTTCCGCCAATTCGACGCCCCGCCTTTACCCCACTGGGAACTGGGCCCTACGCTGGGCCTTATCGACTTCGAGCGCGGCGTCAAGATCGCCGGCAGTCGCGGCTACATACTCAGGGGTGACGGCGCCCGCCTGCAACAGGCGCTGATCCATTACTTCCTCGACCAGGCGCGCGAGGACGGCTACGAACAGTATTACGTCCCGCTGATGGTTCCTGCGGAGATGCTGTTTGGTGCCGGTCAATTTCCCAAGTTTGAGGATACGGTCTACAAGGAAGACCATGGCAGTCGCTACATGCTGCCTACCGCCGAGGTCGCCCTCACCAACCTGCACCGCGACGAGATCCTCGACGAAAGCGAGCTGCCGCTAAAATACGTGGCGCACTCGCCCTGCTTCCGCCGCGAGCACATGAGCGCCGGCCGCGACACGCGCGGAATCAAGCGCGTACACCAGTTCGAAAAGGTGGAACGCTATCTCTTCACTACGCCAGAAGAAAGCTACGACGCGCTTGAAGCCCTGACCGAAGCCGCCGAAAACCTCTGCCGCGCGCTGGACCTGCCCTTCCGCCGCCTCGAAATCGTCAGCGGCGACCTCGGCTTCAGCGCCAGCAAGAAATACGACGTCGAGGTCTACGCGCCTGGCTGCGACGAATGGCTGGAGGTCAGTTCCTGCAGCAACACCGAGGCCTTTCAGGCGCGGCGCGCCAACATCCGCTTCCGCCGCGAGGGCGTCCGGCGACCGTTGCACGTCCACACGCTTAACGGCAGCGGCCTGGCGCTGCCGCGCGTCATCATCGCCATCCTGGAAAACTATCAAAAGGCCGATGGCAGCGTAGACCTGCCGGAGGTGCTGGTGGACTATATGGGCGGACAGCGCGTCATCACTGTCAGGCAGGAGTGAAATGAACAAACAGGGCAAAGACAAAATCACCGGCGGCATATTCCTGATCGGCATCGCCGCGCTGGGCGTCAGCGGCCTGTGGTGGCCGGGCATCCTGGTCGTGCTGGGCATCACCTCGCTCGTCAGCGGCCTGCTGGAAGGGCGGCTGTGGAAATCCGCCAGCGGCGCCTTCTGGCTGATCGGCCTCGCGTTGATCTTCTACCTTAACTGGCCCTGGTGGCTACTCATCGCGCTGACCGGCATCGGACTCATCATTGGCGCCCATCGTGACCGCAGCAGCGGCCGGGAAGTGCCGCAATGGGCGCAAAGTCTGAGCGCCTGGGGCGAGCGCATGCAGGAACACACCCAGGCCGAAAAGGAAAAGCGCAAGAATGACGATCTGTAGGCCATGTCGCCGCGTCGTCGCCGATCCGAAAAACAACTGTGACGACGTTGGCAGCGTAGGACTGCCAGAGGTCCCTGTGGACCCCGAGGACGGGCAGCGCGCATTCGTGGCGCGGGCAGGTTAACATGAGCGAGCGGCAGAGTGGCTGATCGGTATCGCGGCGCTGGGCATCACCCGCTTCTGGTGGCCGGGCACGCTCGTCGTCCTGGGCATCACCTTCATCGTCAACGGCCTGCTCACCGGCAGACACTGGCAGTTGACGGGCGGCGGGGTCTGGATGATCGCCATCGCCGCCGTGTTCTACTTCAGGCTGCCCTGGTGGGTCCTGCTGGCCTTGACCGGTCTGGTGATGGTCCTGGGCGGCCTTGAGCTCTTTCGTCGCAGCTCGACCTGGAAGCGCAAACGCAAGAACGACGAGATGGACACGCAACCCGGCGATTTCGCCGCCGGCTGAAAGCCATGCGCGCCTTTTGGCTAATCCTCCTGCCCGCCCTGCTGCTGACCGGCATCGCCCGGGCCCAGGACGAGCCGTCCCTGGTCGTCGGCGACTTTCTGACGCACTGGGCCCTGCGCGATTACGAGAGCATGTACAGTCTGCTGAGCGCGCGCAGCCAGCAACTGACCAGCAGAGAGCGTTTCATTGACCAGTACCAGCAGGTCGACCAGACCCTCGCGGCGGAGGCGCTGGAATACCGCGTCACTGAGACGAAGTTGCAGGGTTACTCCGCCGCCCTGCGCTACGATCTGAGCCTGCTCGACACGCTCTACGGCGACATCATCGACCGCGGGCGCACCATGCGTTTGCTGCGCGAGGGGGGCAACTGGCGCGTCGCCTGGTCGGCGCTGGACATCTTCGAGGGCCTCGGCAACGGCGGCATCCTGCGAAGCGCCGGACGCCGCGCCCCGCGCGCCAACATCTACGACCGCGACGACCAGGCGCTGGTCAGCCAGGGCGGAATCCTGTACTCACTCTACGTGCGCCTTGACGAAATGCCCAACGAAGCGCGCTGCCTGGACGTGCTGGCGGCGACCCTGCTGCGCCAGCGCGAGGACCTCGCCGCGCTCTTTCTGCGCTACAACCGCGACACCATTTTCTACACCGGCGAGGCCGACGAAGCGGCCTTCAACGCCAACAGGGACGGCCTGCGCGGCTTCTGTGCCGTGCGCGCCCAGGAACGACTGTCGCGCCGCTACTGGCATGGCGCGGCCGTCTCGCACGTGACCGGCAGCATCGGCCAGATCTCGATCGACGAGCTGGCCAGCCGCCAGGCGCAGGGTTACCAGGCCGGCGACCTCGTCGGACTCAGCGGCATTGAGGCGGCCTTCGAGGCCCAGCTGGCCGGCCAGCCCACCCGCACCCTGCAACTGATTGAACCCGGCGGCATCGTCCTGCGCGAACTGGGCACCAGCGAGGGCAGCCCGCCCCTGCCCGTCACCCTGACCCTGGACCGCGACCTGCAGCTGGCGGCCAGCCGCGCCCTCGCCGAGGCCTTCAACTACGCCGGCGGCAACTGGGGCGCCCGCGGCATCTCCTCCGGCGGCGCGGCCGTGGTGCTGGACGCCAGCGACGGCAGTATCCTGGCCCTTGCCAGTTATCCCGGCTTCGAGCCCGACATCTTCAACCCCGACACGCTTTGCTGCGGCTTCCTCTCCGCCGGCGCGCGCATCGGCCAGCTGGTCAGCGACGCCCGCCGTCCCCTGCGCAACCGCAGTGTGCAGGAGCAGTACGCGCCCGGCTCGGTCTACAAGATCGTGACCGCCGCCGCCTTCGCCGAGGCCGGTTTCATGGCCCCCGGCGAGACCTTCAACTGCACCCTCACCTGGGACGGCGCGCCCTTCGGCGATTCGGCCGGATTCGCCCGCGTCGACTGGCGCCACACTGCAGGGATCGAAGCCACCGGCCCCGTCACCACCTCCGAGGCGCTGACCTCCTCCTGCGATCCCTTCTTCTACGAGGCCGGCGCGCGCCTCTACAACGAGCGCAACCCCTCAGCCCTGGTCGAGCTGTCGCAGGCCTTCGGCCTCGGCGACGCCGTCGGCCTAGGCATCTTCGGCGCGGAGGCGGAGGGCAGCCTGCCGGTACCCGGCTCGCCGGCCGCGGCCATCAACAACGCCATCGGCCAGGGCGACGTGCAGGTCAGCCCGCTGCAGATGGCGCAACTGATGACCGCCGTGGCCAGCCGCGGCGAACTGCGCCCGGCCTGGCTGGTCCGTCAGATCGGCGGCCTCGACGGCGCGCCCCTGCTGGAAAGCTACGACCCGCCCGCCCCGCGCAAGCTCGAGCTGGACGACAGCACCTGGGAGATCCTGCACGAGGGCCTCTGCGCGGTGACGCGCAACTCGCGCATCGGCACGGCCGAGGAAGTCTTCCGCACGGCCGTCTACCACGCCTGCGGCAAGACCGGCACGGCCCAGACCGGGGGCCGCCCGCCCCACGCCTGGTTCACGGCTTGGGCGCCGGCGCAGGAGCCGGAGATCATCGTCGTGGCGCTGGTGGAGCACAGCCGCGAGGGCAGCGAGGTCGCCGCGCCGATCGTGCGCCGCATCATGGACGACTACTTTGGCGGCTTCCGCGAGCCCTGGCCGGAGTGGTGGAGCGAACTGCCCTACATCCCGGTCGAGATCCCCGTCGGCGGCACCGGTGGCTGAGACCCCGTCCCCCACGGACCTGGCCCCCTGCCCCTCCTGCGAGGGTTTATCCTCGCAGGGCCCGGTCAACGAAACCGGCACGCGGAGGCCTGAATGAACATCAATCTTGCTCCCTGCCCCTCCTGCGAGGGTTTATCCTCGCAGGCCCCGGTCAACGAAACCGGCACAGGGAGGCCTGAATGAACATCAATCTTGCTCCCTGCCCCTCCTGCGAGGGCTACGGCTGGTTTGAGGACGAACTGTCAGGCAGCGTTTCTGACTGCGACTGGTGCAGCGGCTGCGGTTACGTCTACCGCGACGCAAGCGGCGTCGACCGCCCGATTCCGCCGCAAGACTACGCAAAGGTCGCCGCGGAACTGGAGCGGCTTGAGGCAGAGCGTCTGAAGAAACTGGGCTACACGGGTCAGGCGAAGCGGCCGGGCGAGGAGTAGGCAAGACCCTCACCCCTTCGCCAGACTCAACCCCGCCAGACCGTCCACAATCGCCACCGTCTCCACGCTGACCACACGACCACGCCCCCACCAGGTCGGCGTGGCCGTGGTCGTGGGTAAAGCCCGGCAGGTGCAGCGCCATGGCCAGCTTGACCAGGATGTTGCTGCTGCGATGTTGGTGCTGGTCCGTGGTCGTGACTGTGTGCCATCGGCGTCAATCTGCATTGGCCTACATTGGCTCAGCGAGAGCCAGGCAACGTGGCGCGCTATTCACAGCCGTAACAGTCACCGCCTACGTTGTCGCTGAAGGTATTGCCGCTTTGTTCCACCGTGCCCCTGAATACGACGATCGCCCCGCCATTACGCGCTGCTACATTGCCGGTGAACTGCGAATCGCTGACATACGCCGTGCTGCTAAACACCTGCAGCGCGCCGCCGTCGTCCCTCACACGGTTGCCGTCGAAAGTGCTATTGCTGATGGTGACCACGCTAAGGGCCGCAGCTATCGCGCCGCCATCCTCCGCCTTGTTGCCGCTGAATTCGCTGTCGATGACAATAACTTCGCTGTCCCAACTATCCAGCACGCCGCCAAAGTCCGCCGCCGCATTGTCGGTGAAACGGCTGTTAACCAGTTCCAGCCGGCTGCCGCGGTTGACCAGGATGGCGCCGCCGCTCCTGCTATAGTCGGTCGAGCCCCAGACGCTGATGAAGCTGACCTCGCTGTGAGCCCGCGCCTCCGTCAGATGGATGTTTTGCAGCGTAAGCGAGCCGCCCAGATCGACATAAAAGACGCGCCACTCGCCGTCCCCGCTGATGGTAAAGCCGGCGCCGTCGATGGTGATTTCGGAGATGATGCGCGGCAATTCGCCGGTCAGGGTGATGTCGGCGGTGAGCGTGATGCTGTCAGCGCCATCGCCGGCTGGGCAATCGCCGCGCTCTAAGTCGGCGTTGGCGGCTCTAAGGGCATCGGAGAGGGTGCAGTTTTCATCCAGCGTGTAGTCGGTCGCCAGTGTTGGCGCGAAGCATAGGAGCATGACTAGCGTTATTAGGATGTATCTCATGGCTAATTCTCCTTAATTATAAGAACTTTT
>JAGWBD010000055.1 GCA_021296065.1 Anaerolineae bacterium
AACCGGAGGGGCCGATGAGCGACACAAATTCGCCGGCGGACACCGCCAGTTCGATGTCCAGCAGGGCGATGACGTGCTCCTCACGGGCGGGGTTAAAGACCTTGTTGATCTGGTGAGCCTTGATAACGGATTCGGCCACTATGTCCTCCCGCCGCTGTTGCGCAGGACCAGCCACTCGACGAAGCTGACGATCAGGAAGGAAAGCATGCCCACGGTCGCTGCCATGAGAATGGCGCCCCAAAGTTTGGGAGTGGAGATCGCGCTGTAATCCGAGCTGAAGTCCAGAATGGCGCGGCCGAGCCCGCTGCGGATGCTGGATGGCAACTCACCAATAATGGCGCCGACCACACTGGCCGTCGCCGAAACCTTCAACGCGGTGAAGAGATAGGGAAGCGCGGCGCGAAAGCGCAACTTCCACATGATTTGCCAGCGACTGGCGGCCCAGGAATCCATCAGTTCAAAGGCGTTGGGGTGGGGCGAACGCAGACCGCGCAAGGTGTTGATCGTGACGGGAAAAAAGGTCAGGTAGGAAGATATGGCGGGGAGGGAAAGGGGGCCGGCGCCAAGCCAGATGGCGACGAGGGGCGGGATAGCTTGGGTGGGCACCGTCTGGGAAGCCACGACATAAGGTAGCAAGCCTCTTTCCAAAGCACTGAAATGCGCGAAGACTGTGCCCAGCACAAACCCCAGGCTGGCGCCGAAAACAAAGCCAAAGATCGCTTCGCTCCAGGTATGGCCGGCCGCTTCGATCAGGATGCGCAGGAGCAGGAGGGGGCCGTTGCGCCGCGCCGGTTGCAACAGCGCTTCAGTAATTTGCTGCAGATGGGGCAGGTTGATGTCATTGAAAATCTTCAGGTCCAGCAGGACCAGGTGACGTTCCTGCGCCAGGTAGCGTTCGTCGGCAAAATCGCCCGCCACAGTTCCCAGACGTAGCGAATGCAGGTCCTGCACTGAAGCCAGGTCACTTTCGGCCGCTGTCGCCAGGGCCAGCCGGCCAGGAAAACGGGGCGTGACGGGCAGGATTCCCAGCAGCGATTCATTGCCGTCCAGACGCGTGTGGTAGCGCAAGGCCGGCCAGTCGGTATCTGCCGGATCGACATCGGGATCCGCTGGCAAGGGCGCCAGAATGTCGCGCAGGTCCCGGCGATCTGCCAGGACGGCATCCAGTTCACCATCGGCAAGCGCATTCAGGGCAGTGTCCAGGTCGGCCAAAGCGCTATAACGCCAGGATGGCAGCGCCGTGGTAATACGATAGTTGCGGGAAGCGGCGAAGAGCTTGGCCGTCTGCACCCCCAGCAGCAGCATGGAAATAATCAGTACAAAGCCCAATGTCTTTGTTGCGGTCTGCTGCAGCAGAATGAGGGCCAGCAGCAGGGCCAGGCCGCAGGGCAGAATGAGCGCGAGGTTCTCGTTCTGTTCGCCCGGAGGCAAGAGAAACTGCCAGCCCATGGTCAACAGCAGAGCGACCACAAGCACAGGTCTGCGCCAGTTTCGATAAAGAATCAGCCCCAACATGGCTGCCACAATGGCGGCAACATGGGCAATCGCGAAGAGGAGCAACAAGGCTCTTGCCAGGGAAATCAGGCGATCTTCAGGCAGGCCCGCCAGACCCTCGGCCAGGGCCTGAGACCTTGCGAGCTGGCCAAGAAATGAGCGGGGCGATTCCTCTTCAGACTGGCCGGCGACCCATTGACCCAACTCTCCAGGGGTGGTGTCCGGAATCAGCGAAACAGCGCTGCTTTCATCAAGCAGGCGCAGCAACAGGGTCACCGCAAACACTGCAGCCGCAAGCGTCAGAATCAGGGGGAAGAGGCGGCGAAGGGAGTGCAACGCCGCTGCGTCATACGTTTGCGTTAAGGAATCTTCGCTCACTTCATACTGGCTCAGCCTGCGGCGGAGGTAACCGCCCGCGCCAGCAATTCACTTCCCTCCTGCATGGTGGCGTCGTCCACATTCAGCAGCGGGGCAACGCGGATCACATTGCCATGCAGACCGCCCTTGCCGATTAGCAGCCCCTGTTCACGCGCTTCGGACATGATGCGGGCGGCGAGGTCGGCGTCCGGTTGACGTTCAGGACCTGGCTGAACGATTTCCAGCGCCTGCATCAGGCCCATTCCCCGCACTTCACCAATGAAGTCGAATTCAGCTTCAAGGTCTTCCATTTTTTCCCGCAGCACGGTTCCCTGCACGGCGGCGTTGGCCTGTACCTGATTGCGCTCCATGTATTCGATGGTCGCCAGTGCGGTGGCCATGGTGACCGGATTGCCGCCGAAGGTGGAGAAGGTCATGCCTGGCAGGGCATCGGCGATTTCGGCGCTGGCGGTGGTGCAACCGACAGGAGCGCCATTGGCCATGCCCTTGGCGAATGTCATGATGTCCGGCTCAACGCCCCAGTGCTCGATACCCCACCAGTGATCTCCCGTGCGACCCCAGCCGGTCTGCACTTCATCGCTGATGAAGACGCCGCCGGCCGCGCGAATGATCGGCGCCACGCGTCCAAAATAGTCCTGCGGCGGCACGATGTAGCCGCCGACGCCCTGAATTGGCTCGGCGATAAATGCGGCGATTCGACCGTTGGTGCAGGTGGCAATCAACTCTTCCAGATCGGCAATGCAAAGATCCACGACTTCTTGCGGCGAAAGGTCAAGCGGCGTGCGATAGGTATAGGGCGAGCGGGCGTGTCTGATGTGTGGATCAATGACGTTGCCCAGACGCCAGTTGCCGTGGGCCGTCAGGCTCATCGCCTGCAGGGTTCGGCCGGAATAGGCGTGGCGCAGGGCGATGACGTCGTTGTTGCCCGTGTAGCAGCGCGCGGCCAGAATTGCCGTTTCGTCGGCCTCGCTGCCGCTGTTGGTGAAGAAAGACTTCTGCAGGGCCCCGGGGGTCAGGGCGGCCACCTTTTCGGCAACTTCCACCATGATCTCGTTGACGAACAGGGTTGAGGTGTGTTGCACCCGCTGCAACTGCTCGATGGTGCGGGAAGTGATTTCCTCGTTGCAGTGGCCGACCGACACCGTCAGCACACCGCCAAAGAAATCGAGATAGCGCTTGCCATCCGCGTCCCACAATTCCTGGTCCTTCGCCCGGTCCACCACCAGGGGCTGGTCGGGATAGTAAGGCGCTACTGCGGGGAAAATGGCGCTCCGGTAGCGTTCCATCAGCGCAGCGCCCGATGAATTCTGCTGTGCCATGCAAGGTGCTCCTGTATTGAGATTGCCTTCTGCCTGCAATTGCAGCCGACAAGGGCACAGAATACCGGGTCAGGGGCAGGGCCGCCACACGTGGCGCGGCGTGTTCTGTGGTAAACTCCGCGCTTCACGATTGAATCTGGCTGGTTGGGCCACAGTTATCCTGGCCGGCAGGACGGGAGTGTCATGGTCGAAAGACTGAAGAATTACATTGGCGGTGAATGGGTAGAGACCGGCAGCAGGGACTGGTCTCCGGTCCCCGACCCGGCTACTTGCGAGCTACTGGCAGAATGTCCGGAATCCGGCGCCGGCGACGTCGAATTGGCCGTTCAGGCCGCTCAGACGGCTTTTGAGGAATGGCGCCGCACGCCGGTGCTTGAGCGCGCCCAGTTCATGCATCATTTCAAAAACCTGGTCGAAGACCGCTTTGACGATCTCTCCGAAGTGGTCGTGCGTGAAAACGGCAAGACCCTCGACGAGGCCCGCGGTGAGGTACGGCGAGGCATTGAGAGCATCGACTTTGGCATCGGCGTGCCCTTCATGATGCGCAATGACGGAGTCGAAGACATCAGCAGTGGAATCGACGAGACCACGGTGCGGCAGCCGGTCGGTGTCTTCGCCGCGATAACGCCCTTCAATTTCCCCTTTATGGTGCCCATCTGGTTCTTGCCGACGGCCATCACTTGCGGCAACACCTTCATTTTGAAACCTTCGCCACAGACGCCCCTGAGCATGCAGTTGACCTGCGAATTGATTGACGAGCTTGATCTGCCCGAGGGCGTGGTGAATCTGGTGCACGGTGGCGTGACATCGGCCCAGGCGATCATGGAACACCCCGGCATTGCCGGCGTGTCCTTTGTTGGCTCCAGCCCGGTGGCGAAAATCATCTACGAGACCTGCACCCGCAACGGCAAGCGGGTACAGGCCCAGGGTGGCGCCAAGAACTACATCGCCGTCCTGCCCGATGCTGACATGGAATCGAGTGTCAAGAACGTGCTTGGCGCAGCTTATGGCTGCGCCGGACAGCGTTGCCTGGCGGCTGCGGTGGCGGTCGGTGTCGGCGACGCCTACGACAGCCTGCGCGATGAACTGGTGAAACAGGTGGCCGGCCTGCGTGTTGGCTATGGCCTCGACGAGACCTCACAGATGGGCACGGTCGTCAGCGCCCAGGCGCGCGAGCGCATCGTCGACATGATTACGGAAGGCGAAAGGGAAGGCGCGACGATCTCGCTGGACGGCCGTGACCTGCAGGTCGAGGGCTACGAGGACGGCATGTTCGTGGGGCCGACCATTCTTGAGGACGTCACGCCAGACATGAGGGTGGCGCGAGAGGAAATTTTCGGCCCCGTGCTGTCCCTGATGCGCGCGGACAGTTATGACGAGGCCGTCGAGTTGATCAACCGCTCGAATTACGGCAACGCCGCCAGTATTTTCACCAGCAGCGGTGCGCATGCCCGTGATTTCAAATACCGGGTCAATGCCGGAAATATCGGCGTTAACATCGGCGTGGCGGCGCCCTCGGCGTCCTTCCCCTTCGGTGGACAGAAGGACTCCTTTTTCGGGGACCTGCATGGTCAGGGCATGGACTCGATCGACTTTTTCACGGATCGCAAAGTCGTCATCGAACGCTGGTTTGCCGGATGACGCCGCTCAATACATTTGGCGCTATCATGAGCAAGGCCATCGAACTGGAGAGTGCCCTGGCGGACTATTATGGGCGTGCCGGCGACAGCGAAAGGGCCAGGGCAAGCGAAAAGCGGCGTCAGAAAATGATGCGCATTCGGCGGGAAGCCGTGCTGGAAATTACACTGGAGGCCATCGTCGGCCTCGATTCAGATGACTATGCGTTGGACCTGGACGACACAAGCGAGTCCGGACAGGCACGCGTTGCCAGCACGGCCGCCCGCTTTTATCGGGAGGTAGCGCCGGGTATCAACGTGCGACAGGCGCGAAGCGCGCTGGAGCGCGCGGCCCGTGAGCACGCTGGCGAGTGATTTGGGAGGGGAATGATGTCTCGCACTGTACGAGGTGCCTTGTTACAGGCCTCCTGGACTGGCGACAAGGACACGATGATCGAAAAGCACGTGAAATACGCCCATGAGGCGGCCCGCCAGGGCGCGGAGGTCATGTGCTTCCAGGAACTGTTTTACGGTCCCTATTTTTGCCAAGTGCAGGACACGAAATATTACGGCTACACAGAGGCTATCCCTGACGGGCCGACAACGCGCCTGATGCAGGACCTGGCCAAAGAGACCGGTATGGTGCTTGTCGTGCCGATGTATGAGCAAGAACAGACGGGCGTCTACTACAACACCGCCGCCGTCATTGATGCGGACGGGCGTTACCTGGGCAAGTACCGCAAGACTCACATCCCGCAGGTGGCCGGCTTTTGGGAAAAGTTCTACTTCCGTCCCGGAAACCTGGGGTACCCGGTCTTTGAGACGGCGGTGGGGACCATCGGTGTTTACATTTGCTACGACCGTCACTTTCCGGAAGGCGCCCGGGCGCTGGGCCTCAACGGCGCGGAAATCGTCTTTATCCCCTCGGCCACAAGTCGCGGGCTGTCACAGCATTTGTGGCGCATCGAACAGACCAGCCACGCGATCGCCAACGGCTATTTCGTCGGAACCATAAATCGCGTTGGCATAGAGCCACTGGGCGACAACGATTTCTATGGCCAGAGCTACTTCTGCACGCCCCGTGGCGAATTCGTCGGGGACGTCGGCGACCCCCAACAGGAAGAACTCATGGTGCGTGACCTGGACATGAGCCAGGTGGAGGAAGTGCGGCAGGTCTGGCAGTTTTATCGCGACCGCCGCCCCGATGCCTACGAGAATCTTGTCAGTCCCTGAGCAGGAGGGCGAGATGGAATTCGCGATCACCTTCAAGGGGGACATCAGTCCGCAACGCACGGTCGCGCTTTGTCGTCAGGCCGAACTAGCCGGTTTCAGCTACGCCTGGTTTTACGATTCGCACATCCTGTGGCGCGATCCCTGGGTGACGATGGCGATGTGCATGGAGCACACCGACAGCATCCGCTTCGGTCCCTGCGTGACCAACCCGGGCGTGCGCGACTGGTCCGTGGCGGCCAGCATGTACGCCACCATGGCGATGCAAAGCGGCGGTAGGCTGGACATCGGCCTTGGGCGGGGCGACAGTTCGATGCGCGTCATGGGCAAGACTCCGAAGACTATCGCGCGAATGTGCGAGTTTGTACACGCCGTCAAGGGAATGGTGCGCGGCGACAGTGTTCGATATGCGGAGTTGCCGGACGCCGTACGAATACCCTGGGCCGAGGGCTATGAGTTACCGGTCTGGATCGCGGCCTATGGTCCACGCGCCTTGAAGGCTGCCGGCGAACATGGCGACGGCCTGGTCATTCAACTGGCCGAGCCGCTGCTCTGTCGCTGGTTCTTGGGACAGGCGCTGGAGGCCGGTGAGGCGGCCGGGCGTGACATGTCGGGCTATCGCGTAATCTCGGCGGCGCCTGTGTGGGTCGGTGACATTGCACGGGGTCGGGAACAATCGCGCTGGTTCCCGGCCATGGTCGGCAATCACGTGGCGGACATCGTCGAGAAATATGGCAGCGAGACGACCGAGGTACCGGACAGCTTCACCCGTTATATTGAAGGACGCCGTGGCTACGATTACCATGAACACGCCAGCAAGGATGCCGGCCACCTGGGTTTCATATCCGACGAGGTCATCGAGAGTTTCAGCATACTTGGCCCCGCGGAAGCACACGTGGAGAAACTGCGTGCCTTGCAGGCAGCCGGCGTAACCCAGTTCAACATTTATTTGATGTGTGGCGAAGAGGAGCGCATCGTCGCGGAATACGGCGAGCACGTCATCCCGCACTTTCAGTAAGGAGGACGCCATGGGGACCCTGTTCCGCAACGGGACTGTCATTTCTGCCAGCGACATGCTTCAGGCGGACGTGCTGGTGGAGGGCGAGATCGTCACCCTGATCGGCCTGGAGCTGGATGCCGCGGGTCACGAGGTGGTCGATTGCGACGGCATGTATCTTATGCCGGGTGGCATCGACGTACATACCCACCTCGAGTTGCCTTTTGGCGGCACGGTCAGTAACGACGACTTTGACACCGGCCATCGGGCGCTGGCCTTTGGCGGCTCAACAACGCACATTGATTTCGTTGTGCAACCCATCGGCGGCAGCCTGCACGACGGCCTGGAGACCTGGCGCGCCAAGTCGACGCACCTGGCGCAGGTCGATTACGGCTTTCACATGGCGATCACAGACTTGCGCGACGAGGTCATGGAAGAGATCCCGTCACTGCTGGAAGAGGGAATCACCAGCCTGAAGCTGTTCATGGCCTACAAGAATGTCTTCCAGATAGACGATACGACTCTGTTCCGCGCCATGCAGGTGGCCGCGCAGCATGGCATGATCGTCATGGTGCATGCCGAGAACGGCGACGTGGAGGCCGAGTTGACGCCGCGCCTGCTGGCGCAAGGCAAGGTAGAGCCGAAATATCATGCCAGTTCAAGACCGCCGCAAATCGAGGGCGAGGCGACCAACCGGGCCGTGGTCATGGCCGGTCTGGCCGGCTGCCCGCTTTACGTGGTCCACGTGACCACGCGCGCCGCGGTTGAGGCGATTCAGCGCGGCAGGGCCCAGGGCTACCCGGTGATGGGCGAAAGCTGCACCCAATACTTCTTCCTGACCGTGGACGACCATCTGGCCATGCCGGGTTTCGAAGGCGCCAGGTTCATTTGCTCACCGCCGATTCGCAGTGTTGCCGACCATGGCGTGCTTTGGCAGGCGATCCGCGACGGTTCGTTGCAGCACGTTAGCACCGACCATTGCAACTTCTGGTACGAAGGCGGAAAAGGACCCTGGCAGGAATGGGCCGCAGCGCACGAAAACGGCGAGTGGGTCGCCTACGAGGCGCAGGACCCCGGCTACCGCCGTCCCGGCAAGGAACTGGGACTGGGTAATTTCGCGAAAATTCCGAACGGCATGCCCGGGCTTGAAGAACGCATGATGGTGATGTGGGAACATGGCGTCAACAGCGGACGCATTTCCCCCACGCGCTTTGTTGAGTTGATGTGCAGCAACCCGGCCAGGATCTTTGGTATGTATCCGAAGAAAGGCACTATCGCTGTCGGTTCCGATGCCGACATCGCCGTTTGGGACCCGCAGGAAAATCACGTATTGAGCGTGGAAACGACGCACATGCGCACTGACTACATCGTGTATGAGGGGATGCCGATCCGCGGCCGGCCGAAGCAGGTCTGGCTGCGCGGGCGCAAGATCGTGGATGGGGAAAACTGGTTGGGCCGGAATGGCGACGGACGCTACATCGTTCGCCGGCCGAATGCACCCGTCTTGTAACGGACGTCGCAACCTGCTCGCTCCGACGACAAGGGGAGCAAAATCATGCCCGACATAGTGGAACTGTGGGACAAACCACAGGCGGAACGCATGGTGATGCTCGCCGGTTGGCGGCAGTGGGCGGACGCCGGCTCGCTGTCCTCCGGGCTGCCCAGGTATCTGGTGCAGCGCAACAGCGCAAAGCGGATTGGTCGCTTTAACAACCAGGGTTTTTACATGTTTCAAATCCCCGGAACGCACGATCTGGTGCGGCCGGTGGTGCGCTTCGAAAATGGCTATCCCCGTTCGATGGAGACCCGGCGCAACGAGCTGTTTTTCACGCGCAGCGGCGAATGCGGAGTCCTGATTTTCCTGGGGGACGAGCCACATCTGGACATTGAACGCTACAGCAACGCGCTCTTTGACCTCGCCGCAGACCTGAAGGTTGAGCGCATCGTCGGCCTGGGTGGCGTGTATGGCGAATTGCCCTTTGATCGCGAACGCATCGTTTCCTGCAATTTCAGCCTGAAACGCATGGCGGGCGAGTTTGCGCGCCTGGCCGTTAACCTTTCCGATTACCATGGAGGGGCCAGCATGGGCTCCTACATGTGCAGCCGGGCCAGTGAGCGGGAGCTGGAATACGCCGGCATGCACGCCCTGGTGCCCACCTACGATTTCTCCAACATGGGCAAGCTGACCAACACCATCCGCATCGAGAACGACTTTACGGCCTGGCTGGGCGTGATGCGCCGGGTCAATTTCATGCTACGCACGGATTTTTCGCTGGAAGACCTTGAGGAAAAGAGCCGACGACTGGTGGAAGTGGTCGAATCCAAGGTCGATGAATTGGAAAAAATGGCGCCGGAAGCCGGCGTGCGCGACTATCTGAAGCGACTGTCGGATGAATTCGAGGAGCCGGTCTTCAATCCCCTGGACGATGTTTGGGAAGACGCCTTGCGGGGCTTGCTGGACGACCGTGAAAACCCGACCTGAACGTCAGCAAGTGACCCGCCGGACGTGGAGCTGAAATGAGCGAATACTTAATCGGTCTGGACGTTAGCACTACGGCCTCCAAGGCCGTGGCGATTGACGTCAATGGCGCGGTGGTCGCCACGGCCAGCCACGATCACCAACTGGACACGCCCAGACCGCTATGGTCGGAGCAGGACCCCGCGGAATGGTGGCGCGCCAGCTGCGCTTCGCTGCGACAGGTGGCCAGCGTGATACCGCAAGGCTCCATTGCCGCGCTTGGCCTGACCGGCCAGATGCACGGGCTGACGGCGCTTGATGCGCAGGATGAGCCCTTGCGGCCGGCCATCCTGTGGAACGACCAGCGCAGTGCGGCGCAATGCGATGCGATCACGGAGGCCATTGGCGAGGACAAACTTTATCGTCTGATCGGCAGCAGAATCTTTCCGGGTTTCACGGCACCGAAAATAGCGTGGTTGCGCGAGCACGAGCCGGAGGTCTTTGGGCGCATTGCACAGGTGTTGCTGCCCAAGGACTACGTGCGCTTTTTGCTCAGTGGCGAACGCGTCACCGACGTTGCCGACGGATCGGGCATGGCCCTGATGGACATTGGCGCGCGCGACTGGTCTGGTGAAATGCTGGAGGCGCTGGCGATCCCGCGTGACTGGTTGCCCGCCCTGACGGAATCGCAGGAAGTGTGCGCAGAGCTCAGCGCTGCCGGCGCCGCTGCCAGTGGACTACCTGTCGGAACCCGAATAGTGGGCGGGGCCGGTGACCAGCCCGCGGGCGGAGTCGGCAGCGGCGTGGTGGATGCCGGTCAACTTAGTCTGGCGATGGGCACGTCGGGTGTGGCCTACGCCATCAACGACCGCTACGAGCCGGACCAGCAAGGTCGGCTGCATACCTTTTGCGGTCCGATTCCCGGCACCTGGTTCAGCATGGGCGTCATGCTAAGCGCCGCCGGGGGATTGCGCTGGTTGCGCGATGCCCTGGCGCCTGACATGGGCTTCGAAGAGCTGGCCGCATTGGCCGAAGACATACCGCCCGGAGCCGAGGGCCTTCTTTTCGCGCCCTGGCTGAGCGGAGAGCGCCACCCGCATCCCGATCCACTGGCCCGGGGTGCTTTCGTCGGCCTGACCTTGCGCCATGGCCTGGGGCATATGGTGCGGGCCGTGATGGAAGGTGTCGCCTTCGGCATTCGCGAGAGTCTGGATTTGTTGCAGGCGCAGGGACTCAATCCCTCCGATGCGGTCATTCAGGGAGGGGCGGTCAACAGCCCGCTGTGGCGGCAGTTGACGACGGACATCATGGACTTGCCGCTTTACCGCGTTAACACCAGCGAGGGCGCTGCCCTTGGCGCTGCAATTCTGGCGGCGGTCGGCGTCGGCGCTTTTCCGGACGTGTCTACAGCCTGCGCGACGATGGTGCAACGCCTGGACGAATCACTGCCGCAAATGGCACTCGTGGAACGCTATAACGAGATTTTCGCGACGTATCGCGCCTTGTATCCGGCGCTGGCGCCGCAATTCCATCAATTGTCCAGACTGGACGCCTGAGGCAGGTTTCTACCCGTAACTCAGGTACCAGTCTGCGCCGCCTTGCGGCAGGTCGTAGAAATCGCTCCAGGGGCGACCCTGCTGCAGGGTGTGATTGTTCAGGGTCTCAATTCGTTCCATGGCCGTTCCCAGCAGGAATTCATGGCGTGCGCCCGGTGACATGTCGGCGCACTCCTTCCAGATGGCGCGTCCGCCCAGGTAACCGCTGGCGCCGCCCTGGCAGGCCACCCGTACCTGCCGTTCGAAGATCTCGAAATCCACACCTGCGCTGAGCAACACCCAGGGCACCTTGCTGGCGGCGCTGAGCGCTTCGCAGGCGTGCAACCACTCTTTCTCGTCGTCGTGGTATTTGGCATTCATCGGAAATTCCATCTTGAGCACGTCGACGCCAAGACCGCTGATGCGTCGCGCGGTCTCGATGACGACTTCCGGTTTGCCTTCGGCAAAGGCCGCCGAATCCGTGGGCACGTCCGGGTCCAGACTGTAGGACATGGGCTCGACGAAGAGCGGAAGGTCCTGTTCGTGGCAATCCGCCAGAATGCGGCTGATCACACCTTCAATGTCATCTGCCAGGGCGCCGGAGTCGGGATGGTAGTAGATCAATAGCTTGACGGCAGCCGCCCCGGCCCTGCGCATCTTTGCGACCGTCCAGTCCGGGTCAAAGTCCGCGCGGCGCATGGTGCTGTCGCCGCTATAGCCCGACTTTTCCAATGCCATCAAAAGCCCGCTGTTGCGGTGCATCTGCATGGCGGGCAGCAGGCCATAGTTGGCGTCCAGCAGCACGGCGCTGGTGTATGGCGACAACTGGCCGACCACTTCCGACTTGATGGCCACGGCGTCGTCGTAGCTGCTGCCTTCTGGCAACATGCCGACGTAACTGCCGCGCTGGTCAAAGGCCATGATGGTGAATACATGTTCGCTGGTGCTGGTGGTCTTCAGTCCGCGCCATCGGCCGGGCGTTATCGTCGCTTTCACGGGATGCTCCTTCGAAAGATTGGAATCTGGCAGGGCAAGTATAGCAGAAGCTCCCGGCTGCCCGGACGCGCGGCCATGGGGCAGGTCCGAATGTCAGGCTGGATGCGAGACCAACAGGGAGGTCGCCCGAGAAACCACCACGTTTCAGGCGCTTGCGCCAGCCAGCCAGGCTTTGGCGGAAGCGCCGACGACGGCTTCGAAGGTGGTGGCGATGTAGCGCGCGCCACGCTCGCGCCACAGTTGCGCTTCTTCAACGTTTGGCACCACCACGCCCAGGGCCACGTCAGAGGCGACAATGCGCTCGACGGCGCGGGAAACTACGGACTCTACGTCCGGATGCGCAGTGTTTCCCGCGTGGCCCAGGGAATGCGACAAATCGGTACGACCGAGGAAAAGGACGTCAATGTCCGCCACGGCAAGGATGTCTTCAAGGTTGTCGACAGCAACGGCGCTTTCCAGCTGCAGGACGACGAGGGTTTCCTCGTTGGAGCGAGCGACGTAGTCCGGGAAGCTCAATTCCTGTGCGAATGTCGCGGGGCGCACGCCTGCCAGGCCACGCATGCCACGCGGCTGATACTTGATGGCCTGCAGCGCGCGCTCGGCGTCGGCAGCCGTATCGACCCAGGGCACGTGCACGCCCTGGGCCCCGGCGTCAAGAAAGCGCAACAGGACGGGTGGCTGGTTGGTGGTGACGCGAACAAGGGGAGTGACTCCGCGCAATTCGAGTGCGCGCACCAAGTCTTCGGCGCGATTGGGGTCCAGCGAACCGTGCTCGGCATCCAGGATCAGGAAATCCCAACCCAGATAGCCCATGAACTCCGCCAGTGTCGGATCTGGAGTACGAAAAAAGCAACCATAAACACAATCACCATTGCGTAGTTTTGCCTTGCTCGAATTCTTAAGCATGGATTGCCGCCCCCATCATGCGCTGTTCCTGATCGGCCCCCAAACTGTGCATGATGATACACTTCGCCCTGACGTGGAAGGGATGAATTCATGAAAATCACGGCGATTGATGCATGGCCTGTAAGGAGCGGTCGTTGCAACAGCCTTTATGTGACAGTAGACACGGATGAGGGGATATCCGGCGTCGGGGAGCGCGGCATCAGCAACAGGGAACATGCGATCATCGGCGCCATTGAGCATTTTCGGCCGATATTGCCGGGCATGGACCTCTTTCGCAGGGAATACATCTGGCAAAAGTTGTT
>JAGWBD010000056.1 GCA_021296065.1 Anaerolineae bacterium
GAACCGCTATGCCACGGAGGCTGGCAAGATACGTCCACGGCGTCAGACCGGGAACTGTGCCCGTTGCCAGCGTCAGTTGGCCAGGGAAATCAAGCGCGCACGCCACCTTGCCTTGCTGCCATTCGTGGAGAATTCGGACAGAGTTCGCTGATGGCGGTCGTAGCATAGTGTGGCACTGAGCCGACCTGAAGAACAGGAGCGCAGTTGATGGCCAAACGGCGACGGCAGACTTCAGGACGCAGCAGCCCAACTGCCAGACCAGCAGCACAGGCAGAGCGCGAACATGAATCGCGCGCTGTGCGCGAAGCACGACTTCAACGTCGCGTGCTCATCGGCCCGGGCATCACAATTGGGCTGGTGTTACTGGTCCTGGTGGGAGCAGTCGTTGTCGAACTCATCGTCACGCCAAACAGTGTGGCAGCCTCGGTTGCTGGTGAAACCATCTGGATTTCCCGGTTTCAGGAGCGCGTCCGGCTTGAGCGGGCCATTCTTAACACACGCATCACCAACTACGTGGCCTTGCTAAACGCCAGTGGGCTGGATCCCAACCAGTATGCCGGTCAGGAACCGCTGCGTGGCTGGCTTTCGCAAATTAACGACCCGGAACTGCTGGGCTCCGGTATTTTGGATGTCCTGATTGAAGACACGCTGATTCGCCAGGAGGCAGAAGCAAGGGGTTTGCAGGTCTCGCCGGAGGACGTTGACAGGCAGATTGACGAGTTTCTGGGTCTTGTTCCACCGGTCCAGGAGCCGGACCTGGGTGGCGAGCCACAGGCTACGCTCGTCCCCTCCCCAACGCGGACGCCCTTTGTTTCGCCCACGCCCAGGGACCTCCCTACGGCCACGGCGACCCTGGTGGTCGAGGAACCGATGCTGGTTGCTACGGATATTGCCCCAACTACGCCCACCTTCACACCAATCCCGCCAACAGTCACCCAGACGACAGATGAACTGGAAAGGCAACAGGCCGAAATGCGAACCAGTATCCTCAGTGACCTTGCCGGCAGCGCCAGAATCAGTGAAGGTCGGCTGCGCGCCCATTTTGAAGAGTTGGCCCTGCGTGATGCGCTTGCGGCCCTGTTGTTCGAAGGCAGTGACAGCATCTTGCATGTTAACGCGCGTCACATTCTGGTCGCGGAGCGCCAGGAGGCTGACGACCTTCTTGTCGCCCTGGCAGATGGCGATTCATTTGCGGCCCTGGCCATGGCCAGTTCCATTGATGCCGGATCGGGCCGTGCCGGAGGAGAGTTGGGCTGGACACCCGTTCACAACCTGGTCAGGCCCTTTGCTGACGCGATTTCTGCTGCGGAACCTGGCGCAACCATTGGTCCGGTTGAGACGGAGTTTGGCTGGCATGTTATCCAGTTGAGGGCCAGGGAAAGCCGCAGCGCGACCGACGCAGAGATCGATATCGCGCGAAACTTCGAATTTCGCAACTGGCTGGAAGACCGTCGCGACGCACAGGACGCCAATATCGAGATATTAGACGTTTGGGCCGAAAACGTACCGGACGATCCGGTGCTGTTGCTGACCGGCTGATGTGAGGTCTTGCTCGTGACCAACGGGTCAGCCTGGCCCCTGTTGCATTTGCTGTCCCTTGCTTTGCTTGCGCTGTTGTTGACGCTGCTCTCTCGTCTTTTGTGGCGGGAAATCTTCACTGTCCAGGGCGGTTACGCCAGCGGTGTGGAAAGTGACGATGTTGGAAAGCGTTGACATCGGGGTCATTGGTGGCACCGGGCTTTACAGCATGCCCGGCATCGAACATCGGCGTACCCTGCGGGCAGAAACACCCTGGGGTAACCCGTCCGGTGACATCGTCATCGGTAGCCTTCACGGCAAAAGGGTGGCGTTTCTGCCAAGGCATGGCCCTGGTCACAGGCTCAGCCCCACCGAGGTCCCTTACCGCGCCAACATCTACGCCCTGAAAACCCTTGGCGTTCGCTTTATCATCTCGGTTAATGCCTGTGGATCGCTGCAAGACGACTTTCTTCCTGGCGATATTGTGATCCCCGATCAACTGGTCGACCAAACGCGAAGAAGGCCGGCCGCGACCTTCTTTGATCGTGACCTTGTGGCGCACATCTCCGTAGCTGATCCCTTTTGCGAGACCTTGCGCGGTATTTTGACCAAATCGACGGAGAGCGCCGGCGCCAGGGTGCATGCAAGGGGCACGTTCCTCATCATTGAAGGCCCGCGATTCAGCACACGGGCCGAGAGCCACATATTTCGTCAATGGGGTTGCAGTATCATCGGCATGACCGCCTGCCCGGAAGCCTTTCTTGCACGTGAAGCCGAAATCGCCTATGCCTCTCTGGCGCACATCACGGACTTCGACGTGTGGAAGGATGAATTGGTCACTGCCGAAAAGGTGATGGCCGTCATGCAGGAAAGCCTTCAGGTTATTCAGTCCGGCATCTCGGCGGCTGTAGCGCAAATTGGGCCGAAAACGTCAAGCCTTGCGCACTCGGCGCTGGATGATGCGATCTTTGTCGAGCGGGACCAGGTACCCGCAGAAATGCTCTCCAAACTAGGACCGGTAGTCGCACGCCGATTCTCCTGATGCCCCTGCGCAAGGGCCTGGACTCAATCCTCCTGTTGCTGACGGCAGCCTTTCTGGCAACAAACTTTTTTGCTCTGGGGGTCCTGCGTCAGGAGACCTCCCAACCGGCACACTGGCTCCATTTGCTCGTCTGGGTCTGCTGCGCGATTGCGGGGCAGTTCTGGCTTGGGCGTCACCTGCCGCAGCGTGATAAACTCCTTTTTCCGCTTGTCATGCTCCCTGCCGGATGGGGGCTGCTGCTAATTGATCGGCTCCTGCCGGCCTTTGCGGACAGGCAGACCCTCTGGTTACCTGCAGGTTTGTTGGTTGCGCTGGTACTGGCCAACTGGCGCCCCCTGTTGCAATTGCCGCGCAAACACAGTGGGTTGACCCTTGCCCTGATCACCTTGCTTCTGATTGCAGCCAGCGTGCTGGAAGGCGAGAATGCAGGCCTGCCCGGTGAACTACTCAAATTGATCCTGGTCATCCACTTTTGCCAATGGCTGGCCACTCGTCCTCAATGTTTGGAAACCCCTGCGTGGCTTGCCCGCCAGGGCTGGCGCTTGCTCTTGTGGCTCATTCCCCTGCTCTTGCTTGTCTGGCAGCGAGATCCGGGCACGGCGCTGGTGACCGGTCTCGTCCTGCTCCTGCTGCTTAATCTGTCTGCCCGCTCCATGCGCCTGTTGCAGGTCAGTACCCTCCTGCTGCTGGCCAGCGCAGCCCTCGCCTGGTTTTTTCTCGACGTCGTACAGGAGCGGGTAAGCATATGGCTTGACCCGTGGACGCTTGCCGATGGACGCGGCTACCAGATTGTGCAGGGTCTGATTGCAATTGCCGAGGGAGGCGTCGTTGGCGCTGGTGTCGGCATGGGCCAACCTGTCGTAGTGCCTGTCGTACACAGTGACTTTGTGCTGGTTGCCCTCGCCGAAGAATGGGGGCTGGTTGGCGTGCTGGTCCTGCTGGCATCCATGGCAGTTTTCACGCTTCGTGGTTTGCGTATCGCCTGGCAACTGCGAGGCAACAGTTTCCTGAGCCTGCTGGCGGCAGGCATGACGTTGTTGCCCGGCGTTCAGGGACTGCTGATCTGTGCCGGCGTCCTGAGGCTGTTACCACTGACCGGAGTCACCCTGCCCTTCCTTGGCTACGGCGGAAGCGCCCTGCTGACCAGTTTACTGTCCGCGTCACTGCTCCTCCGCCTTTCCGCTGAAGTCAGACGTGGTCCACGATGAAGGTTTCGCGAAATCTGACGCTACTGCTGTTGCTGTTCTATCTGGCCGTCGCACTGGCGGCAGCCTGGTGGGCGACGGGCGCAAGGCAGGGACTGATCGGACGGGAAGACAATCCTCGCCAGGCCGTCAGGCCAACGGTCATCGCTTCGACGCAGGATGAATCATGAGTGACGTGGTTGTCGAAAACCCGTGCGTTTAATCCATTTGGCTACAGTGCTGCTCAAATGCACCAGATGTGAGCTGCGTTTACAGTGCGTTTTGGACGAGAGCAGGGCGTCCAGAAAGTCCAGCGGATCATCTTCAAAGGGGCGCGTCAGTTGCAGGGTTTGCCCGTATTCCGGACCATAGTGCGCGTCGGAACCAACGCTGCCGGTCATCCCGTGCTGCCTCGCGAAAGCCAGCGCGCGTTCGTTGTCAGAAGCATAAACACAGCGGGCATTGAACACCTCGATCGCATCAACCTTGTCGATGATGCGTTCCAGCTGGTCCTGCCGCCATGCGCCGCGACGCAGACGATCAAATGGATGGGACACACTTATCACGGCCCCCTGATTGCGCAAATTCCGAATAGTCTTTGCTGGCGTCATGCCTGCCGGAACGCTCTCACGCACATACCAGGCCAGTAACTCGCCCTCGCTGGTCATAATTTCTTCACCGACGATCACAAGCCCGGGAGCCATGTGTTTCAGGAACAGGGCACCCTCTGCCGTGTTGTGATCCGTGATCGCGATGCGCGTGATTTGTCGCTCCCGACACATGCGTACTATGGTTTCAGGTCGTGTGAGCGAATCTCCCGACCACATCGTATGGGCGTGCGTTTCAACTTTCCAGATCATAAACCTGTACCTGCCCGTCGGTCGAAGTCGATGGCATACGCAAATGTTCCGCGCCCAACGCTGAAGCAAACAGTCGTCGGCGGAAGACCTGGGCCACCAAAAGCCCGACCAGCACGCGCAGCCATTTGTGAAAGAAACTCTCATTGATTGCGATCGCTGTGGCGCTCGCAGGAGTGATCGCCGCATGCCAGGGCGCAACCAGGACCAGCAACATGGTCACTACGGACAGTTCCGTAATGCCGGCGCCATTGGGCAAACCGCTGAGCGCGCCAATCAAGGGTGTAAGCGACACGATCAGCAGCGCCTGAAATGTCAATTGCGGACTCCACGGTAGCCCAAAGCCATCCAAAATCACCAATAATACGACCGCGTCACCGGTTGTGGCCAGCAGGGCCGGCGCCAAAACCTGCAACAGATTACGTGCCTGAAGCAACTCGCCGCTACCAGCAATGAAGCCTTCCAGCCAGACTTGCGCACGCCTGAGCAGCGGCACAGCTGCCACGAGGACAAAGACGCGTCGTTGGGCCGTTGGACTGTGAAGAAACAGCAAGCCGATTGCCAGCACCGCTGTGGCCAGCAACAAGAGATGGCGCGCGGGAACGGGGGCAAGGTCCGCTGCACCGGACAGCAGCGCCAGGGCCGCCAGTATCAACACGGCCAGCGTCTCGGCGACCCGCTCGGCCATTATCACTGGCAAACCCTGGTTAAGGGGCAGCCCGGTCCAGCGCCTCAGGTCCAGCGCTTTCAGGGCTTCGGCAGACTTGCCGGGGCTAACCGAGAGGGCCAGTCCGGCCAGATACAGGACAGCGCTGTTGAAGGCGGCGACGCGATCGCGGACACCAACAGCGGCAAGAAAATGCTGCCACACCAGGAAACGGAAAAGCCAGGTCAGAACCTTTAGCAAAAAGAGGGGCAAGAGCAACAGGACGGGAAACTGGCCGAGTTGCTCCAGCAACTCCACGGAATTTGCGGCCAGCAGCAAGGCAAGGTAAGTGACAAGGGCGATGCCCAGGCCTGCCAGCAAGCGCTTCAGGGGAAAGCGCAATGCCTGTTCATTCCCGTTGCTGTCGCCGTCAGTCTTCAACATGGTACCTTATGGGACGCTTCTGTCCTGTCGAAAATGTCGATGAAATATGGTTTCACCCGAAAACACCAGCGGGTATCTGGTTCCACGTCAGCCTCTTCGGCACTCCCTGACCGTCGTCAATTCCCGCTTTGTCTCCAGTATTCGCCGGGTTGACAGCGTCAAGGCAGCGCGTGCCGGCCTGGGAGCAATTCGGGCGGAATTGTCGGATGCCTCGCACCACGTCTATGCCTTTCGGGTTGGCCACGGCAAAAGCGTGACAGAAGGCATGAGCGATGACGGCGAGCCTTCGGGCACAGCGGGCCCGCCGGTTCTGGCTGTTCTGCGGGGCTCCGGCATTGGCGATATTCTGGTCGTTGTGACGCGTTACTTTGGCGGCACCAAGCTGGGCACCGGGGGCCTGGTCCGGGCCTACAGTGAGGCTGCCCGCCAGGGACTCGCCCGATTGCAGACGGAGCGCAAGATTGATCGCCACATGCTTGGCTTCGAAGTTTCGTACGCCCTTTATGAGCAAGCCAGCCAACTGGTGACCCAATTCGATGGCGAAATAACAGAGACAGATTTCAGCGGCACAGTAACCATTTATGCACGTTTCCCTGTTGCGGGAAGTCCTGCCTTTGCCCTGGCCCTGCGCGAATTGAGCGCCGGGCGCAGCGAAGTCATCCTGCTTGACTGACAAGGCAGGTCACTCGGCAAGCGTGGCTGCAATATGGATGCGGGCTTGCTGCAGCGCCGGATGCCGGGGCGCCAAAGCTTCCGCGCGGGCCAGACAGCCGCGCGCCGCCTCATCCTGGCCGTCTTCAAACAGAAAGCGGCCGGTCAGCGCCAGCAAGGCGACATCATTTGGGTTTTCGCTCAGGCCCTTGCCAAGATACTCGAATGCCAACTCAGCCTCACCCGCCTGCCACAGCTGTTCCCCGAGCAAGGCCGTCAACTCGGCGTCCCCCGGAAAGCGTCTGTGGCCGTCCAGCAGTATCTCCAGGGCCGTGCCGTCCTCACCCCAACCCAGATAGGCCCGTCCCAGCAGCGCATGCAGCCCGCCAAGGCCCGGCGAATGCTCCAAAATGCCTTCCAGCCATTCTGTATCTTCGCTGCGGATGGTGTTTCCGGCGTCCAGCACGCTCTCTATTTCTCCAAGCCGCCACTCGAGGTCCGGCACCTCCAGCATCAGACGCAACCGGTCCAGTTCGGCCCGCGAAGCCTCATCACCCGCCAGGGGCTTAAGGCGGTCCAGCAGGTGCAGCAGTTGCTCCTCATCCTGCTCCACCAGCATGACCTCTGCCAGATTCAGGCCGACTTCAAGATTGTCGGGGTCCCTGTCGCAAGCCTGTTGAAGAAATCTTTGGGCGGGTTCCAGCGACTCCAGATTGTAACAGGCGTCAATGACCTGTCTCAGCGATTCCCCGGCATCCTCAAGCGTCACCAGTCGACCGAAGGTGGTCCAGAACTCCTCGTCCACACTTTCCAGCTCGGCCCGGGTGACCAGTATACGTTGCAAGACTTGCGCATCCTGCGGCGCTTTGACCTCTGCAGCTTCCCATGCATGCAATGCTTCCAGCAGTTGCGCGTCTTCCTGGTCGTCATCCGGTTCGAGGAATACGTAGCTTTCGCATGGCAGACCTGACATATTCATGGCCTGCAACAAGTCGCCGTAATAGACCAGCAACTCGCTGCTGGCCAGCTCAGCTTCCACGATTGCCTGCAGGACATCGAGCGCATCCTGAATCCGACCGCCTTGCCGGTACAGGTCAGCGAGAGTCAATGCCGCGGACGGACCGGGATTCTCCAGCGACTCAAGTACGTCATAGGCCTCATTGGTCTGGCCCCTGGAGAACAGACTTGCTGAATAGATGATGGCCGCAGATTCATGGGCCTGAAACAGCGCCTCGTTCCTTGCGGCCAGGTCCTGAATGCCACCTGTGTCGTCCGCAAAACGCAAACAGCGGGCAAGGCTGCGGGCATACAGCCAGGGAACCAACCCGTCCCCGTCAGTGGCCAAACCGGCCAGCGCCCGCAGGGTTTCGTCAAGTCGCACTGCGGGCCAGGGCTGTCCCCACTGCCCCAGGAAAAGTCGCAGCTCGAGTTGAAAGGCCAGATCAAGAGCATCCAGCACCGCCAATTCGTTTTCCACATCGGCGTATGATGGCGAATGCCGTCGCAATTCCTGAAAGCCCAGCGAATGGACTATGCGCTCACAGAAGCCCGGCAAGGATTTGACCAGGGCATTCAGGCTGGCTGCATCCTGACGAAACAAAGCGGGCGGGGCGTCCTCCGGCTGGCGGTCGTCCTCCACCTTCAGCACCAGACTCAAGCCATCCGACAACGCATCAAGTTCGCCCCAAATGCCGACGTTGTCGTCCAGTTCTTCCAGTTGCCAGTCATCCACCCCAAATTGCGACGCAGGCATTGACCATTGCCAGGCGTCTGGATCGCCTTCAACCCTGGCCGCCATACGATAGACACGTACGCCTTGCCAGCGTTCCAGTAACAGACCCAGCAGGGTAAACAGTCCCATCGCCATGCCTGGCTGTCCCGCTGACAGGACCGGCCACAACCCGATGCGCAAGGCCGGCTGGCCCAGGTAAAGCGCCTGCCCTTCACTACCAGCGGTCCCGAAAATCGCTGTCGCTACATTCGGCGCCGCCATCTGACCCTGCATCATCAGTCTTTGTGCGAATTCGCGCATCGGCATCCCCTTGTTTTGCTTCAAGTATAGGATTCCCTCGTTCGGCAGACAATTGCGAGTGTGTCGCTCTTGCGTGCGCAGGCGTTGCCGATATGATGGACGCATTCCGCCCGGGGGCCAACAAATGACGACACAATTCCTGGAGAGGAATCGTCCCGCAGACATTTTGCGGGACCATATGGCGGGCTATGGGTACGAGGTTCTTGAAACCTCCGTCGTTGACGACGCCAGTCTCTTTCTGACGCGGGCCGGCGACCGCATTGTTTCACGTCTGTATACGTTTGGCCGTGGCGGTCGGGAACTGGCCTTGCGTCCGGAATTTACGTCTCAGGCAGCGCATCATTACGTGCATGGCAACTTCAGTGGTGTTCAACGCTGGCAATTTTCCGGGCAGGTATTTGAGGAAAGCCCGCAAAGCGCATCCAGAGCATGCCAGCAAATGAGCGTTGGCGCGGAATTGTTTGGCCTCAACGGGCCGGCGGCCGATGCAGAAATCATGGCGCTGGCGCTAACCGGTCTGCAAGCGCTGAACGTTAACAACTGGCGCCTTGTTGTCGGGCACATCGGGCTGATGCGCCAGATGCTGGCGCAGTTTGCCCTGGACGAGCGCACAGAGCGGTTCCTGATCAGCAACCTGCGGAATCTTCGCCAGCATGGCATTGACCATGTATTGCAACAATTTAGAGCCCAGTGGGGCGAAGTCTCTGAAGAGACCCCGTTCGCGCCACAACTCTCCGGTAACATCGGCGACGAAACGGCCCTCGCCGGGCTCTTGCGCGCCACGTTGCACGGAACGGCAATGGGCGGACGCGAACACAGGGACATTGCCAGGCGACTGTTGCGGAAACGTCAACGCATGAGCGAACTGGGACAGGTCGTCGAGGCGCTCCACATGCTGGACCGCCTGTGCCAACTCAGCCAGCCGGCAAGCGTGGCTTTCACTTCCCTGGCCGGACTGACTCCGACGGAAGCCCGCCCCGTCCTGCACAACTGGGAAGAAAGCCTGGCCCTGCTGGGTAGCTACGGACTGTCTCTCGAGCAAATTGTCATTCAGCCCGACCTTGCGCGCAACTGGGACTACTACAGCGGCATGGTCTTCGAATTGCATGACTCGGAAAGTCGGCATTTGGGTGGTGGTGGACGCTATGACGATCTGCTCAATTTCATGGGCGCGTCAAATCCGGTACCGGCTGTAGGGTTTGCCTGCTGGCTGGAAGCATTGGGGACTGTCCAGCCAGGACCGCGGGCCGTCAACTCATTCACGGTCCTGCTGGATGAAAACAACAGTGTTGCTGCGATCCGCCTGGCACAACTATTGCGGTTCAATGGTCTGATTGCCCAACTTGCAGACGTCCGCCAGGCAGACACGCTGGTGACGGACCGGGAAGGCCGCATTCGCTGGTGCGACCGGGTGTACAGCCTGGACGATCCGCAAGGGTTGCTGGAGGCGTTGCGCAATGCCTGAGAGAATCACGCTTGCGCTACCCAGCAAGGGCGTGCTGGCTGACCCAACACTCGACTTCCTGCGCGATTGCGGTCTGGCCGTGCACAAGCCCAACCCGCGCCAGTACACTGGTAGCATCCGTGCCCTCCCCGGCATTGACGTCCTGTTTCAGCGCGTAAAGGACGTTGTGGCCAAGGTTGAAGCGGGCACTGTCGAACTTGGCATCGCCGGCCATGACCTGGTGTGTGAACTGGAAAGCGATGACTTGCTGGTCATCAACGAAAGACTTGGCTTCGGGCATTGCCAGCTTCAACTCGCCGTACCGACCACCTGGGTCGATGTCCAGGGCATGGCGGACCTGGTTGATGTCGCCCTGGACTTCCGCCAGTACAGGCATCGCAATCTACGTGTCGCAACCAATTTCAGTCATCTGGCGCGACAGTTCCTGAATGCCAATGGCCTGCATCACTTCAGCCTGGTCCAGGCCGAGGGAGCGATTGAGGCTGCACCCACACTGGGCTATGCCGACTGCGTTATTGACCTGAGCCAGACGGGCACGACCTTGCGAGAGAATCATCTCAGGCCCCTGCCCGATGGCACGCTCCTGGAGTCTCAGGCAACATTGATCGGCAATCGTCGTTGCCTTCAAGCGATGGAGCCGGTTCAGGGTAAATTGCTGCGCACTTTGCTGGAGCTAATGGACGCCGCCCTGCAGGGACGGGAACGTTATCTGCTCAGCGCCAATCTGGCCGGCACGGACCCGGAGCGTCTGGCCCGGCAAATGATGGAGAACCCGGTGACCCGCGGTCTGGAAGGCCCGACCCTTGCGCCCACCTGGAACGAAGATGGCCAGCAGGGCTACGCCGTGACGCTGGTGATTTCTGCGGACCAACTGTTGCCGGCCGTCCAGTATTTGCGCTCTATCGGGGGAAGGCAGGCCAGCGCCCGCCCACTGCGTCATGTCTTTCTCGAAGATTCGCCGTCCTGGCTACGACTACAGCAGTTGCTGGGCCACTGCCGTCAAAACTGAGTCTCAATCCCGTCAAGCGCCTGGTCCAGTCGACTCCGATGTCCCCGACTGTCCGCGCCCATTTCGACCGCCTGGCTCAATCCCAGCAGGCTGATGGCCGGCGGAAAGCGCGAGCTGTCCGCAAGATTCATCGTCAGCAACGGGCAACAAAACAGGGCAAGCTTCAATTGGTTTCGCCAGTCCGATTCCAGCCAGCCGCGATTCGCCAGTTCGCGCAACAAGGGCAAGAGGACTCGTTCCAGTTTGCTGCTGAAAAACATCTGACGCAACGACGGCAGTGCGAAGTCGTGTTCTACATGCCAGCGACCGTCGCCGGCTATGCGCGCGCGGACTTCGGTCACCGCCGCTTTTTCCCGCGGAAAATACATCCACATGGCGAACACGTTGTGAAACAATGGCTTGGCGAGGTCCAGCAAGGGATGATGGCGACCTGCAAACGCCGGGTCAAAGTAAACCATCCCTCGCCCACCGCCACGCAGGAATACGTTGCCGTTGTGCGCATCGCCATGGCCGACAATGGACGGTCCTGGCCTGGCGGGTTTAATTCTCTCGCTGGCGAGCTTGACAAGTGCGCCAAGGTTGTCGTTATAGCGCTGACCGTTGATGGTCCAGCGTGCCTGCCATACCTCGCTCTGTGAGAATTCCCCGTGCGGCAAATCGAATCTGGTTCCCTTGCCGTAGAATTTCGACATCCTGCCGCCGGTCAGGCGGTGCCAGAACAACTGGTGAATGGCCGCTGCGCCCGCCTCTTCCGCCGCTTGCCAGGCAAGTGAACCCAGATAAAGATCCAGCAATTCGTCATCACTCTTGTGCTGGGCCCGTCGCAACGATTCATACTGCTCGCTGTCACCCGTCTCGATTTGCCAGGCCAGATCAAAAGCAGTAGGGTCCTCGACAAGTTCGTAAAGCAGCAATTGCCTGCCCCAGGCGGTGGAACTGTGCAGGGGGCGAATGACCGGCCAGCCGGCCTGCGACAAGGCTTCTGCCTGGTAATACTCGCTGATGGCACTGTCCGGCTCGACATGCGTCTTGAAAAACAAGCGCTGACCGTTGGCCTGGGTCAGCCTGCCGTTTATCGAATTGAGCGAGACCGCTAGCGGACGGATTTCCACATTGAGGATGTCCAGCGGGAAAATCTCGCGCAATATCGGCAACAGGCGGGATGCCGCCTCATCCGGATCGCTGAATTGCAGTTCCTGGATGTGCTGCAGCGCAGCGTCACTCATGCGCCAGCATCTCGTTGCGCCGGCGCAAGGCGAGCGCATGGGCCGGAAAGTCTTCGTAGTCCGCCAGGGTAATGGCCACCTGCTGCAGGCGTTCGTAGCCTTCTCGCGACAGATAGCCGATCCCGCTGCGTTTGAGAAAGTCCCAAACGCTGACCGACGAAAAACTGCCCGCGAAACCACCAGTCGGCAAAATCGCGTTCAACCCCAGACAGTAATTGGCAAGGGGGATGGGGGTCAGCGGGCCAAGCAGAATTTCACCGGCGTTCCTGATTCGGTTTAACGTGACAAAGGGTTCGTCCGTCAGCAATTCCAAGTGTTCCGGGGCGTAGTCGTTGACGAACGCAATCGAGTCGTCCAGACTTTGCGTCAACAAAATGCCACCGTAGCCCGACAGCACATTGCTGACGAATTCGCGCCGCCAGACTGGCAGCTCATTGATCAGGTCCGGCAGGACCTCAAGAACGCCCTGTGCCACGCTTCGACTGTGTGTGACCAGCAGTGCAGCTGAATCCGGACCGTGCTCAGCCTCCACCAGCAGGTCCAGGGCCGCCAAACGCGGGTCCGCCCCCCCGTCACAAAGAATGATGGCTTCGCTGGGTCCGGCCGGCAGGCCAACGTCGATATCGCCAAAAAGCAGACGATTCGCTGCTGACACATCCTGGTTGCCTGGGCCAATGACCTTGTCCACCCTTGGAACAGTGTCCGTCCCGAATGCCAGACTGGCAATAGCCTGGCTGCCACCTACGACGTAGACCTCATCAATGCCACAGATCTGCGCCGCCACAAGCGTGCCAGGGTCGGCCCGGCCGTCC
>JAGWBD010000164.1 GCA_021296065.1 Anaerolineae bacterium
CACCTTGCTGCGCCTCATTGCCGACCTGATCGAACCCAGCACGGGCGAACTTCAGGTCAATGACAAGTCGCCGCATCAGGCCCGTCTTGACCGGGATTATGGCATGGTGTTTCAGGCGGCGACCCTGCTGGAATGGCGCAGCGTTCGCAAAAACATCGAATTGCCGCTGGAAATCCACGGGATCGGCAAACAGGAGCGACGCGAAAAGGCTCAGGCGGCGCTGGAGTTGGTGGAGCTGGGCAACTTTGGTGACCACTGGCCATGGCAACTGTCCGGAGGCATGCAGCAACGCGTGGCCATTGCCCGGGCCCTGGTGTTCCAGCCCTCGCTGCTGCTAATGGACGAACCTTTCGGCGCGCTCGATGAATTCACGCGGGAACGCATGAACAAGGAGTTGCTGCGCATCTGGCGCGAAACTGACACGACGATCCTGTTCGTCACCCACAGCATCTCCGAAGCCATTTTCCTGTCCAGCCGCGTGGTGGTCATGTCGCCCCGGCCAGGGCGAATAACATCCATAGTCGAAATCGACCTTCCCAGACCGCGCTCGTTTGTACACCCTGCCCTGACCGGCTTTAATGAAGTGGTGGACGAGGTGCGGGAGGTGCTGCGCGATGCCCACGTACTGGAGTGACGGATGAAACGGCGAAACCTGCGGGCGCGCGTTCACAGCCTGGCGCCGACCCTGCTCGTCGCCATCGTCTTCCTGGGCGCATGGGAAACGGGCGTTCCCCTGCTTGGCATTCGCGAGTTCATTCTGCCGCCACCCAGCAGCATACTGGCCGAATTTTCCGATGAGTTGAACATTTTCATCGGCGCCAGCGGTGAATCCATTCTCTTCAGCGCCGCCCGGGCGACCCTCTGGTCGGCGGTGGGCGGGTTCGTCATCGGCTGCGGCGCCGGCGTCCTGACCGCGCTCGTTACGTCTCGCTGGACTATCATCAGCGAAGCGACCATGCCCTTCGCCATCGCCGCCAATTCAGTCCCCATCATCGCTTTCGCGCCCATCATGAACAACTGGTTCGGCATCACGAACCCGGCCTCCAAGATGGCCATCGTCGCCATCATCGTGTTCTTTCCGGCCATGATCAATTCCGTGCGCGGCCTCACCCTTGTGGACCACGGTCAACTGGAACTGATGGAATCCTGGGCCGCCAGCCCATCGCAGGTACTGCGGACGCTGCGCATCCCCAACGCGCTGCCTTTCATATTCAGCGCATTGCGCGTTGCCAGTTCGCTGAGTGTGATCGGCGCGGTGGTCTCGGAATTTTTCGGCGGGCCGCGCGCGACACTTGGTGTCTACATCACCCAGGAAGCGTCAGGCTTCAACTTCGCCAGCGCCTGGTCCGCCATCCTGATGGCCTCGCTGATTGGAATCACCTTTTATGTCGTTGTGCTCCTGCTAGAGCGCTGGCTGATGCCCTGGCACCATACCAGGAGCGAAGCGGGCTGAGCCATCTGAAGCGAGGTTCGGTTGCCGGTCAACTCATCGGCGCTTTGGTAGCCGCTCGCTTCTACGGTAACCATGGCCCCGAAAAATGCACTTCAATCGATTTGAACAAAAGGACAGAACAATGAAAATCATTGTCTTTGCCGACATGGAAGGCGTCAGCGGCATCGTCACATGGGGACGGGTGGGCAGTGGCAAGCCGATGTACGACGAGGGACGCAGGTTGTACACGGCGGAGGTCAATGCGGTCGTGCGCGGCGCCAGCCGGGCGGGCGCAAACGAAATTGTCGTGGTGGATGTGCACGGCGCCGGCGGCGACAACAAGGGCAATTCCCTCATTCCAGAGATGCTTGACCCCGCCTGCGAGTGGGTGGCCCATCATCCGGGGACGCGCTACACCGAGTTGCTTGAGCAAGGCGCCGACGCCTGCCTGATGGTTGGCTACCACGCGCGCGCCCACACACCGGATGGCGTGCTGAGCCACACCATCACCAGCGTGAAGTGGCGCAACTTCTGGTTCAATGGGGTGTTGGTCGGCGAAATTGGAATCAATGCGGCGCTTTGCGGGCACTATGGCTGCCCGGTATTGCTGGTGACGGGCGACGTGGCCGCCTGTCGTGAAGCGACGGCGCTGCTCGGTGGTGGACTGACGACCGTCGCTGTCAAGAAGGGGCTGACACGCTATTCAGCCCGCCAGATTCCGCCGGTTCGCGCCCGCGAAATGATCGAAGCCGGGGCATTTGCGGCGCTGCAGGATCTCACTGCGGTTCCGCCCTTCGTGCTGTCGTCGCCCGTGACCATTGAGGCCGAGATCACCATGGCGGAGATGATGGAAGACTTTCGCGGCCGGCCGGGGCTGGAACTGGACTATGACTCGCTTATGGTCACCAGCCGCGCCAATACATGGATGGAGGCCTGGGACCAACT
>JAGWBD010000165.1:0-1340 GCA_021296065.1 Anaerolineae bacterium
GCTCAGGTAGGTCACGACGAAGAGCAGCGGCCAACGCAACAGGGGCAAAATGACGTAGCGGATGCGCTGTATGAGGGTAGAACCATCCACCAGGGAGGCATTCATCAGGTCCTTCGGGATCGATTCGATGGCGGAGGTGAAGATGATCATGCCGAAAGAGATGCCGATGAAGCCATTGACCAGCAGAACAAAGACCCAGGGATTTTCCGATCCGTAGTTCCAGGTGGGCAGGCCGAGCGCCGTGTTGATCTGGTTGATGATGCCGAAGGGCGCCTCGGCCATCATGCGTCGCCAGATGAGGATGTAGACGGTCGACGTCGTGATGCGCGGCAAAATCCACAGGGCGCGGAACACGAAGCCGGCGCGCCTGTCAATGTGCGCGCTCAGCAGTGACACCACCAGGGCCGCGGATACGTTGAAAAGGGCGAGGGTAGACAGGACATAAAACACTGTGTTGAAGAATATTTTTTTGGCGAACTGGTCGTTCAGCAGGGTCTGGAAATTGCGCAAGCCGACAAATTCCATGGCGGCCAGGTTTGAGGTGAAATTGGCGCTGGCCAGGTTGGTCAGACTCAAATAGAGAACAATCAGGACCGGCAGGAAGAAGAATAGCAACACCAGTACACCTGCCGGCGCCATGAAGCCGTAGGCGGTCAGGTTGGCCTGCAACGCACGTCGGCGGCTGCGGGAATTGAATTGTGAGTCGGGGGGGGGGGGGGGGGGGGGTGGTTACTCATGACAGCGAACTAGCGGACGGTGATTCCGTCACCCAGTTCATTGGTCATCTGAGCGATGGCAATGTCCGTTGCTTCCTGCGGTGACGCCTCTCCGGTCTCGACGGCCTGAATGCCCACAAAATAGGCATTTGACCAGGCGTTCCAGCCCGGATGGTTGGGCAACGCGGTGGTGTGATCCAGCATGTAGTGCGCGCTGCTCAGCAGGCGGTTGTTCTTGTAGGCCTCGGAATCCAGTTGTGCGTTAAGGATGCCAAGGTGGAAGCTGTCGATGGCGTGTTTGTTGTTGTGTTCCGGTGTGGTGATGGCGGCAATCAGAGCCAGGGCCACGTCTGCGTTTTCGCTGCCGCTGCTGATCATGTAGGTAAGCGGATGCGTCAGGGTCAGCGCCTGACCGGTACTCAGCGCCGGGATCAGGGTCAGACCGATGTTCTCGAAGAGATAGGCGTCTCCACCCTGGTCAGCGACGTAGTTGATCGCCCAGTTGGGCCAGTTCCAGGTGCCGCCGGCGGCGAAGAGTACCGTGTCGGCCTGGGCCACTGTCGGGTGCCAGACCTCGTTCCAGTCGACGCCAATGAGGTCGGAGCGCATGACGCCGCTCTCGGT
>JAGWBD010000165.1:1437-3792 GCA_021296065.1 Anaerolineae bacterium
GTCCGGGCCGTTGCTGGGGCGGTGCCAGAAGCCGTTGCCCTCGTCGACGACCCCTTCGTCAATGGCTTCCTGTGCCGTGGCGATCATGTCGGCGAAGGTAAACTCACCGGCTGCCACGCGGTCCGGCAGCGACTCGATGTCCTCGTCGCTCCAGCCCAGGTCGCCCAGCAACAGCTTGCTGTAAAAGACGGGGCGCGCTTCAGCGTCCTGCGGAATGCCGTAGATCGCTTCGCCCAGCTTGTGCGAATCCCACAGGCTGGGGACGATGTCCTCAAACTCCGCGTGCATGCCGATCATGTCATCCAGCGGGATGATGAGGCCGGCGGTCGCCCAGGCGCCAATGTCTTCGTGGCCACTCAGGATAATGTCTGGCGCGACACCCGCTTCGGAGGCCAGCACGAATTCCTGCTTGTAGTCGGCCCAGCCGGCGTTGTCCTGAATCAGGTTGAGATCGATGGCGATTCCCAGGGCCATTTCGACCTGTTCCTCCACCTCGGCGAAGTTGTTGCAGCGCCAGTCTTCTTCCGGCGGACTGGCCTTGCAACGAATGGTAATTCCAACAGCATCCTGAGCCTGTACGCCGACAATGGCGCCGAGCAACAGGAGGGCAAGCATGAGCGGCAAGTATCGACGAAACATCTTTGTTCCTCCATAACCCAAAAGGACAATCCGACCGGAGCGACATCACCAGCGGACCAGGTGGTCGCGAGGTCGCCCGGCGTCGATCATAAAGGGATGATAACATGCCTTTAACAATGCCGCAAAACTGTTACGCAGTGCGAGACCACACTCCGAACGCACTGTTCACTGCATGGGTTGGGCGCTGTCTTGACACAGCAGACTGAAACGCTACACTTGGCGCTGTGCACGCCCCATTCGTCTAGCGGCCCAGGACGTGGCCCTCTCAAGGCCAAAACAGGGGTTCGAGTCCCCTATGGGGCACACTGACGCTCACACACGTGAGCGTCTTTTTTCGTCAGTCTTCGCGAGACGGCATTCCCACCATCTCGAGCGTGATGTCGTCAGGGTCGCGAAAATAACAGGTGTAGCCGCCGCGGTTGATACCGCTCGTGATGGCATTCGGCGCTGAATTGAAGTGGACCCCGGCGGCGACCAGGCGCTCGTAAAGGGCGTGGACGTCCTGGACCTCGAAGGCCAGGTGGGCCGTGCCGGGACGGCAGATCGCCGTATCGGTCGATTCGCAGTCCGGATGTACGTATTCCACCAGTTCCAGCAAGTGACCCGAGCGCGAACCAGGAACGCCGTCGATGGTCAGCTGGGCCACCTTGAGATGCGCGTTCTCATAGCCCACCAGGCGCGCCGTGTATTCATTGGCCTGTTCCTGGCGGTGCACCAGGCGCATGCCCAGCAGGTCGCGATAGAAGGCGATTGAACGCTCCAGATCGCTCACGGTGAAACTGAAATGCCAGCAAGCCTTGAGCATATGGGGTCTCCGATCCCGCAGCTGACGTCTGGCAGGACGCCGTTGCGGCCATTATGATGTTGCCGTCAGGTATATCGCAAAACGGTCACAGGTGGTGCCGGCCCGGTACGTTACCGGCGGCCGGGGCAGGGAAAGCATGGCAGCAAGCGTCATTGATTCGATCCTGTTTGGTGGCTTGTTCGGTTCCGGGCGGATGCGCGCACTCTTTGAGGAGCGCGCCCTGCTGCAGCGCTGGCTGGATTACGCAGCGGCGTTGGCACGTGCCCAGGCCACCCTCGGTCTGGTGCCGCCGGAAGCGGCGGCCGAAATCACGCGCCAGGCGCGCGCGGAACACTTTGACCTGGCAACCCTTCGCGAAGGCATTGATCGAACAGTCCACCCGCTGGTGCCGCTCATCTGGCAACTGGGCGAGCGCTGTGAGGGGGATGCCGGCCGCTGGGTGCATTGGGGGGCCACCACCCAGGACGTGATGGACACGGCCACCATCCTGCAGTTGCGCGACGCGCTGGCGCTCAATGAGGAGACCACTGCCGACCTTGCCGGCACTTTGGCAGATCTCACGCGACGCTACCGCAATACGCCTATGGCCGGCCGCACGCATGGCCAGCAAGCCCTGCCGATCACATTTGGCTTCAAGGTCGCTGGCTGGCTGGCGGAACTGAATCGTCACCGGCAGCGACTGGTGCGCGCGCGTGAGCAGGCCCTGGTGGGCCAGTTCGGCGGGGCGGTGGGGACCCTGGCCGGCATGGCAGAAGGCAGCGTGGACGCTCTCGCCGTTCATCGCGCGTTGATGGCAGAGCTGGGCCTCGGTGTTCCGTCAATCGCTTGGCACAGCTCACGCGATATTCCGGTCGAGTGCGCCGTCGCTATGGGCATGGTCGGCGCGCTATGCGGGCGCATCGCCAAAGAGA